>CAISPD010000089.1 GCA_903887275.1 uncultured Mucilaginibacter sp.
CGGTTTTATCGTTAGACTTTGTGGCTTAGTACTATAATCAACCATCGAGTTGATATCAACTGTACTATTACCTGTTTTTATGATCGCTTTTAGCCTGTTAACCAGGTTAAAAAGGGGTTGTAAAAGTTGCTGATCCGATGCAGGAGCTAATAGAACATCAGCATTCGTTTCCCGGGACGCATAGCCATTCAGACTATTTCGCAGGTATAAATTATCAGTGTTTTGTTCGAGTACGATGCCGGAAATGAGTTTGGAATAGGCGTTGATCGCGGAATGATGCTCTGTTAAATTGATCGTATCAGCGGGTAAATAGATCGCAGTTTGTACCGATGATCGGGAGCTTATCCTGTCATTTTCCAGGGCAATATTTAGCTTCAGATCAAGGCTTTTACTGACGCCGATCAAAAAATTACTTGAAATCAGGTTGTTATTATTGAACCAAAAGCGCGACTGATCAATTTGGGGGACATCCGGTTTTAAGACCGAAAGTTGCGGACTTCCATCGATATAGTTATCAGACAAACCGGATGGCTTATTTTGCTCCAGTATTTCAGGGTCGAGATTTTTACCCGTATTATTAGTTTTTATTGTATTGATAAATTGCAGATCCTTATTAAAATGCAATAATGCGACCTCGTCATTCCTTGCATTTAAGGGCAGCCCCGCACTAACCGAACCCATTCCAATGATCCGCGATTTTGCATCTTTTCGAAGTTTAATATTGATAGCGGCCCGGTCTGATTTGATGCTACCTTTCAGGGCCTTTATCGGCTGGTGATCGGGCAGAACCTGAACCTGGTCAACATCAGCTGATGGCAAATTATTACTGGCGATGGTATATTGATCCTCTAAAAGATCCTTCCCTTCGATGTAAAATTTGTTGATCGCCCGATTGTTAAATAATATCTGGCCCGTTTCTGAAACAGAAATACCCGGCAGTTTTTTGATGACATCAATTATCCGCCGGTCGCTGCTATCAGAAAAGGCCTTGACCGAATAGCTGATCGTATCTTTATTACCTCGTATTGGTGCTGGCGCCTGCTTTATGACAACCTCGGGCAAGTTGTTAATAATGGGCTTCATCACAATAACAAACGTTTTAGAAATATTCGGCCCTAATGCAATTGTTTGCTTTTCAAACCCAAGAATTGAAGCTTCCAGCAGGGTACTATCTTTTGTAACCGACCTAAGACTAAAATTACCCTCGATGTCTGTAATTGTATAAGCCAGTATATCCTGATGATTACTTGAAAACAGGATAACATTTGCCTCAGCGATCGCTTTGTTAACTGTTGAAACTATAGTGCCTTTAATATTTATTTGAGCTTTTGCAACGAGTGTTGCGGAAAAGAAAAAGGTGATACAAATTAACCGGACATTCACAGTTTTTTTGGTGATTACCGTTATTGACTTTCAGATTTCAATTTTGCTTCATCGCCATTAGAAAATTGTCCGGTTTTAAAAGCCGCCGCTTCGTTTGCAGCAGCTTTGTACCATTGTGTTACAGTAACCAGGGCAAATGGTTCTGTTTTAATTTTCTTCCGGGGCTGGTTAACTGGCTTCATTCGCAATAATTCAGCACTGATGCCGGCTGTTGATCTTACCTGTATGATCAGGCCGGGCAACCCGTAATAATAATAGGGCCCTTCGGGTAAAGGGATCTCAGTTGTGAACCATGCCGTTATTGTTGAAGTATCTTTTCTGGTTGTTGCCTTTCGGCAGAAGAAACCGCCGATCTTTTTCGTTTCTTTCCCGATGACCCATTTGCTGCTACTTAAAGTATCCTTAACAAATCCGAGATTTTGCCGGCCAATATATTGAACCATGACAGCCACCCGCTTTGCATAGTCTTTTATTATTTTGAACTCGCAGGCATTTTGAGCGAAATCCTTGCTGCTAAGGGGCGCTAAAGTGATATGATTACTCCCATTGTTTGCCCTTGCAATTCTTTCGGTCAACATTTTTTTGTCGTCGTCTGCGCCCTTTCCATGGAAATAGCTTTTATCTCCCGCGATATCTAAAATGCCAATGTCGTCAATGATGGTTTCACCATTTTTGATGTATTTGAATTGATATTCAACCGTAGCAACTATTTTATCGCCGGTTTGGGCTTTTGCCGACATGATAGATAAAAGTCCAAATAGAACTAAGATGGCCAAACTCCTGAACATAAATTATGAATAATATTGTAATGAAGAAAATCACGCTTTTCCCCTAATGAGAAAAAGCCAATGATTTACTCGTATGATCTAGTGATTTTTGACCTGCTAATTCGGAACAATAATTTGCGAAATGTTTGTGCCGCAGGCAGCATCTGAAAGTTTTGCCATGTTTTTCAGTCCCTGCATAGCCTCGTCATAACTTGAACCATAGGCAACTATATTCCAGGTTACACCGCATTTGCTGGTATAGGATGCTGCAATGCGCACCTGAAGTGTAAAAGCTGATGCAGATTTATCGTAGCAGACCGATAATCTGGTAATATTCGAAGTATTGGCGAAACTTGCAAAGGAGGAGGCCGCAAAAAAAAAGGACAAAACAAGCTTTCTCATATTTTATAATTTGATTTGTTGAACAATTCAACCCTTATTATTTAAAATGGTTACCCCACATTTCGGAAACTGATCTCATTAACACAGGTTGGGCAGATAGAGCATTTAACTGTCATCAGGAAAAATACTATTGCCAAATTTTTTTGGCAATTATGTCAACCAGGCTACCCTCAAATTTCACCTATTTTGTGGCTGAGCCCAACTACCAAACCATGTAGTATTGACCTACAAAAAAATGTAGTACCAAAACAGTTAGAATAGTTTATTATTTCGAAGATTCGCATCGTGATCGTTAGTCTTCTGCACCACACCTTTTGTCCCTCAATGCATCTTTCGGAATCCCAAAAACTATCGGGATGCAGACTTACGTCGAATCCCGACTTAAAAATTAAATTTGCAGGGAAATATAACGACCATGATAGCCAAAAAGCCAAGAAAATACATTCCTGAGAATTTCGAGATCAAATGGGAAAGCCTGGAACCACTGTTTACTGAACTAAAAGACAGGCAGATCAATTCTGTTGACGCTCTGGAGCAATGGCTTCGCGATCGCAGTGAATTAGAAGCAGCCCTGGAGGAAGATTTTGCCTGGCGTTATATCCGCATGACCTGTGATACTGCCAGCGAAGAGTTGCTACAAAAGTTTCAATATTTCGCTACCGAGATCGAGCCCAAAATTGCGCCATACAGCAACGAGCTCAACAAAAAGCTGGTTGCCAGTGCCTATACCGAACAACTGGATCAGGAGAAATATTTCATTTACTTGCGGGGCGTAAAAAAAGCACTCGAATTGTTCCAGGAAGAAAACATACCTATCCTCACCGAAATACAGGTTGAACAGCAAAAATACCAGTCGATAACCGGCTCCATGTCGGTCCACCTCGACGATAAAGAGTTTACCTTAGAACAAGCTGCTGTACGTTTAAAAGACACCGACCGCAGCAAAAGACAGCAGGCCTGGGAAACTATTACCGCCCGCCGCCTGCAGGATACAGATCAACTGAACAGCTTGTTTAACCAGTTACGGGAACTACGTCACCAGGTAGCCCTGAATGCCGGGTTCGAAAACTTCCGCGATTATATGTTCCAGGCGCTTGGTCGGTTTGACTATACCCCGCAGGATTGCTATGCTTTTCATGAGGCAATTCAACATGCTATAGTGCCTATCCTTCACCAACAGGCCGAAAAACGTAAACAAGCACTTGGATTAGACCATTTGGAACCCTGGGACATGGATGTAGATGTATCTGGCAAGTCAGCTTTGAAACCCTTCAAGGATGGCAGTGAACTGATCGAGAAATCGATCCGTTGTTTCAGCAATATCGGACCGTATCTTGGCGAAAGGCTGCAAATCATGAAGGAAAATGGCTTGTTCGATGTCGAAAGCCGCAAAGGAAAAGCCCCCGGTGGCTACAATTACCCGCTGGCTGAAACCGGTGCACCTTTCATCTTCATGAACTCGGCCAATACTTTCCGCGACCTTACCACGATGGTGCACGAAGGCGGCCATGCCGTTCATACCTTTCTTACGGCCGACCTCGAACTAAACGATTTTAAACATTGTCCTTCTGAAGTTGCCGAACTGGCCTCTATGTCGATGGAACTGATATCCATGGACAATTGGGACGTTTATTTTGACAACGAAGAAGACCTCAAACGCGCCAAGCGGGATCAGTTGTTCGACGTACTTAAAACTTTACCATGGGTAGCCGTGGTTGACCAATTCCAACATTGGATCTATACCAACCCAACTCATACCAACGAAGAGCGCACGCAAGCATGGCTGCAAATATTTGAAAGCTTCGGTGCCAGCTTTGCCAATTGGAGCACGCATAAAGAAGCAGAGGCCAATCTCTGGCAAAAACAACTTCATATTTTTGAAGTGCCGTTTTACTATATCGAATATGGGATGGCACAATTAGGTGCTATAGCAGTATGGAAAAACTATAAAGAAAATCCAGAAAAAGGTCTACAACAATACATCGACGCACTCAAATTGGGCTATACCAAAACTATCAAAGAGATCTACGAAACCGCTGGTATAAAATTTGATTTCAGCGCCGGCTACGTGAAAGAGCTGGCTGAATTTGTGAAAAATGAGATAGAGAAATTGGGTTAGGAGTCCGGACTTTCGGACTTTCCAACTAAAACATTTGTCTCCATAGTGTAATTCATCAAAAGAATTTAATCCTTTTAACTCCTTTCTTATCAAACAGATAATATACCCATAAGGCTATCAATGTGTATTTAAAAAAACCACAGGCCCGATATGGTGTTATTAATTGATATGAAAAAGCTAAAAATTCTATTTGCCCTACTGCTTTCGGTGAATACAGTATTTGGGCAGGGTTATAAACCCATTAAGGTTGACAAACTGGTTACAGTATCATTACCAGCTGGATATATTCAAAAAGACACGCTCGGTCAGCATATATATTCGGCCAATACCGACTTCGGTTATATGGTAACCACCGTTGAACCAAATGCAAAAGGCAACCAGCCCCTTAAACATGAAAAGGATCTGAATGCCGTTTTGAAAAATTATATCAAAGGCATTCAGCAACAATCGGGTAATGGAAGCACGCAAAATGTGCGAGACACAACGGTAGGTAGTCTGGAAGGCAAGGCATTTACCCTGGTAACTAATGATGGTAATGGCAACGTACAGGACAGGAAATTTTTGATCATCTATACGAAAGATGCTACTTATAGCTTCCAGTATGTTTACCCGGATACGAGAAAGGATCTGATCAACAGTGAAGCTAACGCCTTCTTCAGTTCGATCAAACTATCTTCCGAATTGCAGCGTGATGACCAGTATACCGATGTAAACGACTCATCTTCAAGCGCAAGCATTTTAATGATCTTTTTGATCTCTGGTGGGTGTATCGGGGCAATAGCTGCCGGATGGTACATTTATTCAAGAAATCACCGAAATAACGAACTCGCTTAAAATTTACCAAGCAAGCCGCGCTGCCAACCCGGTTTTTGAATGAATGACCGGCCATCTAGCCAATACAACCAAAAAACGGTCAGTACAAAACCGATGACCGAACCCGCAAGCACATCTTCAAAAAAGTGTTCGCTCAGGTACATGCGCGAGTAGCCAACCAATATAGCTAAGAGTAAGAATACGGGTGCCCAGCCTTTATTCTTACTCCAGTAGCTAAGTAGAACCGCTGCTGAAAAAGCCGTTGTGGTATGACCCGATGGGAAGGTATGTTGGCTCAGTATTTCAACGCCTTTTACAAAGTGCGCATGATCTATTTGATGTCCGAAATATAACTTAGGCCTTGGGGCATCAAACAGGAATTTTATGATCTGTGCCGAGATAGACGTGATCGCGTACGAACTTCCCATGATCAGTGCTTTGCGGTAACTGACAAACATGAGGATAAGTGAGAGACTAATAGCAGTCCAACCGTCACCCAGATCGGTTATATAGGGCGCCAGGGTATCAGCAAGTGGAAAATTGAATCCATTTACGGCAAAATAAATTTCGGGACGAGAAAAATTGAGTTTGATTACCAGACAGATAATCAATATCAGCAAATAAGGCACAACCATCCACCTTATACTACGTAATACGGACCTCAAACTTTTTTCCACGGCTGCAATTTATGCTATTTAATTCAATGCAAAAAAATAGTATGTTTGGATGCAGCCTAACTCAATAGAACTGAATGTCGAAAAGTATATTCCGCAAAAAGACCATTGAAAGAATTTTATCCGATGTCGCAAGTGGCTTTAGCGACGGTGAACATTCAGGAGACCCACACCTTAAAAAAGAATTACGTGTACGCGACCTAACCTTAATGGGTATTGCTGCCGTAGTGGGCGCCGGTATATTTTCTACCATCGGCGAAGCCGCTTTTCAGGGCGGACCGGGGGTAAGTATCTTGTTTGTTATCACTGCTGTCACCTGTGGTTTTTCAGCATTATGCTATGCCGAATTCGCTTCACGGATACCTGTTGCAGGAAGTGCCTATACTTATGCCTATGCTTCCTTCGGTGAATTGATAGCCTGGATCATTGGCTGGGATCTGTTAATGGAATATGCAATTGGTAATATTGCTGTTGCCATATCCTGGAGCGACTATTTTGTCAACCTGATGGATGGGTTCCGAATCCATTTGCCAAGATGGACAACAATAGATTTTCTTACTGCTTTCAATGCCCATAAAGATATATTAAGTCTGAAGGCTTCCCATCATTTGACTGATATTACCGACCGGATGAAAATGGATGCGTCAGCATGGGAAAATGCACCCGGGATAGGCTCTTTGAAGTTTATAGCCAATTTACCTGCATTGGCCATTGTGGCTGCCATTACCTATCTGGTTTATGTGGGTATTCGCGAAACCAGGAAAGCTACCAATGCCATGGTGATCCTGAAGATCGCTATTGTGATCGGTGTTATCCTTATCGGCTTTTTTTATGTGACTCCGGCCAACTGGCACCCTTTTTTACCTAATGGTTTCAGCGGTGTAATGAAAGGTGTTTCAGGAGTTTTCTTCGCCTATATCGGATTCGACGCCATTTCTACCACTGCCGAGGAATGCCAGAATCCTCAACGCGATCTGCCCCGTGGTATGATCTACTCACTGATCATTTGTACGGTGCTATACATCCTCATCTCATTGGTGTTGACCGGTATGGTTAGCTACAAAGAATTACAGGTAGGCGACCCATTAGCTTTTGTGTTCGCTAAAGTTGGGTTACATAACATCAGCTATGTGATCTCTATCAGCGCCGTCATCGCAACAGCAAGCGTATTGCTGATATTTCAGCTGGGCCAGCCACGTATCTGGATGGCCATGAGCCGCGACGGCCTGTTGCCAAAGGTATTCTCACGTATCCATCCTAAATACCATACACCGTCATTTTCAACCATTATTACCGGTATTGTTGTGGCGGTACCTGCGTTGTTTCTTAATCTGACTATTGTAACGGATCTCACCAGTATCGGCACCCTTTTTGCATTTGTGTTGGTTTGTGGCGGCGTACTCCTGTTACCCCGCCAGGCGCAGCGTAAAGGACGCTTCCATTTGCCCTACATCAACGCCAAGTGGATAACTCCGGTATTGTTTATTGTGGGGATCATATTTTTCAGGGATTATGTAACGGCAAAATTTACCGAGAAAAACGCTTACGAGAATTTCCCATTTTTTATTTTCCTGATACTAACTGCGGCACTTACAATAGCGTCATTTGTTAAAAACTTATCGCTGATCCCGGTTTTAGGCCTTTCCAGTTGTTTATACCTGATGACAGAAATGGGCTATACCAACTGGCTTCGGTTTTTGATCTGGCTGGTTATCGGACTGGTAATCTACTTTTCGTACAGCTATAAAAACAGTTTGGTTGGTAAAGAGGCATTGGAACCAAAGAATTAATCATTTACTAACAGTATTTGGTTAAATTTACCCTAATGCATTTCATGTTAGTAGATATCATCGGGTACCTGGCTGCTTGCGGCACCACCATTTCTTTTTTGCCCCAGGCCATCAAAACCATTCAAACCAAAAACACTTCCGGTATATCGCTGGCTATGTATGGTTTATTTACCGCCGGCACCCTTTGCTGGCTCATATACGGCATCATCAGCGGCAGTCTCCCCGTAGCAATAGCTAATGCCATTACGCTGGTTTTTGCCAGTATCATTCTGATTTATAAGATCCGGTACAAATAGTCTTGCGCGGCGTTTAGGCATCAGGCATTTGATGCGCGGCATTGGGCATTGGGCATTAAAAAAGGCTATGGACCATTGACTATGGACCATCGACTATGGACTCCAATGCCCAGCCACTTCAACCAATATAACTACTACAACTAATACAACCACTTCAACCAAAATAACCAATACAACCATTTCAACCAATACGCCCCCGTATGTTAAATATTGTTAAAATCAAATATTAAATTAAACCATACGCAAATCCTGAGTCCATTATTTATATTTTTGTAATATAAATCAACGCATGAGGCTAATTTATACTTATAGATCTTCCTGGATAATATTGATCGTACTCGCGGTAACGGTTAATATTGCCCTTGCAGGCGGGTATGCCTCCAGACATGTAGATACTATCCATAAGCTAACCCCTACAAAATCCTCTTATTTGCGCAATGGTTTGCACCTCTCGCTCCCGCCATTACGACCAGCAGTTGTTTCAGTCCAAAAAGTAAATGTTGCCCGAGCCGACGATAGGCTGTTGAACGATGTACAGGTTTTCCCTAATCCAATTACCGATCAGATCAATATCAAGTATACACTTTCGAGAAACGCTATCGTAACAGTTAAAGTAATGGACGTTTTGGGTAATGATGTTATTACCCTCATCTCTCAACGGATCTCATCCGGCGAGCAAAACTTCAGCTACCCGCTGAACAACCGCTTACAGCGTGGATTTTATTTCATCCGTGTTGTAGCAGGCACCGAATCGGTGATCAAAAGGATATCCGTACTATAAACGCTCCGCCAAAACTAAAAAACTCCAAACCGGCCAATTTTTCTCCAGTCACTTTTGCCATTTTTCATTAACGCTATGCTAACAACCAATGCCTAATGCTTAATGACTAATGCTTAATGACCAATCCCCAAAATTTCCTAAATTTACTGCAAATACCCAGAAATGAAGATCATCGCCATCGGTCGCAATTATGCCGAACATGCAAAGGAGCTGAACAACCCTGTACCTACAGTACCGGTAATATTTATGAAGCCGGATACAGCCCTGCTCCGCGAAAACAAAGCATTTTATCATCCTGATTTTTCGGAAGATATCCACCACGAAATTGAGATCGTATTAAAAGTTTGTAAAGAAGGGAAAAATATCAGCGAGAAATTTGCATCTAACTATTATGACGAGATCGGTTTGGGAATTGATTTTACTGCCCGCGATATACAAAGCCGGCATAAAGAAAAGGGGCTTCCCTGGGAACTGGCAAAAGCTTTTGATGGTTCGGCACCTGTCAGCAATTTTATACTGAAATCGGAATTTGCGGATTTATACGATCTCAGTTTTAAACTGGATATCAATGGCGAACTCCGACAGCAGGGAAATACCAAAGATCTGCTATTCTCTTTCGAGCGTATAATAACTTTTGTATCCCAATACATCACATTAAAAAAAGGCGACCTGATCTTTACAGGCACACCACAGGGTGTAGGTAAAGTAAATATAGGCGACCACCTGGAAGGATTCCTGGAAAACAAACGAATGCTCGATTTCTATGTTAAATAAGCATGAGGCTTAAAACGTTTGTTTTATTTATCGTCTTTTCTGGTCTTCTGCTAAGTGGCATAGCTCAAAATATTGTAAAAACCCGCAGCTACCCAAAAAACTTTTTCCGTTATCCGCTTGATCTGCCGCCCAGCACCGCCGGATCCTTTGGCGAATTACGGTCCAATCACTTTCATTCGGGCCTGGATTTTAAGACCAATGGCACCGTAGGCTTTCCTGTCCATGCCTCCGCCGATGGTTATGTGTCGCGTATCAAAGTTCAGTTTGGCGGCTTTGGCAATGCATTATACATTACTCATCCAAATGGCTTTACCACTGTATATGGCCATCTGCAACGCTTTGCTCCATCAATAGAAAAAGTCCTTCGTGAAAAACAGTACCAGCAACAAAGCTTTGAAGTGGACACCGATGTACCGGCATTTCAGCTAACAGTATGCCAGGGCGATGTAGTAGCCTGGTCGGGTAATGCAGGAGCATCGGAAGGGCCCCACCTCCATTTCGAGATCAGGGAAAGCCAAACCGAGGAAACCATCAACCCGCAATTATTTGGATTAACGATAAATGACCATGTTGCCCCTACACTTAGTGCCATTTGCGTTTATCACATCGGCGACGAGCCTTTTAGTGAAAAAACTACAAGGCAATTTTTTCAGCTGAAAGGTGCGGCTGGCAATTACAGGCTGGCAAAACCACAGGTGATCAGCGTTAACGGTGCCACCGGCTTCGGTATAACTGCCACTGATATGAACAGCACATCGTTCAACCACAACGGCATTTATGCTATCGAACTTAAAGTTGATGGCCAGTTGGTTTATACTTTTGCTGTAGAAAGGTTTGCATTCAATCAAACTCATGCGATCAATGCCTATATCGATTATCCGGTTTTCCAGGCCTCACATCGGTTTATTCAAAAGTGCTTTATATTGCCTGGAAGTAAAATATCGCTATACCCTCAGTCTGTTGATCGGGGCATCATTAAATTTACAGATAATGCCGTCCACGAGGTTGAATATGTCGTTAAGGATGTAGCTGGAAATCAAGCTACACTAAGTATCAAAGTAAAATCAAGCGCTGTTACAACATCGAAAATAGCTTCAAACGTAAGTACAGGTTTCTTTGCATACAGTAAACAAAATGAGTTTAGTAACGATAAAGTAAAAGTGATCATCCCGCCGGGGAATTTATATGATGATCTTAATTTTACCTATGCAACTTTGCCTGAGAAAAAAGGTACTTTCTCCGAGATTCACCGCATACATAACCGGATGACGCCTATTAATGACACCTTTGAACTTTGGATCAAACCCGATGCTTCCATAGGTCAATTAGCAGGCAAAGGGGTTATCATGAATACCGATGGCATTTGTGAGGGCGGAAACTTTGAAAATGGCTATATAAAAACCAAAGTGCGAACCTTTGGCGATTATTATATCAGGCTTGATACCCTTGCCCCCACAATACACCCGATAAATATCAGAGATGGCGTTAATATGTCGGGTATGAAACGACTATCGCTAAAAATAATGGATAACCTATCGGGTATTAAAAGCTATGTTGGTAAAATTGACGACAAATGGATTTTAATGGAATGGGACTACAAAACCTACGTATTAAGCTATAACTTTGACCAGGCATTTGCCCATGGTCAGCATCATTTTGAATTGACCGTTACGGATAATAAAGATAACGTAAGCCACTATACAGCAAACTTTAGCAGATAATATGAGCACATTAAAAGCAGGCGATAAAGCCCCGGATTTTACAGCAACCGATCAAAACGGCGAAAAAATTTCATTATCAGATTTCAAGGGTAAAACCTTGATCCTGTATTTTTATCCGCAGGATAATACCCCTACCTGTACCAAAGAAGCCTGCAATTTCAGAGATAATTACCAGTCGCTTGCAGCCAGGGGTTTACAGGTAGTAGGGGTAAGTTTTGATACCGAAAAGTCGCATCAGAAATTCATCAATAAATACCAGCTCCCCTTTCCGCTCATCGCCGATCCTGATAAAAAGATCATAGAATCCTACGGCGTTTGGGGCGAAAAAAAGCTTTATGGCAAGGTATATATGGGCACGTTGCGCACTACATTTATTATTGATGCAGCAGGAATTATCCAGCATATCATTGAAAAAGTTGACAGCAACAAGGCTTCGCAACAGGTACTCGATTTAATAAAATAATCACTATTTTCGCAATAAAGGCAGAAACCAAAATTCGATTCATGGCGGTACAGGTTGAAGACGCAGAAATACTACGCAAGTTTCAAGACGAAAAAACGCGAAACGAAGCGTTTAACCTTTTACTAAAAAAATACCAGCAGAAAATTTATTGGCATATCAGGCGAATGGTCATTGACCATGACGATGCCGACGATATTGCGCAGGATACATTTGTAAAAGTCTGGAAAAACCTTCCCGGTTTTCGCAGCGACGCCCAGCTGTATACCTGGATGTACCGCATAGCCACCAATGAATGTATCACCTTTCTGAATAAGAAAAAACAAAAAAATAACATACCATTAGATGATGTTGCTTATGAACTGGCGGATACCCTGGCCGATTCAACTTACTTTAATGGTGATAAAGCGCAATTGAAATTACAACAGGCTATTTTAACCCTGCCCGAAAAACAACGTTTGGTTTTCAATATGAAATATTATGACGACCTGAAGTACGAAGAAATTTCGGATGTGCTTGGCACCAGCGTGGGGGCATTAAAGGCTTCGTTTCACCTTGCGGTTAAGAAGATAGAGACATTTTTATTGTCAAATGATTAATATTTTAAATTTAGTTTAAACCATTGAGCTATAATTTCATCTATATAGAGATATGAAAAGGGATAGAGGCAACAGGGAATGGCTAAATGAATATATGTCACTTAAACAGGTAAACCCAGATAACCCGTTTATAGTGCCCGAAGGCTATTTTGATAGCCTTAGTGGAACTATTTTGTCAAAAATTACACTCGAAGAAGCAGCAGGCAATAAGCAGGAAACAGGCTTTACCGTGCCCGAAAACTATTTTACTGAACTTGGTGAACAAATTAATGCGCAGATCGGCATAGCAAGTGCGACAGATAAAGAAGCACCGGGCTTTACCGTGCCGGATAGCTATTTTAATGAGCTGACGGATCAAATTACCGCAAGGATCTGTGTTGAAGAAGCTCTAAATAAAGAAGATACCAGTTTTGCTGTTCCTTATGGGTATTTCGATGAACTTTCTGCGAATATTACAGCGAGGATAAATATTGAACAATCGGCCGACAAGGACCAACCCGGTTTTGCTGTTCCTGCCGATTATTTTGAAAACCTGCAGCAACAGATTCAAAGTCGCATTAAGGTAGAAGAGGCCCTGAGCACACCTGCCGGCACGCTTACTGTTCCGGAAAATTATTTCGACAGGCTTACAGAAAACATCCTCGCGAAAACGGTTAAACAGGAAAAGAAAGAAACCGGTGGTGCAATTATCCGAAAATTCATTGCAACGAGTGCTGTTAAATATGCCACGGCAGCTTGTTTGGTTATAGCTATTGGTGGTGCCTTATTTTTAAACCGAAGCGCCGATCCGGATGCCGTTCATAAAGACTCGTTCTTACATAAATCATTGGCCTCGATACCGGTTGATGACATCCAGAACTACCTGCAATTACACCTGGATGGTAATGATACCCGCACATTGATGGACGAAACAAAACCAGCCGACGCCGAAAATTTAAATATCGATTTACAACAAGCTTTAGATTCTGCCAGCCAATAAAATGTATAACACCTGCCGTCATATCTTTATTTTATTTTTGTTGCTGGCATGTGGCATTAAAGGCTTTGGCCAACTTCGGCCGATAATCAGGCGCCCCGGCGTTGAAAAACGTATCCTCAGAGAAACTGCTATTGAGCGTGTTGAAAGAGTAAAAGAACGTTACATCAACCAGCGCCTGGAATTGAAAAGTGATGAATCGGAAAAATTTTGGCCCGTGTATCGTCGCTACCAGGCTGAAATTACTGCGATCAGAGTTAAAAGGCGCCTTAATTCATCTGCTGCCGAACCCGATGGTGCAGAACAAATTCAAAATGAGTTGAATTTTGAATCGGATCTGGTCAACGTCCGTAAGAAATACACTTCCGAGTTTTTGAAATTTTTACCTGCCGAAAAAGTAAGTGCTCTATTTAAAGCCGAGCGCGAATTTAATGACGAACTTATTCGCCAGTTACGCGAACGGAACCAGGCGAACAGCGCACCCGGTAAATTACCTACTTAACAGGTAATTTCTGTTAAACCTGTTATTTTTCGTTAAAATTCCCCAATTTCGAAGCATTTATAAGTAAAGCCTAAAAATTTCGTTTTCGTACACCTCAAATATGCATACGCTCCGCCAGCTGTTTTTAGCGCACAATGCACAAACCACCGACTTTCCGTTATTGCTGGAGTTTGAACGCGCGGAGGGGGTTTACCTGTACGATAATAATAACAAACCATTTCTCGACCTTATTTCAGGTATTGGTGTAAGTAATCTGGGGCATGGAAACGCCCGGGTGATACAAGCTATCAAAGACCAGGCAGAAAAATACATGCACCTGATGGTTTATGGCGAATATGTGCAAAGTCCGCAGGTTAAGTTTGCCGAAAAACTGGTTGCTGTTTTACCTGAAACTTTAAACTCGGTATATTTTGTAAGTTCAGGGTCAGAAGCACTTGAAGGTGCTTTAAAACTGGCAAAGAGATATACCGGGAGAACCGGAATTGTTGCTTTCTACAACTCCTACCATGGCAGTACCCATGGCGCATTGAGCGTAATGGGTAATGAAGAATTTAAACAAGCTTACCGTCCTTTACTACCCGGAATTAATTTTATCCGATTTAATGAACCTGACGACTTAATTTATATTACCAGCGAAACAGCTTGTGTTGTTGTTGAAACTGTACAGGGCGAAGCTGGCATACGGGTTCCGGATAGGTTGTACCTGCAAGCCCTGCGAGAACGCTGCACTGAAACGGGCACATTATTGATACTGGATGAGATACAGGCAGCACTTGGACGTACGGGCAAGCTTTTTGCTTTTGAACATTTTGGGATCGTTCCGGATATTTTGTTAATGGCGAAGGCTTTGGGTGGCGGCATGCCAATAGGTGCCTTCATCGCTTCAAAAACAATCATGGCTGCACTAAAAGAAAAGCCCATATTGGGGCATATTACAACTTTTGGTGGTCACCCGGTTTGTTGCGCAGCCGGACTGGCAGCGTTGGAGGTATTACTTGAAGAAGAGCTTATCGCAGCGGTAGCGCGTAAATCAGACCTATTCAGGGAATTGCTCGTACATCCCGGGATCAAAGAAGTTCGGGGTAAAGGGCTGATGCTTGCCATTGAACTGGAGAGCTTCGAATTCAATAAAAAAGTGATCGATCATTGTATTCAAAATGGTGTTATAACTGATTGGTTCCTTCATTGCAGCAACTCGATGCGTATTGCTCCCCCACTGATCATTACTGAGGAACAGATTCGTTTTGCCTGCCACGTTATTCTGGATGCAATTGACAAAACGGCTAAAAACAAATAAAGAGGACCGAGCCCTCTTTACCTAACTTTTAACTGATCTTATTGCCGTAATAAAGAACGATTTTGTATTGCCCGGCTATTAACGCCGCAAAGGTAGACAGGCTAATGTAAAGTCAATGTTATGATTTGGTAGCCAAAAAATACAGCTTTTAAATCCTTCTGGCCGACCATAAAACTTAACCTACATGATGAAATCGGCAGAAAAAAAGGAGGTGAGCGTAAAAATGAATTTTCATATCAGAAAAAAAGGGTAGCCCGATCACAGGCTACCCTTTTTTATTAGCTTTTGCTGTCAAAGCTGATACACTCTTTAAGCTCTTTTTCGGTATAGGCCAGGTTGTATTGTTTCAATACATCATCCGGCACGCCGTTCCATTGGTTTGGCCGGTTACCCTGATAACCAATATCTTTTATCCCGATCTCGGAAGTATAAAACCCGGTTATTGTCAGGTTACGCATTAAGGTAAAAAATGCCACGCCCTGTTTCATAGTTGGTTTAGCTTTTTTGGGATAGGCGATATCGTCTACAACCTCGATTTGTTGGGTATGATCGCAATCCTTAAAAGTTTTTTCAAAGCGTTTCAGGCATTGCAGGTCAAGCCAGCGCAACCCGCCTTTCATTGGCACCTGATGCTCGGGCATATCTTTTACTATAAACTCTATAAAATCCGCCACTTTCGCGTCCGATGCACTGCCGCTCACTTCATCTTTAGGGATAATGATATCGCCCAAAATTGTTATTGTGGCGAATTCATGGTCGGTAAAGAATTTAGGCTCCTGGAGTAATTTCTTATCAGCTGCCTTTTCCTCAACCATACGTTCCGGGTGGTCCTGATCAGGATTAGCGGCAGTTTCGGATGCTGTATCTTTACTGGCGGGTGTTTTACAAGCATCAACCAAAACCGCAGCCGACAAGCCGCCTACCACCAATGCTCTTAATGAATCTCTTCTGTTCATAATAAAAAGATCAAATATTTTGCTTCTTTAACTGGTCAACAATATACTCTGAAGCACGCATCGAGAGTGCCAGAATGGTCCAGGTGATATTCTTATCGGCCTGAGATACAAACTGACCGCCGTCAACACAAAACAAATTCTTCACGTCATGCGCCTGGCTGTATTTGTTCAATGGCGACTTACGCGCATCATTACCCATGCGCACTGTACCGGCCTCATGAATAATATTACCGGGATTGTGCAGGCCCCATTTATTATGCTCGCCATCATCATCGCCCCAGGTAATTACCGCACCCATATTGGTTAGTATTTCCTTAAAGGTCTCTTTCATATGTTTAGCCTGCTTTATTTCGTAATCGGTCCATTGGGTATGGAATCGCAATACCGGGATGCCATATTTATCCACAACTTCGGGATCTATCTCGCAATAGCTATCCTCACGTGCAATACCCTCACCACGACCCGCCATACCTATACTCGCCCCAAAAAAGAAACGGTTATCTTCTTTCAGTGATGCGCCATAACCTCCGGCTTCCTTTTGCTTGCCTTTCACTTTATAACTGCCATTCAGTTTTTCGATACCCCAGTTAAAACCGTACAAGGGCATATCAAAACCGCCACCGTATTCAATATGATAGCCTCGAGGGAAATCGAGTTTGTCCTTCTTGTTATCCAGCCACCATGGCGTATATACGTGCATACCGCCTACCCCATCCTCGTTATAACGTTTCCGATCAAACAATTGGGGCAATATTCCACCCATATCGGCACCGGTTGAATCGTGCAGGTATTTACCTACCGCATTGCTTGAGTTAGCCAGACCGTTAGGGAAACGCTCAGATTTGGAGTTCAATAGCAAACGCGCGCTTTCGCAGGCACTGGCAGCTAAAATAACTGTGCGGCCGTAAACCTGGTATTCCTGCATATCGTCTTTGCTTACATAGGATACACCACTAGCCAATCCATCGCGGTTTGTTAAAACTTCACGCGCCATTGCATTGGTTACCAGGTCGACATTACCTGTAGCCAGGGCAGGTTTTACCAGTACCGAAGATGATGAAAAGTCGCCATAAACTTTACAGCTTCTGCCGCATTGCGCACAGAAGAAACATGCTTCACGGCTGTTGTTTATTTTTTTTGTCAGGATAGATAAGCGCGACGGTATTACCGGGATATTGATCTTGGCATTAGAGCGCTTGAGCATGATCTCATGCAAACGTGGTTTCGGGGGAGGCAGGAAATAACCATCAGGATCATTATAGAGCCCCTCGTTGGTGCCAAATACGCCTATCAACTGATCTATCTTATCATAATATGGTTTGATATCATCGTAGCCAATTGGCCAGTCGTCGCCCAAACCATCAATACTCCTTCTTTTAAAATCATTCGGACCAAAACGAAGCGAGATGCGGCCCCAGTGGTTGGTTCTGCCACCTACCATACGGGCTCGCCACCATTCCCAGTTGCTACCGGGTGCCTGGGTATATGGTTCGCCATCAATTTCCCAACCCCAGTAACAGCCATCAAAATCGCCGAATGGCCTGAACTTAGTGCTTGCCCCCCGCCTAGGTGAATCCCAGGGATTTTTCAATTGTGAAGAGTTCTCGCGCGGGTCAAAGTTTAGTCCGGCTTCAAGCAAACAAACTTTTAAGCCGGCATTGGCCAAAACATAGGCAGCCATACCGCCTCCGGCACCTGAGCCTACAATAATAGCATCATATTTCTTTGACTGCTTTTTGATCTGGATATCGTCCATAGAGTAAGATAATATGCTTTAAAAAAGGAAATTTAATGTGGTTAACACAAATCTACATTTTGATTCGTGTTTTAAAAACCCGGCAGGAATTGTTTTTGTATTTAATTTGTTACCTATGCGGTATCACACCATACTGTTTCGCTTAACCAGGTAAGATTTGAGTAAATGGTTATAGCCTTCGTTAATATTTGCATCGATCAGGTCGATATGGTATTGTGCGCATTTCAATTCCAGCTGGTGCCGGTAATTGTCGAGACCAGATTTGTACACCTCACGGATCTTGCCCGGGTGTACTTTTAGTTCCTCCCCGCTTTCAATATCAATAAAATGATGAGGGCGGTTATCGAAATCAAAATCCACTTCCTTACCCTTATCATTAACATTAAAAATGATCACCTCGTGCTTGTTGTATTTCAGGTGTTGAATTGCCGCAAATAAAGCCTGCAATTTTTCTTCGCTGGCATTATTCTCCAGCATATCACTAAAAATGATGATCATCGAACGCTTGTGTATTTCTTCAGCCAATTGGTGAAGTACACCGGTAATATTGGTTTTTGTATTGATTTGTGGCTGGCTATAGGCCTTCTCCAGCTCGGCATACTGATGAAAGAGATGTGAAGAAGTAGATCGGGCCTGACTCAGCCGGTCGATCTTATTCGAAAAAAGACATAAACCAAATGCATCCCTTTGCGATTTAAAAAGGTACATGAGCGAAGCAACCGCATAAATAGAGAATTGGAGCTTATTAATGCCTTTGTCCGGAAAATTCATGGATGATGAAGTATCCAGCAACAAATAACAGCGCAGGTTGGTCTCCTCTTCAAATTGCTTCACAAACAGTTTGTCGGTTCGGGCATACAACTTCCAGTCGATATTCTTTACCGATTCGCCGTTGTTATACAGACGGTGTTGCGCAAACTCGACCGAAAAGCCATGAAAAGGACTTTGGTGTAAACCTGTAATAAACCCCTCTACCACCTGCCGGGCAAGCAGTTCGAGGTTATCCAATTGGCGTATCTGTTGTTCTTCGCGCAGTAAAGGCATTTTACGAATGTAGCATGTGCGGCACTAGTATGCAAGTAAAGCGAGTAAAAGAAATGCGGAGCGATGAATGCCAAATGTGGACTGTGTCTGAACCGCTGATTCGTTTGATTGAATTGAATGCGCTGATGTCAAAAAGACAAAGGACTAAATGACAATGGACAAAGGACTGATAGACAAAGCACAAATGACCAATGACAGCGCAGCGAAAAAAAAAGCCGGTCCTGGAAATCCAGAACCGGCTACACTTATGTTGATTGATTGCTTATGCTAGTTGTTTGTCCAATTTGCCTGCAAGTATAGACTTAGGCACTGCACCAATTTGTTTGTCAACTATCTCGCCTTTGTTGAAGTACAATAAAGCAGGGATATTGCGGATACCAAACTTCATTGAAATGCCTGGGTTATGGTCTACGTTTACTTTGCCTACTACAGCTTTGCCACTGTACTCTTTAGCAATTTCTTCTACAACCGGACCAACCATACGGCAAGGACCGCACCATTCTGCCCAAAAGTCAACCAATACTGGTTTATCTGATTTAAGGACCAATTCCTCGAAGTTTGCATCTGTTATTTCTAAAGCCATGATCTTTTAATTTTTAATATTTCCTCCAAATATACTGTATTCAAATAGCTTGCCACAAATGCAAGGCTGTCAATGTGACAATGCAATTATGTAACCCTGAAAGCATAACTTTAGGGTGACGATAAAAGTATGGTTTATACCAATTAAACCCCAATTTAATTATTAACACGTTGCCTAAGGATGTCAGTTTATTAACAATAAACCCAGCATTTTGTCAGTTTGCTTTTCTGAATTCTTTTGCTTTCAACTTGATATACAAGATAATATCATAATCACTTGCCTTTTTTACCCAGTTTATAGATGGATAATATTTATCCATATAGGTTTGCAACGAATCGTCCTTTAAGCCGGTTTCCCGGCCAACCAGGCTTCGGTTAAAGCGGTTTGCTATATAATCGGCCTGTTCATCACGCAGCAAAACTTTTTTCAATTTATATTTAGGGTCGCTGTTTCGGGTCAAAACGCTAACTACCCTTAACAGATCGATGCTGAAAAAAGCAAAGGGCACATTGGATGGTGGCGCAACAAAGGCGTCTTTTAATTTGGGCGGCTGAAAATTAAATGTTTTGCTGTATTCGGCCCGGCGATCGATAGAATCTTTTTGATGATTTCTCCCGGCTTTGATCGTTACTTCTTTCAGGTTGACCGGCGCCGTTTTCAGGCGTAATACCATATATCTTTGCAATGGCGATCTTAATGGAAATACCAATAGCTTATAGCCAATAGCAAGTACATTGATCGTATCTCCGGCACCTTTAACCTGTATACTGAAATTGCCAGCCGCATCTGTAGCTGTTTGATATCCGGAATGGGTAAAAAGCCTTGCTGCAACCGGCGTGTTAGTAGAATCGGCAACGATCTTACCGCCGATTACCTGCGCTTTTACTGTACAACAGCAAAATACTAAAAGAATAAACAACCAGCGCATATGCAAAAATAGCTCATTGGTTAATTGAAGGGTAATGGTTTAACAGAATTTAACGCCGAATTCAGGGTATTATTAATTCTATTATTATACCAGCCATCTATTACAATCCCCAAAAAAAGCAAACTTCCTAATTAAGCATTGGCTGCACATGTGTCAGTTGGTGGATCTCGTCCAACAGCTCGTCGTTAGGATTTACTTTGAAGGTTTTTGAAGGAAGCTCTATCAAAATCGATTCTTCAACATCCTTCACCATAAAACGTAGTGTACAATTTTTTACGGGGTACTTTTTGTTATTGCTCTCTAATATTTGTTCCAGGCTATCCACCAGGCTGTCGTTGAGAGAATTAAGCTCGAGGCAAACTGTTATGGATTTAGCCAGTTTATCCCTTACTTCAGTCAATAAGCCAATGGAGCTGATGCGCAGGTCCCAATTGTCCTTTTGTTTAAACTTTTCTTCAATACTTCCTTTTATCTGGAAAAAATAGCCTTCAACCATCAGGTTGCGGTATTTGATATAATCATCGCCAAACAGGGCAAATTCGTAGGAATCATAATAGTCTTCCAGCACAAAGGTTCCGAATGGTTTGCCTGTTTTGGTCATTTTATGCTGCACGTTGGAAGCCAGGCCACCAACGCTTATCTCACCCCTTTTCCGCAAATCGGCAAAAGCAGCCTTGATATCGTCGCCTCCCTCGCCCGACCGTGCCTTTTGCATCACCTTCAGGTCGGACACCGTCGTATTGCAGTAGCGGTTAAGCTCGAGTTTATAATTGTCAAGCGGATGCCCGGTCAGGTAAATACCGATCACATCTTTCTCGTACTTTAATTTTTCAATGAGCGGAAATTCTTCCGAATCTGGCAGCGGCGGTTCTGGAATATAAGAAGCTACTGCACCACCAAATAAAGATACCTGCGAACTGCTCTGAGTATTCTGATAGTCATTGGCGTATTTGATCATACGTTCGATACCATTCAGCAAGCCATTTTCTGTTTTGGCAAAAAACTGAGCCCGGTTGTATTTAAACTCATCAAAAGCCCCGCTATAAACCAGGTTCTCGTATGATTTTTTATTCACAGAACGCACATTTGACCGGCGGGCAAAATCATATATACTTTGATACGGACCGTTAGCTATCCTTTCTTCGATGATGCTCTCTATGGCTTTGTCGCCTACTCCTTTAACACCTGTCAAACCAAAACGCACCTGCCCTTTGTCGTTCACTGCAAAGGCCATATCCGATTCATTAATATCCGGACCCAGTACCGGCACACCCATGCGCCGGCATTCCTCCATAAAGAAGGATATCTTTTCAATACTGTTCTGGTTATTTAATACCGCCGCCATATATTCGGCCGGATAGTGAGCTTTCAGATAAGCTGTCTGGTAGGCAACAAAAGCGTAGCAGGTAGAGTGAGATTTATTGAAAGCATACTGCGCAAAGGCTTTCCAGTCGTTCCAAATCTTGGTTAGTTTATCCTGAGCATGCCCTTTAGCGGTGGCACCAGCCATAAACTGGGCCTCCATTTTATTCAGTACCTCTATCTGCTTCTTACCCATGGCCTTACGCAAAACGTCGGCATCGCCTTTGCTAAAGCCAGCGAGTTTTTGCGATAAAAGCATCACCTGCTCCTGATATACTGTTATACCATAGGTTTCGCCCAGGTATTCCTCCATATCAGCGAGGTCGAAAGTGATTGGCTCCAGCCCATGTTTACGTTTGATAAAGTTTGGAATGTACTCAATCGGGCCCGGCCGGTAAAGTGCATTCATAGCAATCAGGTCCTCAAACTTATCCGGTTTTAGCTCGCGCAGGTACATTTGCATACCATCACTTTCAAACTGGAAAGTTCCGTTGGTATCGCCGCGCTGGTATAATTCAAACGTTTGCTGATCTTCAAGGGATATATAATCAATGTCGATATCAACATTATGATTTTGCTTGATCAGCCGCAACGCGTCTTTGATGATGGTTAGCGTTTTAAGGCCCAGGAAGTCCATTTTGATAACGCCTGCATCCTCAATAACGCGACCGTCGAATTGCGTCACCAGCAGGTCGGAGTCTTTGGCTGTAGCAACAGGAACGATATTGGTCAGGTCATCAGGCGCAATGATGATCCCGGCTGCATGCACTCCAGTATTTCGTACCGAGCCCTCCAGCTTTTCAGCTTCGCGGAGTACAATACCTTTCAAACCCGGATCGTTATAGATCTCTTTTAACTCCGGCACCTGGTCTATGGCGCCACGCAGGGTTATACCGAGCGTTTCAGGCACCAGTTTCTTCAATGCGTTAACTTCCGACAGGGGCATATCCAATACCCGGCCAACGTCCTGTATACTGGTACGAGCCGCCATGGAGCCATAGGTAATGATCTGTGCCACCTGGTTACGACCATATTTATCTACCACATAATCAATAACCTTTTGCCGGCCGGCATCGTCAAAGTCGGTATCGATATCGGGCATCGATTTACGGTCGGGATTTAAGAACCTCTCGAATAGCAGATTATATTTTATCGGATCAATATTGGTGATACCCGTACAATAGGCGACCACCGAACCCGCTGCGGAACCACGACCCGGGCCGATAAATACCCCCATCTCTCTGCCCGATTTAATAAAATCGGATACAATGAGGAAATAGCCGGCAAACCCCATGGTACGTATAGTGAACAACTCGAAATCAATACGCTCCTGCACTTCCGGGCTGATATCTTTATAGCGTTCTTTGGCGCCTGTATAGGTTAAATGCTTCAGGTACTCCCACTGATTCATGTTTTCGGACTCAGGTCCGCTATGGATCTTGAATTCCTGCGGGATAGGAAAATTGGGCAGCATGATATCCCTTTTCAGCTTCAGAACCTCCACTTTATCAACAATCTCGTTGGTATTATCGAGGGCTTCAGGCAGGTCGTGAAAGAGCTTGCCCATTTCATTCTGCGTTTTAAAATAGAACTGGTCGTTCGGGAAGCCAAAGCGATAACCCTTACCACCCTCCTCATCGGTCGCAATCGGCGTACTCTGCATATCACCGGTATTTACACACAATAAAATATCATGCGCATGGCTGTCCTGCTGATCAACGTAGTGCGAATCGTTAGAACAAATAACTTTTACCTGGTGCTTTTTAGCAAATTTCAGAAGCGTATTGTTAACTATCTCCTGTTCGGGAATGTTATGCCTTTGCAACTCGATATAGTAATCGTCACCAAAAAGATCGAGCCACCATTTAAATTCCTTTTCACCTTCGTCATCCCCACTCTTTAATATGGCCTGAGGAACTGATGCCCCGATGCAGCAGGTGGTTGCGATCAAACCTTTATGATATTTCAGGATCAATTCTTTATCAATACGCGGCCATTTACTATAAAGCCCCTCTATATAGCCCAGCGAACATAATTTTACCAGGTTACGATACCCTTCGGCATTTTTTGCCAGTAAAAGCTGGTGATACCTGACGTCCTTTTTCTCTTTGGTGAATTGCTTTTTATGCCGATCCTCTACTACATAAAATTCGCAACCTACTATCGGCTTTACATTGTGCTTCCCTGCTTCGGCAACGAACTTGAAAACGCCGAACATATTACCATGGTCGGTAATGGCAAGCGCCTTCATACCATCAGCCGCAGCCTTTTTATAAAGCTTGGAAATATCTGCCGCCCCGTCTAATAACGAGAACTGTGTATGTACGTGTAAGTGCGAAAAATCTGGCATAGTTAATCTGGATCACCTCCCGATAAATACCGGGACCCCGGGAATACAAATCTACCAAAACAGCTGAAATTTCTTTAGTACTTTTATGAACACATTACCTTGATATTAACATTAGTGAGCCACCGTGAACGATTCCTTGTTTTACTTTTTATAGGGATAGCTGTTGTGTTATGCTATGCCTGTGGTGACGCTTTACCACCGGGCAACAGAGTTTTTGCAATACAGCCTTTAGGCGAGTTTTCGCCCATACAGGCAGAAAAGCTATTTGATCAACTCAAACATATCAATACTAAAATCCAACTCAAAAAATCAATTCCTTTGCCTGCATCTACATATTACCCGGGAAGAAACAGATACAGAGCTGATGGTATCATCAACTATCTCGGAAGGAACGGGAGTACTGATACTGTTTATGTAGGTATCACGAGTAAAGATATTAGCGTTACGAAAGGCAATATTCCCGATTGGGGTGTTATGGGATTAGGTTTCCAGCCAGGTAACGCTTGTGCAGTATCAACATTCAGGCTAAATAAAGACAATTTATCTGCGCAACTGTATAAAATAATATTGCATGAACTTGGTCATACGCAAGGGCTTCCACATTGTAAAAACAAAACCTGTTTGATGAGGGATGCCGAAGGAGGTAATCACCTGGAGGAAGAAACTGGCTTTTGCGAAACATGCAAGTCATTTCTTAAAAGCAAGGGTTGGAATTTAGAATAAACCTTATTATTGCGCCATGACTACCACTGTCCCGCTCCAGATTATTGACTTACATGAAGACGGCTTTCACCCACTTGTAAATGTTTCCGTTTTTGGTAGGATTTATAAAATGGTGTTGGATACCGGAGCTTCAAAAACTGCATTTGATCATGGAACCTTGCTGAAGGAGTTTATTGATATTAATTCGAGCGACAGGCTTTCTACCGGATTAGGCACCAACAGCATGGTATCACACACTGCTATCATCAACGATATGCACATAGGCGAATTAAAAATTGAGGCGTTTGAAGTTGCAGTACTTGACCTTTCTGGTATCAACATAGCTTACCGCCAATTAAATCAACCAGAAGTATTAGGAGTTTTGGGCGGCGATATACTGGTAAAATACAAAGCGCTGATTGATTATGAACATGCCCTTATCAGTCTGAAAAGCAGCCTATAATTTTACAAACTTAGCCTGTCCAACAAGGCTGTTATCCAGGGTATTTAATACTTGCACCACATAAGTTCCGGTAAGCAGATCGCTAACGCTTGTGGCCCAATTTGGCTGGGTTAATGAAGCACTTCTCACCACCATACCCAGGTTATTGCTAACGATTACGCGATAGTTGCCAGACGCAGCTGCGGGTGTATTGATGGTAAGGTTAATAATGGTTCGGGCAGGATTAGGGTATATCGAAACAGCGTGATTGCTTCGATCAATAATATTAATAGTAACAGCATTAGAAAAGGTGATATTACCATCGATATCCTGCTGCATCAATCGATATATATTTTGACCAATTGCCGGACTTTTATCAAGTAGCCCATAATTACCTAGCTGGCTTGAAGGAAATCCACCGATATCGCCAAAGGTACTACCATTGTCGATACTCCTTTGAACAGTAAAATGGGTATAGTTTTGTTCATTAAGCGTTGTCCAGTTCAACTGCACCTGGGTGTGCTGGTTTATCGGAGCCCCGGTGAACTTTAACAATTTATAGGCAAATGCTGTGTCTTCACGAATCAGGAGCATAAATCGTTTCGAACCCAAAGAACTGGTATCAGATTTGGTTATCGAGAAATTATAAGAGCTGCTTTTTCTTAAATTAATAGAGTCTGCCTTATAGGCATCTTTCAGCCAAACACCATATAAGAGGGGCACCTGATTGATAGCTGTAAGTTTTAACAGATAATTACCATCTGCCGTGGCACCAATCTTTAGTGGGATAGCCAGTTGTTGCTTATTTTTCGGATAGGGCACACTATTGATAGCCAATGCAACATTATCGCTTGAAATACTCGAAAGGCTTACCTGCCCGGTCCCATTTCGGTATCTGGCATCATTAAATGGACTGAAAGCTGTAGCAGCGCTATTGTTAAAACGAATAATATTTTCGTCGGTATTGATAGAATCTTTGGCTAACTGCAATCGCAGAAATTGATTGTCGGAAACCGAATTTACCGGTTTGCCCATAAAAAGTGTAGAACCAACCACGGCCTGCGTATTGGTTTTTGCATTTTCATTGAAGATCAATTGTGCAGATGGACTGGTAGCCTGAACAAAAAAACCGACACCACTACCGATTATATTGGTAGCCCCATTTGTTCCACCTCCTCCACCACTACCAGCGGTGTAAACGCCATAATTACCTGATCCTTGAGCTCCGGATGGTATCAATTGATAAGAAAAAGGTGCCACATTAGGTGCATAAATACCTGCTGTATTGTTAGTGGTACTATATTGATCCCAGTCGATAGAACTTGCATAAGGGTTACCTACCAGGTTTGAACCCTGAATAGCTGGATTACCCGAAAAGCTGGTATTCCCCAGGTTGGTTGAACCAGGCGTATACCAATCACTTACGGTAATACTGCCCTGGTTTAGTATGCCCGTTGCCGTTAAAGTATCGGTTGTACAAGATGCTCCGGGTACGGTGAGGGCAGACAATGATGCCTGTCTGCGGCTTCCGCGGTAAAAAAACATATAACCATTTCCAACCGGAATATTAAAAGGTCCACCATCAGCATCTAACTGATAATTGAGTGTATCCGTGATATTATTGATTCCCCTGAAATTACTATTCAGGAATGTAGTATAAAGCGGTGCAAGGTTTTCACGATACAGGTAGCAGGTTGGATTACCTGTTTTGTCGAATCCCCCGGCGACACCAGTTGTTCCGGTAGTGTAAATAGAGCGCTTGAGGTAATTAAGGCTATATACATTATTTGTACCTATTGTTGAACTGTAAACCGGCGATGAACCCAAACGGTAGGCCCTATGTTTTGATACAAAACGCTGCACATTAACATTGCCTGTAATAGAACAGCCCGCGGGAATAGCTGCGATGGTGGCTGAGCCGGTACTATCAGACATTAATGTCAGAAAGCCATTAGTCTCCAGTTGGCTGTTGCCATTGATATTGAGAACACCATGACTGGTCAGGTAGAAGTTATTTCCCATTATTGTTTCAAGTCCTCCGCCATTAATGGTAACATTCGTGAGGTAACAGTTATTGGCGGTTAGCATATTTTCGCCGCCAAAGGAGTTGAAAGTAACATTAGCCGTTCCGAAATTCGTAGTACCAAAATTTAAAAATGAGCCTCCTATTACCACCGGACGGGTACCGCAATTAACAATACTGCCGGTATTGGTAGTAAAATCAGCACCTACAACAAGTGCACTGTTATTGGTAGTAAGGTCGAGTATTTCGGAGCCAGGGTCCAATGTCAGCGCCTGAGCAATAGGTAATGTGCCCATAGTAGCGGGTGCATCTACGGTTTTTGTTCCGGTTCCACCAAATTCAAGGTTCTGATAAACGAAGCCATCGCCGGGCGTGTCACCGTTATTATCTATGATATTGTCAACGGTTGAACCTGCCACGTAGTTATATACTTCCTGGTTTGTTGTTCCGTTGTAATTTACAGTTGCAGTGCCGGTTCCACCGGGTTGGACTACGTTATAAAAATCAATTATGTTCCCTACATTGCCTGCCTGCGAGGTAAGCGCGTTAGCGTTTTGCAGGTTCAGAACCGAGCTATCAGCGTTATTGTGCAAATCTATACTGAATATTGCGCTGGGCTTGAAATATGGATGTTTTGCCGTGTTTGCATTGCCGTCGGTCAGATTGATCAGCCCGCCAACGGTAAGGATGCCCTGGGATAATGAAAAATACGCATTGTTGTTACTCACCACAACGGTATTACCGGCATCATCCCTGCTTTGTGTGTTGATATTGAGATTACCAGCTATATTTAATTTTATATGCGAACCGCCGGCTGCGGCACCGAGGGTTACCTGTGTTACATTAATAACCGAATCGGCAGTGGGAGTTGTTGTGTCGCCAACAACAAAGCTTCCGCAATTGATGGTGCCTGAACCTTGTAAATAGGTTTTTACAGCAGTTACAGAGGCAGTGTTTCCTGAATTAAACACTCCGGCAGTTGTATGTTTTTGAGTTACCTGACCACTTACATTTAAGGTAACAAGCGTATCAACCACCAATGTATTGGTGGCTGTGGACCCGCCGCTTATCAGCCTGTCGCCAAATGTGATCGAACCAACCAGGTTTGGAAGCGTTGCAGTAACTTCAGGGTTATTGGAATAATTGATATTGACACCAATATTTACCTGATCAGTTGAATGCAGGTTTCCCGGATAATCAGTTGCCGGATTAGTTGTTACCCCACCGTTTGTTGATTGCCAGTTATTGGGATTATTCCATGCTGTACTTACACCGCCAATCCAGTCGTAAGCTATAACAGTTGGTGCTGTACAGGTAAGCGTGGTAGAAGTTGAACTGGTTAAATGATGGACATCACCAGCCTGGGTAGCTGTAATAGTTGTGCTGCCAACACCAACTAAATGGATCAAACCACCGCCGGTAATTGTTGCCACAGCCGGGTTGCTACTGCTATAGGTAATAGCTGGCCCGGGGTAATTTGAAACTGCACCTGGGGCAAAATCGGGTGTACCGATCGACTTTGGGCTCAGGGAAAGCGTTAGCGTCGGTTTAAAATTTACAAGGTCTTTATAGAGTTGAAAATTAAGGAAAGCATTAAATACAATGCGATGTCCGGCATCTACATAGTGTATACCATCGCCATAACCGATAGCAGGATTGAGCTCGAAATTTGTCGGCGAGACACTCAGTTGGGTAAGGAAATTATTGACAATTGGCGCCCCATAAGTGGCATTTAAAGGATATTGCGTTGCCAGGAGCCCGTTAAAAGTCCCGAGCCGGGCCTGATCAGTCGGGCTTAGGCCACCAGTAGACAAACAAACCGGATTACCATCAAATGCGATGCTACAACCAACATCCGTAGCCAGATCGCGCGGTTGAGTTCCGGTGAGAATATACGGTACACCTGCAGCATCCAGCGCGTTGGTGATTTTTGTATAATTAGCCAAAATTTCCGCATCCGAAAACTGATCCCTGATATCATTGGTTGGCAAACTTATAATGACAAAAGTTGGATTATAGCTTAAAGCCGCCGTTACATTCATTGAAGGATCGGGAGCCGGTGCATAAGCGGGGACGGACGTACCAGTTGGCAAACAAACATAGGTAGTATTGCCGGGGAAAGCTATATCAATAATGGTATCACCGCGACTATAATAATGCAAATCGGCCTGCAGACGCCTTACATAGGCAGAATCGGGAACAGTTGATCGCCAACCATAAGCACTGGAGGAACCCATAACTACTATGGTTCGTTTGCTAGAATTGGTTAGCTGCGCAAAACCTGTTTGCGCAAGCAAAATAATAGCAATAAAAAGCGGGAAAAAAATTCTTTTTATTGGCATTGTGTATTTTCATAAAGGGCAGAAGTGCGAGCTTAAGCTTCTTGAAAATGGAACAATCAATAACGATTTTTGTTAACTCTGTATAAAAATTTAATTCTCCAGAGCAATTTAATACTCAAAAGTTAATAAAACAAATATCAAAGTTAAAAAACCCCAGTGATATTAAACATCTATTCTCGCGTACCTTGCATTTTTCTCTATAAATTCACGACGGGGAGCAACCTCGTCACCCATCAGCATAGAGAAGGTATGATCACACTCGGCAGCATTATCTATGCTTACCTGGCGTAAAGTACGTGTTTCAGGATTCATTGTTGTTTCCCATAATTGTTCGGCGTTCATTTCACCTAAACCTTTATAGCGTTGCGTATGAACACTATCTTCTTTCCCTGACCCCTTTAAACGTTGAATTGCTGCTTCGCGTTGCGTTTCAGTCCAACAATATTCTTGTTCTTTTCCTTTTTTTACTAAATAAAGTGGTGGAGTTGCTATATATACGTACCCAAACTCAACCAGTTCTTTCATATAACGGAAGAAAAATGTCAAAATCAATGTGGTAATGTGTGAACCATCAACGTCGGCATCGGTCATGATAACGATCTTGTGGTAACGCAGTTTAACTATGTTGAGGGCCTTGGGGTCCTCTGGAGTACCGATACTTACACCAAGTGCGGTAAACATATTTTTTATTTCCTCATTCTCGTAGATCTTATGCTCCATAGCCTTTTCTACGTTGAGAATTTTACCTCTCAATGGTAAAATTGCCTGATTTTCGCGGTTACGGCCCTGTTTGGCAGTACCACCTGCCGAATCACCTTCGACCAGGAACAATTCGCACAATGATGGGTCGCTATTGGCACAATCGGCTAACTTACCGGGCAAACCCGATCCGCTCATCACGTTTTTACGCTGTACCATTTCGCGGGCTTTACGTGCAGCCGCCCGTGCAGTTGCCGCCAGGATCACTTTATTAACGATCATCCGGGCTTCGCGCGGATTTTCTTCCAGGTAATTGGTTAATATTTCACCTACAGCAATATTTACTGCACCGCTTACCTCGCTGTTTCCAAGCTTGGTTTTGGTTTGACCTTCAAACTGGGGTTCTGCAACTTTAACCGAAATTACGGCAGTTAAGCCTTCGCGGAAGTCGTCACCAGTAATGTCTACCTTAACATTTTTCAGCAGACCTTCTTTATCAGCATAACCTTTCAGCGTACGGGTTAAACCCATTCTAAAACCAGCCACGTGGGTACCGCCTTCAATGGTGTTGATATTGTTTACATACGAGTGTACGTTTTCAGAATAAGTATCATTGTATTGGAGGGCAAGCTCTACCGGGATACCCTGTTTCATACCTTCTACATAAATAGGCTCTGGTATTAAAGGGGTACGGGTACCGTCAAGGTATTTGACAAATTCTTTCAAACCACCTTCTGAGTAAAACATCTCCGTTAAAAATGTGCCATCTTCCTGCGGGCTGCGCTCATCCGTCAGGGTAAGCCTTATCCCTTTATTCAAAAAGGCCAACTCACGTAAACGCGTAGCCAGTGTATCATATTTGTATTCGAGTGTTTGGGTGAATATTTCTCCATCCGGCTGAAAGGTTTGTATAGTACCGGTACGATCAGATTCGCCTATTGCCTTTACTTCAAACAATGGCTTTCCCCGTTCGTATTCCTGGGTAAATATTTTTCCTTCACGGTGTACTACCGTTTTCATGTGTATAGAAAGTGCGTTAACGCAGGAAACACCCACACCGTGCAAACCTCCCGAAACCTTGTAAGTATCTTTATCAAATTTACCACCAGCGTGCAAAACGGTCATTACGATCTCAAGCGCTGATTTTTGCTCTTTGGTATTAATACCCGTTGGAATACCACGGCCATTATCTTCAACCGTAACCGAATTGTTTTTATGAATTATTACTTTGATGGTATCGCAATAACCTGCGAGGGCCTCATCAATGGAGTTATCTACAACTTCGTAAACCAGGTGATGAAGTCCTTTGGCACCTGTATCGCCAATATACATGGAAGGGCGTTTACGTACGGCTTCAAGCCCCTCTAATACCTGTATATTATCTGCTGAATAGTTTGATCTGTCGTTAATTTCTTCGCTCATAATTAGTATAAAAAAGCCACTATCTTATAAATAGCGCTAACATGCAAATTTACGTAAAATAGGCCGATTTTGGACTAATGTGGATAAATAAGCACGATGTTTACAAGCTTATTAAAACATTAGGATACTTGCGCTGAAACATTATCTTTGTCAAAATTTTTTAAACAGTAAAATGAAAACAAGGGCTTCCTATTTAACCAAATTAACCCTAGGCTTACTGGCAGCAGGCAGCTTAGCAGCATGCAACCAAAACAAGTCGGGCTCATCATCAGGCTCCTCTACCCCACCACCTGCAAATACAGCAGTAGTATACGTAAACCAGGATTCGTTATTAGTTAAATACGATTACGCCAAAGACATGCGTAAACGTCTGGAAGACAAAGGCGCAGCGGCAAAAAACGATGTTGGAGCAAAACAGCAGGCTTTTCAGCGTGAAGTAGCTGAATATCAAAAAAGTCAAAACTCTATTAGTGCCAATGAAAAATCATTAACTGAAGCAAGACTTAACCGCGAAGGTCAGGAGCTGCAACAATATCAGCAAAATGCCGGCGCTCAATTGCAAAATGATCAGGCCGACGAAAGCAAGAAATTGCTTGACAAGATCTACGCATTTACCAAGCAATATGCGAAAGACAATGGCTACAAAGTTGTACTTACTTTCCAAAGCAATAACACCAATCTGCTGTATGCAGATCCAAGCCTTGATATAACTGGCGATTTTGTTAAAAAGATCAACGACGCGTACGCTAAAGAAAAGAAATAACAGAAATTCGAATTTTTCTGTCGAAAAGCCCCGGTTTTGAACCGGGGTTTTTTATTTTTATACCTATGGATACTGCTGAAGACGAAAAATTTATGCGACTTGCCATCGCACTTGCCGAATCGAATATTACAAGCCTGGCGGGGGGCCCTTTCGGAGCAGTTATTGTAAAAGACGGACAGATCGTAGCGCAAAGTGGCAATCAGGTACTAACGTTAAAAGACCCGACGGCACATGCCGAGATTTCGGCCATACGGCAGGCATGCGAGAATCTTGGAAGCTTTGATTTGACCGGGTGTACAATCTATACCAGCTGCGAGCCTTGTCCAATGTGCCTTGGCGCTATCTATTGGGCCCATATAGACAAAGTTTATTATGGCAATACCCGAACTGATGCTGCAGCTGCAGGATTTGACGACGAGCATATTTACAAGGAGCTGGAAAAACCGATACCAGGCAGAGTTTTAAACATGAACCATCTCTTGCGTGAAGAAGCAATACGTGCATTTACGCTTTGGGGAAAGACTGATGAAAAGCAGAACTATTAGTCGCTGAATAGATGATCAAATAAAGGCAGAAGACAAAAGTTTTACAGGGCAACTCTGATCACTTATCCATCAACGCTTCTATTTCTTCTTCCTGACCGCTGATGCTATCCAGGAACTCGAAATGAGAATTTTTGCTGATAAATTCAGGGACAATATCTTTCATTTTATTAACGACAGCTACATCGTCATACTTCTTGTTGAGTTCGAGTAAATGATCGATATCTGAAACTACCTTTTTATAAGGGTAAGTAATCACCTTCGCAATTTTGATCTTTGGATGATGTGTAGGCATAGTCAGCTCGCCAAGGTTCAATAACTCTTCGTATAGCTTTTCACCAGGCCTTAAACCAGTATAAACAATCTTGATATCCTTTTCTGGCTGCAAACCTGCCAGTTTGATCATTTTCAAAGCAAGATCTGTTATTTTCACTGGTTCGCCCATATCAAAGATAAATATCTCGCCACCTTTGCCCATTGTTCCTGCTTCCAATACCAATTGCACAGCCTCTGGTATAGTCATGAAATAACGGGTAATGTCAGGATGGGTTACCGTAACCGGCCCGCCTTTTTGGATCTGCGCCCTGAAACGAGGTATAACCGAACCGTTAGAGCCCAGCACATTACCAAACCTTGTTGTAATGAAACGGGTAACAGGGGCACCATTTTTAATGTTTGCCGGGCTATCTTTTAATGACTGGATGTAGATTTCAGCGATCCGCTTGGTTGTACCCATAATATTGGATGGGTTTACCGCCTTATCCGTAGAGATCATTACAAACTTGCGTACACCAAACAATACCGAAAGGTCGGCCACATGTTTGGTGCCCTTTACGTTTGCCAGCACTGCTTCTGATGGATTTTCTTCCATCATTGGAACATGTTTGTAGGCAGCGGCATGGAAAACCACTTCGGGTTTAAAGTCTTCAAACAAGCGATATAAACGACGATAATTGCGGATATCGGCAATGAAAATTTTAGTACAAATCTGCGGAAATTTGTCCTCCACCTCAAGTTTCATTTCATGCAATGGCGATTCGGCCTGGTCGCAAAGAATAACCATGGAAGGCTTGTAACCGAGTACCTGGGTTGCTATTTCAGACCCAATAGAGCCTGCCGCACCCGTTATGAGTACTCGTTTACCAAACAGATCGTCAGAAATGCGGGTAGTATCTATCTCTATAGGCTTGCGCTGCAGCAGATCTTCGATCTTAAGATCCTGCATTTGCTGAAGGTTAAGTTTACCGTAAATCCACTGATCTGAGGGTGGTACAGTTACAATTTGAATACCTAAAGCAAGGCACTGCTCAAAAGCAATTTTTTTGGTTTGTTCATCCAGATGATGATTCATCACGATGAGCTTATCAACCTTATATTTTTCTTTCAGCTTGGCTAGTTTTTCAATATGGTAAACCCTTACCTGTTGAATTTCTTTATCAATTTTTTTACCGCCTTCGTCAATAAAGCCAACAACCGAAAAGTTAGTATTTGCACTTGCTTCCAGGGCTTGCTTAACTAAAACCGAATTACTGTCGGAGCCATAGATCAGTACCACTGTCTTTTTACCGCTGCTGTTATAATTGAGGTAAAAAAAGGCACTTTTGGCCATTGTACGCAACAAAATGAGCAGTGTGCTGGAAACCGAGAAGTTGATTAGTAAAACCAGGTTAATGGTAACCATGTTTACATTGATCAAATGCGATACCCAAAGATTAATGGTAAGCAGATAGATCAAACTGCTGGCAAATGCAGCACCAAAAATTCGTAAAACGTCGCGGGTATTGGAGTATCGGATCAAACCGATATGAATGCGCATGGCATACATTACTACCGCAGCAATTACACAATACAGTCCGGTGTAGATAAAAAAGTATCCGCGGAGTATATTGACGAATTCGAAGCGATGAACTATAAAAAAAGAAGTTGAAAAAGACCAGGCCACAATCATCAGGTCGACTAGCATGATCAACCATCTCGGAACCACCCTGGTAAAAAGTAAAAATTTTCTCATAGAGTATTCAAGCAGAGGATGTTTAGTAAAAGTAGCACTTTTTCGTTAAACAAAAAATTAATTGTCATGGGCATCAACATACAATTAAACGGAAAGCACTATGCCAATGTTTGGCGTAAAATTCAAATTCATGTTTTGATTGTTTTATGAACTTTGGGCGATTTCCAATTTCACTTCGCAACAAACAGATAATCAGCTGTTTAAAACAATAACGACCGCGAGCAAATTTAAGATTTTGACAAAAAAAACTTGAACTTAGTTATTAACACTGCGTGGATATTCAATTACGCATTAATCGTGGCTTAACTAATACATAAATCACCATAAGCGGAATGATGGTAAACAGGAAGAAATAAGCAGCCGGTGTTTGTGGCAATACAATAATTGCCAGGATGATAATGCCCTGAATAAAAGCATACCCTGAGGAAACTATCAGGTGTGATATTTTCTTCTCATTGGCCAGCAACTGATAAACATGTAATCGGTGCGCAGTCAGAATATTTTGCTTTAAATATACCCGGTGCGTAATGGTTAAAACCGAATCGATGCCATAAACAACCAGGAACAAAATATAAACCCAGTTGTGGGTAAGCAAGATCAGGCGCAATAATAAAAATATGATCCAGAGCGCGATAGTTACACTACCTACGTCGCCCGCAAAACATCTGGCTTTTTTCCGAAAATTAAAAAACAAAAACACCAGACTGGCTATGATGGGCAGCCAGATCAAATCGGGTTCAACAAACGCAACTTGTTTAATATTAACGTATTGCAGTCCACCCAAAACAATTAAACTATAGGTGCCGGTAATGCCATTAATACCATCCATGAAGTTGTACATATTGATAACCCCGATCACCATGATATAGAGCAGCAATATGCTATACCAGGGTTCGGTATTAAATATTGCCAGGTAAATAAAAATGAACGTTACAGCCGCTATATGGAACAAAAGCCGCAGAAGACTGCTTAAGGTAAAAATATCATCCAAAAAACTGATGAAACCAATGGTAAGTAAACCGATAGCAGGCAAATAGTAAGCTGGATGAACAATAACCACCAGCAATGCCGCCAAAATAAAAATTACCCCCCCACCTCTGATCGTGATCCGGGTATGCGAACTTCTTTCATTTGGATGATCGATGATGCCAAAATGGTCGGCAATCCTGAAATAAAGCAGCATTGCCAGGAAACAAACGGGAACAAAAAGGAGGTAAAGCATAACTTACTTGAAATGAAACTTTTAATGGTGTAAATGCATGATCAATGTCGAACTTCCGCCTATGTCAAATTAATAATTGCAGGGTAAAATGAAATTTAAATGGCGTTTAACTGTTAGGCAAATTTAAACTGATGACCGCAAAGATTTTACCACTCTATTGTTGATAATATTAGATAAATGTCTTTATTTTTTCAAGTACCGATGTTGGTTGCCATAACAGCAGATCACGGGCCTTAGTGTCATCAAAAGTTAAGGGTGATAAAATCTTTTCAAGCTTGTCTGTATTTATTGGCGACCTGTTGCCCATCAAATTACCTATTTGAGCTAATATCCGGGCAATAAATTCGGGCACTTTTGGCGGTTGCTTTTTTCCGAGTGCTGTTGCAATAGCTGTTTCAAGTTCGCCAAAACTGGGATGGTATCCATCGGTTAAATTATAAATACCTCCTTTTTCAGCAAGCAAAGGCAAAATAGCCGGAATATCATCAGCTGACAAAATGCTTTTACGTGCGTCCGCCCGGCCAATACTCAGGTATCTGCCTTTACTGATGCCTCTGATCATTGCCCCCAAATTTCCCGGCGGATTTGGTCCAGCCAGAAGCGGCAACCTCAGCACAGCCAGCGTCACCTGATGTGCTTTAGACCAATTTGCCAACCAATTTTCGGCTATGATCTTTGATTGCGCATAAGGGCTCGTGCCATTTAAAGGGTGATCTTCCCCTACCAGCGTACCGGTCGTTAAGCCATAAACAGCAACGGTACTGATAAAAATAAAAGATTTGGGCACCTTGCCGTTTGATGTTAGCCAGGCACAAAGGTTCTTTGTCCCTTCATAATTTGTTTGATAAAATGCCTGCTTTTCAATTTCAGTTTTTGGAACCGAATGGGCTTTGCCAGCGGCATGTATAACAATATCAAAACTTTCATCAAACATCAGCCCGGGCTTAGGAGCATCCAGATCTATCTGATATTCGTTTGATGCTTTTTTACCAAGTGTTTTTACGAGATATCCCGAGCGTTTAAGCGAATCAGTGAGTATAGTTCCCAGAAAACCCGATGCACCGGTTATTAAAATGCGCTTTGACATAGTGGCATTAAACAAAAAATTGGCGTACTTTTTTATAAAACCGCAAAAACCAAAAGTAAAATGGCGGCCTTAAATTATTCATTTTCCAGGCCAGATGCATTTCCCTATTACCGATCAGAATATTTTTCAGGCTTTTGGTGCTCTCGCCTCCCATACGCATATTCACGATAAATTTATTGATAAAATAGGGTTTGTAGCCGTGTATTTTAAAGGCCCGCAGCATAAACTCATAGTCGGAGGTGATCTTAAAATCCGGAAAATAGGCACCAATAGCGTCATATACCCTTTTCCTGACAAACAATGCAGGGTGCGGTGGTACTTCGCCATGGTCAAAAAACCGGGGGTAATAAGGTTTGGTAATCCATTTACGGACAATTTTACCCGGATCATCATTATTAAAATAGGTGATATTGCCGTATACCGCATCAATTGTATTGTCAGTGTTAAAAATGTTCATCACTTCGGAAATGATCGATTCAGACGCAAAAACATCATCTGAATTTAAAATGCCTACCACATCGCCGCTGGCCATGGCAACACCCTTGGTCATGGCATCATATATTCCTTTATCAGGCTCTGATATTTTCTTTGCAACAAATGAATGGTACTTTTCAACGATCATCATCGTACTATCGCCCGAATTGCCGTCAACTACGATATACTCTATGGCAGGATAGTCCTGAGAAATCACTGACTTTATTGTGGTTTCTATGTACTTTTCACTATTAAAACAAACCGTTATGATTGAAATCTTTGGGCTAACCGTGTGCATTTAGGGAAGTAGATTTTATTGTTCTATTAAAACTGGTGTCGCCATTGAACTAATAGTCCGTTTTGTTATTCCGATTCTCGTAAAAAGCAGGCATCATTACCATCCGTCCAAATATAAGTGCTAAAATTGAATACCGGCAGTTCATACAAACCTGTAAAAGCAGAAATATATTGTATTGATCATCAAAGCAAAGGCTGGCAAAAAACAATGCCCTTGCAATGATCGTTATTAAAATACACTAACAAAGGTGCCGGCAAATTGCTGTATCCTTTGCTCATAGTTGTTAAATACTGTTTTTGGCTCTGCAGTTTTCAATACAAAATGTTTGATGGTGTCCGCCAGTTCATCGGCATTGTCGGGCTCGAAATAGAACGCACGCTCGCCCATTTGTTCCTGATGAACATCGATCGACGAACAAATGACCTGAACCTGAAAAGTTTTGGCATCCTCAATGATGGTACTCCAGCCTTCAAACTTGCTTGGCTGTATAACCGCCAATGATCCTTTAAGCAGCGCCAATTGATCTTCACGCGGTATCAGGCCAAGTATTTGAACCATATCGCCAAGCCTATTTTCTTCAATAAAACTTGTCAGAGTACCAAAAAACTGAGGATTGCGGTAGTCCTCCGTTTTTCCGGTCATATATATCCGGAAACTGAGTCCTTCATCCATTAATTTTTTGGCGGCTTTTAGTACCGCGATATGGTTTTTATGCGCATAAAACTGATTTGAAACCAGGAAAAAAGGTGTATTGATCTTGTATTTTTTTTTAATGTCAGCAAAATCCGGTAATTGAAAATCATTGATCATGGAAACAAAAGGCATTACCCTTATTTGACTGCCTGATGCAGGAATTCTATAAAATTGCTTTAAATGTCCATGAGCATTCTCACTCGAAAGAAACACATAATCGCAGTTGTATAATATCTTTTTAAAGCGTGTCTCGCGAAGCAATAAGTTCTGTTTCGTGAAAAACTCAGGGTAAAATTTATGCTGAAAATCGGGTATCCATGAAGCTACTTTGCATCCTTTTACATTTGGTCTTACCGGGGCATCCATCAGCGGGAAAATACCAACCAGGCCATTTTGCCTGATAATGGAATTAACAAACAGATTGATTCTCAGTAACAATGAAAGCAGATACTTGCCTTTTTTATTGCTGTTGTAATTTATCGCTACTTTTGAAATATAGTCATAAACAAACTGTCCGATATATTTTTCGCAGTTACTTTCATACAGAATTACCAGTTCGGGTTTTTCATCGTCGGGCAAAAAATTTAAACTTTTAACGATGCTTAATAAATAGTAAACTACCCCAATGTCATCCGACACCAGTAAAATGCCTATACGCTTTCTAGCTGCTTTATCCATTGATAGTAGCTTTTTAAACCTTCTTGAATATCTGTTGTTGCCTCAAATCCCAGGGCCTGTAATTTACTCATATCGGCTTTCCAAAATAGCGGATCCCCGGGCTTCTGTATGCCGTTGAAGTTCGTTTTCAGCCCGGCGTCAATGATACTTAAAAATATGCCGGCCACTTCCTGAATGGTTGTCTCCTGCGCAGAGCCGAGATTATAGGTTTCACCGTTAAATTCGCCTTTATCGATCACGATGCTGATTGCATCGAGCAGATCAGCGATGTAAATAAAATCGCGTGTTTCATTTCCCTTTCCAAATAAATTCACCAAACCATCCTATGAAGCTATTGCTTTATTATAAATATCCCACAATAATTGCTTCTTAATGCCGGGACCGTAGGCTGAAAATATCCGGAATGAGCAGGTATGAAGGTTATAGATATGATGAAATTCGAGTACCAATTGCTCGGCTATCATTTTATGATAACCATAAGGCGAAATTGGCTGCAGCCTGTCTTCCTCTTTTATTGGTAATGTTAAAGGATTGCCGTAAACCGCCGCACTCGATAAATTGATGAATTTACACCCTGTGCCATATTGCCTTAGGGCATTGAGCAAAGCATAAGGATTGTTCACATTCATCCTGAAATCGTCATGCGGGTGCTCAATGGAAAAACCAATACCCGGCGACCCGGAAGCATTGATACAAACATCAAATTTTTGCAGTTTAAAAATGTTATTGTAGTCGGGAACATAACGATCTACCTGGAAGTAATACGCATTCCCGGTATCTTCAGCAACACCGCAGCCCCAGCATTCATGGCCCCTGGATGTAAAATAATCCAGCGCATTTGACCCAATAAAACCCTGGGAGCCTATGATCAATATCTTCATTTTATAATTCCCTTTTCTTCTTTCAAATTTTTAACCACCCGAGCCGGATTACCCGCAACAACAGTATAAGGCGGCACATCCCTGGTTACTACGCTCCTTGCGCCTACAATTGCGCCCTCACCTATCGTAACACCTTTCAATATCATTGCTTCGGCACCCACCCAGGCATGATCGCAGATTACAATTGGTTTGGAATTTACATTGCTCCAGTTTTTATTCTTCAGGTAGTTGCCCTTTTCGTTAAGGTAATCCTCGTAAGTTTGCCTTATGTCTTGATCACGATCGTCAGCGTTGAGCGAATGGGAATCGTGATCATAAAAAGTAACACCCCAGGCAACAAGAATATCGTTGCCCAATAAAACCGAAGTTTTTGCAATGATTGATGAATTGCCCATATATACCCTGTCGCCGATAGTAACCCTGGCTTCGGGAGTTTCTAATATAATTTGCGAACCAAGCAGGCAATTTTTACCTTTTTGTATTTTAAACTGCTGTTGATTAGTTACACGATTGCAATGAATGCCGAAATTTGGCAAAAATCGGGTACTGCTATCCGCTTCGAGTACATTTTTGTAGCGATTACGAACTCCAAGGAGCTTGTTGAGTATATAGTTTAATATTTTATTCACGCCTTATTCGGAATTTCTTTGATCATTTTAGCGGGATTACCGGCAACAATAGTATTTGGAGATACATTTTTAGTTACTACGCTGCCTGCAGCAACCACAGCGCCTTTTCCAATAGTCACTCCTTTCAAAATAATAGCGCCGAAACCAATCCATGCATCATCTTCAATAGTTATTTCACGCTCATCCAGGTCAATTTGATCGGGATGCCCTGTAGACATAATTGTTTTATAGTGCTCGTGTCTTAGTTTTGCATCGATAGGATGATCGTTACAATCGTGGATACTAACATTGTGCGATATCAAAACCCTGTTTCCGATCGTAATTTTTTTGGCTGACCAAATCCTCGTCCCTTCACCAACAAAGCAATATTCACCTATATTAATGTCTCCCCCATATTTATACACCGTTAATTCTGCATTGACGAAGGTATTAGCTGCGATTTTAATTTTAGATGGATCTTTTCTAATATTAAAAACCCGCGCTTTTGGACCAAACTGTACGTTGCCTATCGCTGTGATCTGACTTTTACAGGCACACGTATTAAGAACAGATAAAATCTTGTTCCAAATTCGTTTCACCAAAAATAAAATCTTTCCCATACTAAATATTATTCAAGGAACTGTTTGGCTATTATTTTCCAGCTCAACTGCTCGTCAACATATTGAATACCTCTTTCCCCCATTTTTATACGCAAGGCAGGGTCGGCAATCAGTTTTTGCAAGGCAGCTTTCAAGTCATCAAAATTACCTCTTCTTATCATGATCCCATTATCGTAACTGGTACGTTCGGGCATATTATCGTTCGAAATAATAGCACTGCCGCAAGCCGATGCATCAATGGTACTTGTGGTGAGGCTATCAGGCCAGGCGCAAATATCCGCTGCATTGTAAAGCATCGGCAGTTGCTCCTGAGGCATAGCGGGTTTCATTACCACCCTGATGGATGCTTCATTGATCGCTTTGGTTAACATCTCCCGGTAGCCTGCGTCAATACCGCCGACGATACCCATCACCACTTGCTGACCACCACGAACCAGGGGATCGTTTAAGGCTTCTATAATGTAGTGTACTTTCTTTTCCTCGTAAATTTTACCGGTATATAATACGAGCACTTCATTGTCATTTACACCGAAAAATTCTCGCCCTTTTTTGCGAAGCTCCGGCGTGCTTTTGAACAGATCAGTATCCGATCCCAAAATCACTTGTGAAACCTTTTCACCCGACAGTCCAAAATCTTCCTCCAAAACCTGCATTACCGAAGGCGTTATGCCAATGATCTTATCGGCTACCTTCATGATCTTAGCTGCAAATAATTTACGGAAGAGCCAGAAAGCAAACTGCGCCTTTTTGCCTTTGCGCAGGAAAAACTTTGCTGTATGGTCATCCATTAAAATCCGGCAATTAAGCTTTTTAGCAAAGTAAAGTGTGCGTATGGTTTGATAGTTAAATATACCGTGGAGGACCAGAATATCGGGTTTCAGCTCAAATATTTTCTTTTTATATCCCTTAAGCCAAATAAAGCCCGTCGTCTTTTTATCGGTGCCTTTTAACCGATGAACGGGCACGCCGAAATCAGAATAAAAAAGGCCGGTTCCTACATATTTATCGCCGATCAGGTGCTTAACAGTATTGTCATAATCCGGATAATCAAAATGAACATCCGAAGTAACATAGTGCACGTCGTATCCCATTTTTGCCCATTCTTTTCCAAGATAGTAATCCTGGTAGCCAAGCTTATCCTGGTAATGTGCGTTTACGTTTACTATTCTCATACTTATTAGCGGCGTTTTACCTTTGTTTTACCAGTCCTAATCCATTGTTAACTGATGCAGCTTTTCCCACCGGGCGATATTGATCATTCGCCATTTTACCTTGGGGTCATGATACAAAGGTATTTTTCCATCAAAAATCTTTGAAAGAATTTCAGATTCCCTGATATACTTATCTGCCTCCGGGAAATTATTGAACCATAGATCAGTAGGTGCATTGAAACCAAATTTACGCTTTCGCCAGGTTATTTCTTTTGGCAAAATCGGATCCATTGACTTTCGTAATATATACTTTGACCATCCTTCTTTTATTTTGAATTGATTATTAATGGATAAGGCCATTTCAACGAAATTCCAATCCAGGAAAGGCAGCCTGGTCTCTATTGAATTGGCCATAGAATTTTTGTCTTCGAAGCGCAGCAGGGAGGGTAACTGGGTGCTAAAAATTTCCAGTTCCTGCAACTCGCGAATGTTTTTATACGAATCAGCAATATTCCGGATGGTTGAAGGATCAACAAAATTGCGATATTTTGAAGATACGTGATTGAACTTCCATAGGTTTCGGCGATAACGTACCGAGAAGGATGTAAAATAAAGATAATACTTTAAAATTGAAAATGCAGAGGTGCCAAAATGGTCGCGCGCGTTGAAAATACTGTTCAATAGCTGTGACTTGGGTAAGGCTTTAAAATAGGCCCCTAAATACTTCTCGTAACCAAGTAATACCTCGTCGGCTCCCTGTCCATCCAATAAAACAATAACCCCGTTTTGCCTTGCAGTTTTCATTACTGCATGCTGCATGTAAACCGAGGGACTAATGAAAGGCTCGTCCTGATTATAGATCACTTCATCAAGGTAGAATAAAAAATCTGCCGATGTTGGTGTTGTAACTAACCATTTCAAATCGCGGTAATCAACTACCATTTTTGCAAAGGAAGATTCGTCCTGGGCAATGTCGACCGATTGCGCGGTTATCGCAGAAAATTTCTCTAACTGGTTGTTATACTTCCCACCGGCCAGCGAAGCAATATACGAGCTATCCAAACCACCGCTCAGGCAAGTCCCTACCTTTACATCTGAGCGCAAACGCCAGTCGATCGCACGATTGAATTCCTGCTGAAAGATAACAACAGTTTCCTGCACATCGAGCTTACTGATATCCGGATGTATAGTAACCGTATAATATTTATTTATCTCAATTTTATCGGTTGCCAAATGGTAGATCAGGTTATGCGAACCTGGCAATTTTTCGACACCCTCAAAAAAACTCTGACTATTGTGATCGATGAGATTGAAGATCAAATAATCCATCAAAACATTGCGATTGGCCTTCCAGTTAGATTTAAAGCCTTTAAATTGTTTGATCTCGGACCCAAACAAAAACTGCCCATCAATATTGGCATAGTAAAAGGGCTTTACGCCAAAACGATCTCTTGAACAAAAAACTATATTTTTTATTTTGTCATGTATGGCGAATGCCCACATACCATTGAAACGACTAACGCAGGCCGTACCCCATTGTTTGTAGGCCACTAATATAACCTCGGTGTCTGATTGGGTAGAAAAAACATGCCCCAATTTCCTCAGTTCATTTCTTATTTCGATATAATTGTAGATCTCGCCATTGAACGTGATCACGAAGTCATCACCCAAAAACATGGGTTGATGGCCAGCATCAGTCAGGTCGATAATGGATAAACGCCGGTGTCCAAAGCCAACTTTTCCATTGATGTAACGTCCTTCACCATCGGGGCCCCGGTGTGCAACGGAGCTGGTCATGTCAATTAATTGCTGCTCATCTATAACCCTTCCTTGCTGATTAATTATACCGGCTATTCCGCACATATTTTAACGTTCCGTTTTTTATGTTTTGTCTTTTATTAAGATGACACCTATTCCCCGACCGGCCTAATCCGGTTGGGCTTACCAGACAACTTCCGAAGCCAATTCGAAACTAATAAAAAAAGATTGGATGATGCGTTCAGGTAGTACACGGGAGATTATTTCTATCAATAAATTCTTTCCGGTAAAGTTAGCAGTTAAAGACTTTCAATTAAAGTTTTAAGCTAAAAATAGAGCATTTTTCCACAAAGTTAAATGCGAATTTTGTCAATGACCAGCATTTTTGACGAAGATATCAAGCTATATCATTTTGCCTTCTTCATAGCATCCAATACCAGGTTGCCATATTTTGCCAGCAATGAATCCATGTACGAATTGAAATCGGGCGACTTAGATGCTTTAACTTCAGTCACCAATGCATCAGACTTAACCCGATAATAATAATTATCTGCGCCCCACCACACCAAACCATCAATAGATTTTCCTTTATAATTGGCAGATAGCAGCGCATTGATAAAGCTGCGGAAATCATTCTGCGGTATCAATTGCAAGCCAATAGTTCGGTTACTATCGTGGTAACGATGCCAGATAAAAGGCAATACAGGCTTGTTCAGCTCTTTCGCCAGTTTCAATATCTGGTTTATATTTTCGGTTGCATAGGCTTCGTTGTCGCCGGGAGCGGTACTCCCTTCTTTGTAAAACACATAAAGCGATGGGAACAAAACATCACATTGAAGCAATAAAGCACGAATCTGTTGATTAGGCTGTTGCCATTGACCTTTCCTGTTCCAATAGGTAGTAAAAGGTAAAAAGTAAAAACCGAATTTGATATTTGGCCGCAAGGTCTTTGCTACTTGAATTGCCCTGCTAAACTCTTTGAACGAACGTTTAAACTCTGCACTGCTGGAGTCTTTCGTCAAATTGCTCAATATGTCACCTTCCCAATCTAAAATGGCGTATCCACTGGCTAATGAATCTGGATATGACTTGATAAGCGCCTTTTTCAATGCCTCCTCGTTCAATGACATCGTGTTGCCGGGATCAAGGTCATTACCGTTAAAAAATGCTACCTGCTGAATATGATTGTTATTCAAATAATTTTGTCCTTGTATATCAATTCCATTCATGCAAACGAAGAATGAAAAATGCTTTTGACGGGTTTGAGCTTGAGTCAGGATAGGACTCAATAAAAAAATCGGCAACAAGAGTATGCTTTTGATTGCTATAAAAC
>CAISPD010000090.1 GCA_903887275.1 uncultured Mucilaginibacter sp.
AAAAGTTTTCATCAATTGCTTTTCAAACCGAGTTTATGGTTAGTAAAATCAAGTAAGTAAGCATTATTGGTAAAAAAATTCAAACTCAATATCGTAGTCAATGACCCTGAATAAGTTGGATTTTCCAAATAGGTAAGGTTATTATTGGTAGCCGTTGCAAAGGAATAGCTGTATCCGGATGTGGTCGTCAGATTAACAGCCGTTCCGGCAGGCAACAGAACTGGTGTTGTATTAGTAGCCGTTTTATCTTCCAGATAACTGTAAGGCTCAGTTCCGGTATCAAATAGTACCTCGGCCGTAACAGGCGATCTTCCGGCATATGCAAGTGTTGCGGGTAAAATGGGTACGTAACCCTCGCCCTGTGTAAAGTTAAGTTGCGAAAAATTATAGCCTGATGAGTTCAGATCGGTACTGGTTAAGCCCAGGGTAACAGCTGAAACCCAGGTACCATTCAGCGAATAATTTGCAGTACCCAATGCGTCGATTTTAAACCCCTTTGTCAAACCTGTACCCGGATCAAAATAGTTAAACGGACTTGTAATATAGGCACTGTTGGCGAATACCACATCGTATTCCTGCGCAACACCGAAAACATCAAAATCGTGAGGAGGAAATACTTTGCCTTTGCCGTCTACCGCTTTATAATACAAGAAAAAAGGAAGCCGTTTTATGGTGATATTTCCGTTGGCATCACCTATAGTAATATTTGCATAGGCCAGATTACCATAAACTTTATCCGTTGTAGCATTATCATCGCCGTAAGATATCGTGTTGGTTTGATTGGTTATTGTAATACCATTAACAACCGTTGAATCGGTGGTGAAATTAAATCCGGTGCTGGTAATAAGCGACGAAGGCAATATGCCATTTGCGTCGATAACTAAACCGCCAGAACCGGTATCAAAAACCAGATCGTAATTAACAGTCTGTGTGCCAATTTTAGTCACTGGTTCCAGCAACACCTTATAAATGGAAGAATCCACCTCGTAAAACCCCAGTTTGGTAGGCGTTGCAACGGGGTTTACGCCGCCGCCATTATTATTGCCGGTATTGGTTTTAGGATCCTTTTTGCAGGATACAGCCGCAAGTAAAACAAAGGTAAAAACAAAATATGGCAGGCATTTCAATAGGTAAATTTTCTTCATCATATTAGGGGGAAATATACGTGTAATAACTTCAATACTTTCGCTTTATTGGCTTATATACGTATTGGATTATCATTAGGTAACCAAATGTTGTAAAATATTTTACAAAAATCGTACCGTCAATTTTCGAATGAAAAGCTATAATTGCGCAAATCACTCATGGACATTAAAGTAATTGCTTTTGACGCAGACGATACCCTTTGGGTAAATGAGCCCTATTTCCAGGAAACGGAGCAAAAGTTTTGTACGCTGATGGAGGCATATTTACCGCCCCACGAATTATCGCAGGAATTGTTAAAGATCGAGATCGCTAACCTTGGCATTTATGGCTACGGCATCAAAGGCTATATTCTGTCAATGATTGAGGCTGCGCTAAAAATATCGGGAAATACACTTCCCATGGATGCGATCAACAAAATTGTCGACTTTGGAAAAGAATTACTTCATCAACCGATAGAACTTTTGGATGATGTAAAAGAAGTACTGCAGGCATTGAAAGGGCATTATCGCCTTGTTGTTGCCACTAAAGGCGACTTACTGGACCAGGAACGCAAATTAAAAAAATCCGGCCTGAGCCACTTTTTCCATCACATCGAAATTATGTCTGAAAAGGGAGAAAGTGATTATCGCAAATTACTCCGGCACCTCGACATTGCACCCGGGGAGTTTTTGATGATCGGTAATTCATTAAAATCAGATGTGCTGCCGGTGATCAATATCGGCGGACAGGCCATCCATGTCCCCTTCCATACAACATGGGCACACGAGCACGTAGAGATCAAACCCGAACATGCCGCCTTCAAACAAGTAGCACATTTAACCGAGGTTCTGGCGCTGCTTCTTGAAACGCCCTGACAAATTGTTGGGTATCAGTTTTTGGGTATTGGGCATTAGGCATTAACTGTCGGTTATTGATAACTGATACCCGATACCCATCAAACTTCCTTTTCCAGCACAAGCAATTCGATCTCGGCTTTAGGGATACCGAATTTTTTAGTGTCGTGGAACGGAACAACTTTGCCGGTATCCCGGTAACCCCGGCGTTTATACCAGGCTATTAATTCGGTTCGCGTGGTAATTACGGTCATATAAATAATTGGGCAGGAAAAATGGGTGGCCCAAACCTCGGCCTCATGTAATAATTGCCGCCCTATACCATTAGCCTGTAATGTAGGCGAAACTGATAGCATACCCAGATAAAGTCTGCCACCCTCGTGCTGCTGAAGATAAACACAAGCAAGTATCTTACCCTGCTCATCCACATATTTTAAAATTGTCGTATCCGGGGCCTCCAGGTATTCAAGCATCGTTTCTTCATCAATGCGGATACCGTCAAGCAAGTGCGCCTCGCTTGTCCAGCCCAATTGAGATACCGGCCCCCTGTAGGCGCTATTTACCAATGCAGTTAATTCGGCAGCATCTGCAACCGTGGCTTTAATAATAGGCATAGAAATTAATTATGGTACTAAAGGGCTCGATAATCTTCGCGTACGGGGTCGAAAATATCCAGTAATTTACAATCAGTGATCGCTATACCACTGTGGTAAGCTTCTGAAGGGATCAGGGCATAGCGCCCCGGATCAAGCACCTGCGGATCATCGTTGACCGTAAGCTCAAACTGTCCCTCAATGACAAAAGTATATTGCTGATGAGGATGTTTATGCCTTGGCACGGTGCATCCCGCTGCTACGGTAATAAAATTGATCGTATTGCGATCGGTATGTATCAACCGGGAAAAAAAGCCGGGAGCAACTTCTTTCACCTTGATATCATCAAAATATTTAAAAATACTGGTGTCCATCAGATTAAATTATGCTTTCAAATATACAATCATTACACTATTCTGCTTTATCGACGAGTGAAAGTTTGGTAAAACGATTTCCCACAAAAAAAGGCTGCCCGAATACGGCACAGCCCTAACCACTAAAAAAACAACCCTATGATCAAAAATATTATTCGAGTCCGGCCATCACTTCTTTTCCGGCCAGGTTAAAAACTCTGTTCTCTGTATTATGTCCTACCGAAAAATCTTTGTTAATTACAATTGTGTTCAGATTGCGGCTCATGCCAAATTCCTCAACGCGACCGGTTAAAATGATCGTAGCATGGTCGCGGAGCGTTACGTAGGTATTGAACGCATCTAAATTCAGATTGGCTGTGGCGTTATCGTGCAGGTCGATATTAAATTCGATCTTAGCCAGTTTGCCAAATGAACTGATCTCGGCATTATCAAAGGCAGAAACAGACTGCAAACTTTCAGATTTGATCCATACGACCAGTTTCTCGGTATTATAAGATGAAATACGTAACAAACCGTTTTTGCTTTGCACCAGTGCGGTTTCTTTATAGTATTTGTTATAAACTGTTACCTGATCGGGTGCATTGTCTGAAATATACAGTTGTACGTTTCCTCTTACTTCTATTTTACTGATGGCCTTGATGTCATTTAAAACAGTGTAGTTGCTGTTAGCATTAACAGCGGCATTAGTGTTTGTTGCAGATACTGCCAATAAAACGATTGACAACATCCAAATTAAATTTTTGCTTTTCATTGCTTTTGGTATTAAATTTTACAGGATAAACCGGAAAAATTAAGGCGGGCAGTGTAGAATTTTGAGGCTTTCCGCATACCCGGTTTAACCTGGTGCAAAGGTGAGGGTAATTGGCTTGATATTTATCACATTAGTGTAAAAATAACACTAAGTGATATTGTTCATTTTTTATATATAAAATACTACAAATCAACGCATTATAAATTAAAACCTCACAGACAAAGCCTCACAGTAAAAATAACCGGCGAAAATTGAAGAAAACTGAACGCGTATTTTATGCCCAGCCGTTGAATTTTTTTTAATGCCAATGCAATCCCAAACGGAATAAATGAAGACTCGTAACAACAAGATATTTAAAAAATCAGCGTGGCTTTTGTGACCACTTGCCAATGTGACGCTTATTTAAAAAAATGCGCTAATACACTTACAGAACTGCCAGTTATCATTTTACGGGATTAGCTAAACTGCTAATTTTATATAGGCAAAACTAAAGCTGCTTCAAAGGGTTAACTGATATACTATGGCCTTTATTGATTATTACAAGATTCTTGGCATCGACAAAAATGCAAGCGATAAGGATATTAAAGCGGCCTATCGTAAAATGGCCCGGAAATATCATCCGGATTTAAATCCTAATGATACCGAGGCAAACAAAAAATTCCAGCAGATCAACGAAGCTAATGAAGTTTTGAGCGATGCCGATAAACGCAAAAAGTACGATAAATACGGCGAAAACTGGCAGCATGGCGAAGAACATGAAAAGTATGCTCAACAGCAACGTGCACAGGGCGGCAATGCCTACAGTGGCTTTGGCGGTGGAAAAAGTCAGGGCTTTGAAGATTATGGCGACTTTGGCGGAGGAGGCGATTTCTCCGATTTCTTTAATTCGATGTTTGGTGGAGGCGGACGCAGTAGCGGCAAGCAGGCCAAATACCGTGGTCAGGATTTTAATGCCGAACTACAGCTAAGCCTGCGCGATATACTGGCTTCACAAAAACAAACTCTAACCGTTAATGGTAAAAATATACGTTTAACGATACCGGCGGGCGTTGAGAACGGACAAACAATTAAGATTAAGGGTCATGGTGGTCCGGGTGCAAACGGTGGGCCGGCTGGCGACCTGTTTATTAAATTCAACATTCCACCTGATCCTGATTTTAAACGTGATGGTGCCAATTTATACCAGAATGTTCAACTCGATCTTTACACCGCAGTATTGGGCGGTGAAGTAACCATTGATACTTTGAATGGTAAAGTTAAGATCAAGGTTGCTCCGGGTACGCAGAATGGCACCATCGTAAAACTAAAAGGTAAAGGTTTGCCCGTGTACAAGCAGGAAGGCCAACAGGGCGATCTGCTGGTGACTTACCAGGTTAAGGTGCCCACCAATTTGAGCGAAAAACAGAAAGAATTATTCACTGAACTTTCAAAATTAAATTGAGATGACTGTGACAGGATTAATAGGAGCATTAGAGTTTTGCACTTACCACGGTGTTGAGTACACCTTTATCCATTCGCTTCATGATGCGGGACTGATTGAAACCAGAATAATTAAAAGTGAGCTGTACATCCCCGAAAGTGAATTACAAAAACTTGAAAAGATGGTAAGGCTGCACCAGGAGCTGGAAATTAACCTGGCAGGTATTGAAAGTATTTTCCATCTGTTGACACGTATTGAAGATTTGCAGGACGAGGCCCGAAAATTACGTAACCGGGTAAACCGGTTTGAAGCCGATTGAAATTTGGCCGGATCGCCCGGATTATTTATTCCCTGCTAAAAATCCGCGCAATGCCTGCTGTGTAAATTCCGACAAAACCAGTTCACCACTTATGGCGGCTCGTTCTGCAAGCAATGTGTCCCAGTTTTCGGTGCCCTCCCAAAGAATTTGCTTTAGACCCGACAATGCCTCAGGATGGTAGGACGCCAATTTATCTGTCAGGGCATTCAGCGCCTCGTCCAGACTGGCGATATCAGGGTAAACTTCATTAAACAGTCCATGTTCTTTTGCCCAATGTGCCGTTTGAAAATCCGATGCACGTATGGTCAATTGCGAAAATGCCGGCAAACCTATTTTACGTGTTACGGCCGGCGAGATCACAAATGGGCCTATCCCTATAGCCAGTTCACTTAATTTGATCGATGCTGCTTCCGTTGCAAGGCAATAATCTGCTGCAGCAGCCAAACCAACTCCTCCCCCTACAGCTTTTCCCTGAATGCGGGCAATAACTATCTTGGGAGATGTTCGAATAGCATTGATCATGTTCGCAAAACCGGAAAAGAATTCGGCTCCGGCGGCTTTATCTTTTATCTGCAATAATTCGTCAAAACTTGCACCTGCACAAAAGGTACGGTCGCCACCACTTTTCAGTACGATGATTCGAACATTGGCATCATTTCCTGCTTTAGCTATTTCACTTCGAAGTTCGGCAAGTAATAAAGAAGGCAGAGAATTTTGAGCGGGGTGATGAAACGAAATGGTAGCAACACCATTTTCGCTCAAATGTGTAACATTTCCTGCTGCGTTATCGGACATTATTTATTTGAATAATTGCATGACAATATCGGTATTATAAAAAACTTTACCTAAAGCACAGAAATTTAAGCTGGCGATACCTATTTTTATCTCAGGAAGCCAGTCGAACCCTTTTTTTCTTTCATTTTAAACCAATAGTCCATGCGTATTAAAATAGTTTGCTGCATAGCGATTTGCTTGATGGCCATCAGGAGTTTCGCCCAGTCAGCACCCTCCCCTGTATACAATGTAAAAAATTATGGTGCAAGCGGCGATGGAAAAACAACAGATACTAAAGCGATCAATTCCGCTATCGATTCGGCGGCAAGCAAGGGCGGCGGTACCGTATATTTGCCAGCGGGCAATTATCTCTGTGGTTCGATACATCTGAAAAGCAATATCAGTTTGTTTATCGATCAGGGCGCAACTATTATGGCGACAGATGATCCATCTGCCTATGACCCGGAAGAACAAACTGTTAATACCGTTTACCAGGATTATGGACACAGCCATTTCCACAACTCGCTGATCTGGGGCGAAAACATACATGATGTATCCATTTTAGGAAGCGGTACTATTTGGGGCAAGGGACTATTAAACGATTATAAAAAAGGCTCGCAACTGGCTAATAAATCGCTGGTATTTTATAAATGCAGGAATGTGCTGATCAAAGATGTAACTTTTGCTCATGCAGGTTGGTTTGCAATTCTTGCTACAGGTGTAGATAATCTAACGATCGACAACCTGAAAATGGATACCAATCGCGATGGTATGGACATCGACTGCTGCCGCAACGTACATATTTCCAATTGCAGCATCAACTCGCCTTTTGACGATGGCATTTGCCTCAAAAGCACTTTTGCTCTGGGCTTTGCCCGGGCAACAGAAAATGTGACCATTGCCAACTGTATCGTAAGCGGCTTTGATGAGGGCTCGTTCCTGGCAGGCACTTACCTTACCGCCGACAGTAATGCCTACCGCACCGGGCGAATCAAGTTCGGCACGGAATCGAATGGCGGCTTTATAAATATTGCTATCAGTAATTGTGTGTTCGATCATTGCCAGGGGTTGGCTTTGGAAAGCGAAGATGGTGCTTTATTGCAGGATGTTACCATTAGCAATATCACCATGAGGGATATTGTTTCGGCTCCCATATTCATGCGCCTTGGAGCCCGTATGCGCGGCCCACAGGGAACAGCAGTCGGCCAGTTACGAAGAGTTTCACTTAGCAATATCAGGGTTTATGGTTCAAATCCACATTATGCGAGCATTATTACCGGTATCCCGGGTCATAACCTACAGGACATTGAATTGAGCAATATTCGTATTTATTATACCGGAGGTGGTACCGCTGCGCAAGCTGCCAAAAAAGTACCTGAACTGGAAAAGAATTACCCCGAGCCTACTATGTTTGGCGATATACCCGCCTATGGTTTTTATGTCCGCCATGTATCGGGTATCAAACTGAAAGATATTGAGGTTAGTTACCTGAACGAAGATGCCCGCCCGGCTTTTATATTTGATGATGTTAAAGATATATTTTTAGAAAACGTTAAGGGGCAGGTGGCTAAGGGAGTGAAGGAAATTGTGCGAAATGGGGCTGATTGATTGGCCGACGAATCGCCTCTTAAATAAATCATTAAAATCAATACACCCTCGCCATTGCCCTAACCGGAAAAGTACCTACACCCTTAAATTTTGGTGGCACTGCGCTGAATTTAAAGCCGGCTTGTGGCAAAGCTTCCAGGTTACACAAATGCTCCACGATCAATATTCCCGCGCCTAAAAGAGTGGTATGCACCGGGCGGCTTCGGCCTGCAGTATCATCAATATTGTGGGAATCGATGCCAACCAGTTTTACGCCAGCATCCCGCAGGTATTCCGCGGCTGCTTGTGTCAGATAAGGGTGCCCCTCGAAATACAGGTCGGTATTCCAATGTTGGGCCCAGCCGGTATGGACCAGCACAGCCTTGTCTTTTATATCGAAACCGACAAATTGTTCCGGACCAATATCGAGGCGCTCCGCAAAGGGTATAGCAATAACGATACCTTCCAGTTCGGCAAAACGTTCCAATTCGACTTCCGAAACATCTTGTCCATCTTCAAAACGATGAAAAGGGCAATCGACATAAGTGCCGGTATTGCTTACCATTTCAATCTTAGCGATCTGGAACGTAGTACCTTCATCATAGAAATTTTTTGAAAGCTCGCGGCTCAGGAAATCGCAAATAACGGGCGCAGGCAAACCTTTGTAGGTGATCAGCTGGTTTTGGATGGTATGGCTAAGATCTATCAACATTAGTAACAGATTTAAATATTTTACAAATTTATTTATTCCAAACTATGACTTACATCACTATTGTTCATTCACATGGCTTTATTGTAACTTTTTCAACCGGCTAACGTAATTAGAAAAGGAATGGAAATAATAACATTGAGGCGAACAATTCTGCAAAGAAAAACTTCCCGTTAATTTACTTATAACCAATAATTAATACGAATTTTATATATAAACTCCATTCAACCTGAATTCATGACAAAGTCGATCATAATGATATGTATGTTGCTTATCCCCGGCAGCATCTTATCGCATAAAATCTCTCCTGCCAAAGAAACTGTGGCTGTGCAAACAGAACAGGTCTCAGCAGGCATCATACCCAACAATCCTTTTATTGAAAAGGACCAGAATGGCGAATACCTGAATTTTGATATCCTGATCAAAAATACAGGCACGCATACGCTTTACCTGGCTACCATCGAGGCATCAGTTATGGATGCTTCTGTAAAACCAGTATTCCGCCAGTCGATCAATGTAAACGGACAAGGTGCAGGCATTAAAGCCATCGGCAATACTACCTTAAAACCGGGTGAGACCATCGATATCTTTAATCCCTTTTTTAATTACCCGCCAGACGTAAAGATCACCTTTTTGCAATACCAGTTTTATTTCGACTATGCCGATTCGCCAAAACAAAAGGAAAGCAATAAAAAACGTTTGTCAACCGATTTCGACCTGTCGATTAAAAAAATAATAACGCCTAAAGCCTATGTGGCAAAAAACAGTTACAAACTACCACTTAAAGGTAAATTAGTTGTTATGGACGGTCGCAGTTATTACCCCGGCCAAAGTGTTGGGCCAGCCGGTGTGGCAGAACAATCTGTAAAAGGTGTGGCTCTTAAATCAAACCGGTATGCATTTGACCTGGGCAGTGCCGATGAAAATGGCAACCTATATAAATCGGACCCATTTTCACGGGACGACTGGTATGCCTTTGGTAAACCGGTTTATGCGCCTTCAACTGGGATTGTGGTCGACCTGCAAAACACGCTGCCCGACAATGATTTTAAAGGAAAGGCCTTACAATATGCCCGCGTTGCTTCGGATGCAGATCCAAACCACTTGGGTAACTATATTATCATAGACCATGGCAACGGGCAGTTCAGCATGCTACAACACCTGGAGCAGGGAAGTATTTTGGTACGGATGGGTCAATTGGTGCGTACCGGTGAACAAATTGCAAAGATCGGCTTCTCCGGCGACATCACTTTTCCGCACCTGCATTACCGGCTAATGAATAATGCCAAACCATTGACTGCAGAAGGTTTGCCTAGCTATTTTGATAATTACAAGCGCTATAGTGGCCGGAGCTTTACCGACCTTAAGCGCGGTCGCATTGATAGTGGCGATATTATCGAAACAGACCGATAGCATTATACATTTAAATTTCCTGAAATTTCATCTGCCTTACTATCAGACTGAAGTTTGCTAAAACGATCTGATTTTGTAATTTTCAACGGCAGCTCGTGTCTAAAAAACAAACTACCTGATCTGTTAATGAAGTTTCAAAAGATTTACCGCCCGGTTATTGCTGTGCTGGCAATAATAATCGGGTTATACCCGCTGATCTACTATTTTATTGATATGCATGGCGCTGGCCTGCTGGCAAGTAAAACACCCGAATTGCTTTCCAGTAAGCTCTGGCATATCAATTTTTACCTGCATATAAGTTTTGGAGGGATAGCGCTGCTTACCGGCTGGACCCAGTTCATAGATCAATGGCGGGTGAATAATCCCAAAAGGCACAGACTGATCGGCAAAGTATATATCGCGTCAGTATTGATCAGCAGCATTGCAGGCTTTTACATTGCTCTTTTTGCCACTGGTGGCACCGTCAGCACCCTGGGCTTTAGCTTACTGGCCCTGGTGTGGCTTTATTCAGGCAACAAAGCTTATTATAGCGCCATTAAAAAGGAATTCCAGATACACCGCAACTGGATGATCCGCAATTATGCGCTCACTTTTGCTGCGGTTACATTACGGATCTATCTGCCTTTATCGCAACTGGCCCACATCAACTTTATTGATGCCTACCGTACAATAGCATGGCTCGCCTGGATTCCCAACCTGATAATTGCAGAGATCATCATCGCCAGAAGCAATAAACCTGATATGGATGATACGCCGGCGAATGGACTATAATAGCCTGCTTCGAAGCAAAGTTTATAAACCGGATCAGAATTTATAAGTAAGACCCGCGCCAAAAATTTGTTTAACCTGCAACAGCGAGTGTGACGAAGTTACCCCATTGATGGTTTCGGCGATCTGCGCATTAGGGTCATTGATCAATTCTATACCAGCATTTACAGTTACCAGCTTATTTACTTTCATGAACAGGTTAACCGAATAGTCGGCATATATATTGCCGGGGTTTTTGATATAGTTCTCGTAAAGTTTCAGGATATTCTCTAACGAAACATTCTTGGCAATATTAACCTTGTAATAAGCGTCTAATGAAGAACCAAACTCAAACAAGCCATGGTTACCCGGAGTTACACCAAAAGAACCAATATTAGCCAATGAATCATTCTGCACGATCGTAAATTTAGCTGCGAACGGAGAAATGTTGATCCTGAAATTATCCGATTTCTTATAAGCAAAACCCGGACCGAGTGTTAAGTATGCAGGCGCAAAAGCTGATGATATCAAAGTACGCTTATTTGCGGCATCGTAAGAATAACCTTTGGTAAACTGTGTCTGGAAGTTGGCATAAAAGGTATATAGCCAGTATTGTGCTGCTTTATAACCTAAAAGGCTATTGAGGATGACACGGTCGTCGTTTTTACGCCAGCCCAAACCGCTTTGCTTGCTCTCGCCATAACCAACTATAACTTTGTTATCCCAGCTCCATTGTGCTTTTTTATAATCGAAATCATAATCAAACAGCACATTTGCAGCCAATGAATTGACACCACCTGAAGCCCAGTTTGAAAATGAGCTCTGGTTGATCAGGATTGTGTTCTGACCGTGGATTTTCCATGGAGTATCAGTTTTTGCAGCTGCAGTCGAGGTAGCAGCAGGGGTTTGCGAAAAAGCAGAAAATCCTGCTATTAATAAGGTGATCAGGAGTAAAGTTCTTTTCATATTTGTGATTTTAAGGGGCAGTCAAGTGATTAATAAGCCGCGAAAATAAGTTTTTGCCTCATTTTAAGCAAATTAGTATACAAATAAGAAAACAGCGAGGCAATTATCTATTGATAAGCGCCAGATGATATTCCTGGATCAAAGCCGGATTTTCGGGGGTAAGCGTAAAACTAACTTTAATATTTGCCTGCTCACCTTTGATGATAAAATAACCCCTCAACTGGTTTTCGGGCACTACCTCCCCTATCGAAATTATCCTACCGGCCTTATCAAATGCAGCATCGGCTTCGCTTTTCAACTGATCGGTAAAATAATCCATAAAAAAGTTCATTGCAAAAATTCCACTGGCTTTAGCTTTGCTCCAGTCCGGAAGTAGTTTCGCCAACTGATCCTTCCTGAGTGTCAGTATTGCTGAAGGAGGCAACTGCCTTGGGGCGATTCCGGCAAGTCTGATCAGGGTATCAGCAACCTGCAAATTCACCGTGCCTGCGTTGGCATAAGTAAGATTGGCAAAACTCACTACGCCTATACCGTATTCAGGATAAATGCTCCATTCGCTGCCAAAGCCGGGCAAACCACCGGTATGGCCAACGGCTACTGTGCCATCGGCATATTTACGCCAGCGCAAACCATAGCAGTAGGCCGAAGCAAAAGGATACCACCTGCCATTTACTGTACGGTAAGTGGTATTTAAGTTGTTAAAATCCCATGGGTATTGCATTTCGCGAACTGAACTTCTTTTAACCGGACCTTTTTCGGCATCATCACGTGGAGGCCAGGCCGACAACTGAAATGCCATGTATTTGCTAAAATCTTCAACACTTGTGATCATGCCACCCATTGCACCATAAGAGCCGTCGTGCAGCATTGGTTGTTCAACCCATTTTCCATCAAGCCAGCGATAACCGTGAGCCAGCAATTCCTTAGGTACTTTACTGTATTCGTACCAGGTATGATTCATCCCCAGCGGTTTCAATATAGTTTGCGTAATATATTGTTGGTAGCTTAAACCTGTTACCTTTTTTATAATATAGCCCAATGTGGCAAAGCCCAGGTTACTATACTCATAACCCAATGCAGGATCATTAGAGAATGATATACCCTTTTTATAAAGATCGATAAGTTGCTGATCCGTATTGGCCAGTTGCCGGTCGCCCCATGGATTATCCTCCGGAAAGCCCGCAGTATGCGTAAGCAGGTTGCGTATTGTAATAGGCGGAGCATCCTTCGTGAGCCCTTTCATATTGCGTGCTTCCGGGATGTAATGATATAACGGATCATCAAGGCGCAGCCTACCTTCATCGCGTAGTTTTAAAATAGCCAGGGCAGTAAAACTTTTACTCATGGAGGCTATACGGAAGGCAGAATTTTGATCGGCAAGCGACTTATTTTGCAATTCTAAAAATCCCGAGCCACCAAAATGAACGAGTTTGCCATCCACAACAATACCATAAACCAATCCTGGAAAATGGTTTTTATCGGCATAGTCCTTGTAAATTTTATCGATGACGTCGTAAGTAGCTTCTATCCTTTTCAACCGGTCAGGGTCTGTAAAAACAGCCGGTTTGTACGACTGGCCAAGGCTTAACAATGCTAAACTTTGTGCTACAAGAATTAAAAGAATATTTTTTTTCATTTTCAAAGAATTGAATGGTGATTTAAACCGTCTTTTTAAGGTATAACCGAAAATTAGCTAAGCGACAGAAAGTAATTGGTAAGATCAGTAAAATTATCAAAGCGCAGGTCGTGATCATCGGTCATACCAAAGCCATAACTCACAAATACGAAAGGAACACCAGCCAACCTGCTCTGTTCACCGTCACCTTCGGTATCACCAACATATACCGGCGATTGCAGTCCATGCCGGTCTATCAATAATTTGATATTATGATGCTTAGGCATATAATTGGTACCATAGGCAATTTCATCAATAATATGTTCGTCTATACCGGCCCAGTCGATAAATAGTCTGATGATACCAACAGCGCAGTTGCTTACAATGTACAGGGGATATTTTGCTGCAAGTTTTTGCAGACCTTCTTTGACACCTTCGTATAAGATACCACCGTTTTTGGGCAATATTTCACGTCGCAGTTCATTTACCCTCGCGTAAATACTCAGGCGCTTTTGTTCATCAAAATCGGGCATGATGGCCGCATGAACTTTTTTCCCTTCCCAGCCAACCATTTTTGCCAGTTCATTACGATCGACATGGATATCAATACCAAGCTCTCTGAATACGATATTCCACGATTCGGTATAAGTATCTACAGCATCCCAAAGGGTACCATCCATATCAAAAATAATGCTGTCAGGCTTTAAATGTGTCATTTTAACGCTTTTCGTAAATATGGAAATAATCCACGTGTATTTTTTTAAAATTTTTCATTAATTATTCATGATAAATTCACAAATTTGCAGTGATAAGGTTTAGGTTTGGTCCGAATTAGCGAGTAAGACGGGCCACTATATCCCCCGCCTCCCGGTGGGGGATTATTTTTTTTAATGGGCTTTATCCTTTCAATTATAAATCTGCCTGCAGCAGCAATTTCCCTTAAAAATTCTCATTTTTGTCCCATTCAATTCAATCCGCAATACGCCAATGTCGTCCAAAGAAAATACTGCTGAATTAAAGCCGGTTTCCGAGCTAAACGCAGCTTTTCATGCCAAATGCCCAAAATGTCGCAAGGGAGATATGTTTCAAAAAACACCTTTAGGATTTCTGAAACAAAAGATGAATACCAAATGCCCGTATTGTAATTTTCAATTTGAAATTGAGCCCGGCTATTTTTATGTGGCCATGTTTGTAAGCTATGGCATGGTGGTAGCCGAAATGGTAACCCTGGCCATTGGCACCTATATCCTCACCTCGTCTGAATCACCATGGCTGTACCTCGGTGTGCTGTTGGGCGTAGCCTTACTCTTGTCGCCATTCAACTACCGGTATTCGCGGGTTATATTATTGTTCTGGCTCACCCCAAACCTGCACTTCGACCCAAAAAAGGCTGAGAAACCCTTTAGCGAACTTTAAGTAGTTTTTATAAAAAAAAAGCGACAGGTTTAAAAACCTGTCGCTTGCTTATATCTTAAAATATTAATTATTGTTTAGGTGCAGGACCCATTAAACTGGCAAACTTTGTTTCGTAATCTTTGAAGTGATTTTGCAGCTTATCGGCAATTGCGGTTTGATGATTGTCGCGCGCCAGATCACTCAATTGCTTCAAAATATACAAGCCTATCTGTACCGTATGCGGGTCGACACTATCTGAATGGTCTGCTAATAAGCTGTTGTTATATTCCAACTGGTCGGTAACATAAGCATCTATGCTGTTGGCATATTTATTCGCTAAAACTACATCATTCAAATTGTAAGCATTTACAACCAGGTAATACTTATTTCTGGCGATGTCGATATATGGATAGATATCAGGCATCTCCTGATCATATTTATGAAGAATTTTCAGGGCTTTATCCTTTTCGCCGGCTAAAGACAGGTTTTGCGCCAGATTTAACACAGTAGAAGTAATAACAGGGTAAAACATGGTGGTCGACTCCGGATCAAGGTATTTAGCGGTTTTGTAATTCCCCCATTTAAACTTGGTCATCAATGTATTGTACATTACGTCATTATTTGTTTTACCCAACTGGTCGCGCGATGCAGTGTCAGGTTTAAATGGCAGCAAGCGGTAGGTAAAGCCTTCTTTATACAGGTAAGGCTGCAGCCCCATCATATTTTCAGAGCCTACAGTAATTGTAAAACAAATAGGGCGTTTCCAGTTGTTGTGCGCCATGATGTCCATGAATGCCAACTGATCCTTGGTAATAAAATTTGGTGTTATTTTCCACCTCATGGTATCAGCCAGACGGCTCCGGTCTGATTCAGGAACCAGGCCGTTTTTAATTACAGAATCGGCATTTACCGTAAGTTTAAAGCTTTTGGTTGGCAGGTAATTAACTGCTGTCCCATCCGGTAATTGTGCCTGCGCCTCTTTGTTATCGGATGTAATAAAATCAAAAACATCTTTAACATCGGTATAACCCGGTAATTTCTTATCGAAAAACTGAATTGCATCCCTTACACCTTCTTCATATTTTTCATAAGGCATGGTGATGGGCAGCGGTTCAGATTCATTCATCTTTTTCTGCATCTGATGAATATACCAATCGCCGCTAAACAAGCTCAGGTTTACTATACGTACATCGGGCCTTATGCCTTCTACTTCCTGATCGTACCAAAGCGAATAAGTATCGTTATCGCCATAGGTGAATAGTATAGCATTTTCAGGGCATGATATCAGGTAATTGTAAGCCATATCATGCGGCGTAAGTTTGGTTGAACGGTCGTGCGCCAGATGTTCTTTCGAATAAACCAACACCGGCAATAAAAGGCAAACCAGCGTTGCCACTGTTGCTGCCGTTTTGCCGCTGAGGAACTTTTTAAGTAAGTCGCCCAAAGCAATGGCTCCTATGCCGATCCATATTGCAAAAGCATAAAAAGATCCAACATAAGAGTAATCCCTTTCGCGGGGTTGTACACTTGGCTGATTAACATAAACTACAATAGCTAAACCTGTAAAGAACCAAAGCAGGGCCACGATAAGCGCATCGCGCTGATTTTTTTGGAAATGATAGATCAATCCAATGATACCTAAAATTAATGGCAAGGCATATAAAGGGGTATAGGCATTGTAAGCATACATCGGCGTTTTTTCATCGCGGTTTACCAAAGTTTTAGGCAAATGACGGCTACCGTCAAAAAGACCGCTGGTCCAGTCGCCATCCACATATCCGTAAAAATGGCCCATTTGCTGCTGACCATCCAATTGGTTGGTTCGGCCAACAAAATTCCATAGGAAGTACCTGAAATACATTTGCCCCATTTGCCAGCTTAGCATCCATTGCAGGTTATTGCTAAAGGTTGGAGAATCATTATCGCCCATCCTGAGCCATTGTTTGTAAAACTGGGCGTCCTGCTCATAACTGCCATCGGTATTGTCGGTATTATACATCCGGGGCAGAATAGTAGTATGGTCATATTCATAGTTGGTGCGGCGACCAGCATTTTCGTATTGCGTTTTGCCTTTACGATAAATTGTACTGCCAGGCGATGTTATGGCGTTGCCGTCGGCATCACGCTTTACTTTGGCATCAAAATAAGGACCGAACAACAAAGGTGTTTCACCATATTGTATACGATTCAAATAACCGTACAAAATGAAAGCGTTGTCGGGGTGCGAGTTATCCAGATTAGTACCGGCAGTTGCGCGGATAGGGATATAAGCGAATGAGCTATAGCCGAAATAGATAAAGGCAATACATAAAAAAGCCAGGTTCAATGCTGGTTTGGCAAGTTTATGGCTCCAGTAAACACCTAATACGATAAGACTGATGAGTATCAAAAAGAAAACAATAGCTCCAGTGCCAAAACCAAGACCTAAAACATTGGTAAAGAAAAGATCGAAATAGGCTGCAAATTGTACGGTATAGCCTCTGATTCCATATTGTACCAGAACCAATATCAATACCGAAACCAGGAAGGCCCCAAAAGCACGCCCCGAGGTAACCACCTTTGCACGGCGGAAGTAGTAAACCAGCACTACTGCAGGTATGGTAAGTAAGTTAAGTAAGTGTATACCAATTGATAGACCGATAACATAAGCGATAAATACGATCCATTTATCGGCGCCGGGTTCATCAGCATGGGCATCCCATTTTAATATTGCCCAGAATACGATAGCCGTGCATAAAGAAGATAATGCGAATACGATGGTTTCAACCGCCGAGAACCAGAAGGTATCGGTAAAAGTAAAGGTTAAAGCCCCAACCAAACCGCCTCCCATGATCAAAATGAGTTTAGTGGGATCAGGCTGTTCGCCTTTATTCACTAAAAGCTTTTTCGCCAAGGCGGTAATTGTCCAAAAAAGAAACATGATAGTTGCGCCACTGGCCAATGCCGAACCGGCGTTGGTGAAGAATGGCACTTTGGTTTTATCGCCTAAAGAGAACAGGGAGAAAAACTTTCCCAGCATAGCAAACAGTGGATAACCTGGCTGGTGAGCTACCTGCAAGCGATAGGCACAGGAAATAAATTCACCGCAATCCCAAAAACTAACCGAGGGTTCAAGCGTGCTGATATACGTAATTGATGCGATGACAAAGCAAAGCCATCCTAAAAGATTATTGGTTTTTTTATATTCCATGGGATACCAGGTATTGGTTTGGAGCGGGCAAATATCCGCTTTTATCGTTTAATATTTTATTGCTTAACAACTTTTAACAAAGAGCTTCGAAATTAGGAAAAAAGTCCGGGAGTCCGAAAGTCTGGAAGTGCCGATTTATTGGTTTGGCAGCTAGCCTGAATAGCGGATATTCGCAATAGTGACAGTACAACCATCGGCGAAGGTTATTGTATATAAAAAAATACATGGAGCGTAGGTATAATTTTTTCAATACCTAAATATCAATGCTTTTTGTATTTATTGGTTATCAAACCCTCGGGTTTAACATCTTTTAACAATAATTAACTATTCAAAAAGCATAACAGCGTTAATTGTACCCTGCATTTACAAAATGTGATCGACTATTGCTTCAACCCCTGTTCGTAACGTTGTTTCATGCCACCAACTGCCAGCATCAGGGAAATAGCCAGCAGGATACCAATATATTTATCCTCGGTATATATACCTACTGCAAGGCCGATAAAAATGGCGGTGAAATAGTAGGTTTTAAAATTGGGTCCTTTTTTCATAGTCAGGTGTCAAAGTTATGCTTTTAACGAAATGTCATCAAAGCATCATTAACATATTTTAACAGCATTTGCTGAAATACTTTAAACCACGCAACCGTTATCATGTCTGATAAAAGAAGGCTTTTATCTTTTAATAAGATGAAAACCTGGCAAAATCACCCTTTTGAACGCAAAAAAACTACCCAATGCTAAACCGAATATTAGTTTTAGATGATAACAAGGACGTACTTGACGTTGTTGAGGAAACCCTTTCGTATGAAAACTATCAGGTGCTTGTCACTTCCGATGGACAAAATATTATCGAAATAGCCAAAATATTCCGCCCCGATCTGTTTATTTTAGATTACAAAGCAATAGGACGCACCAGCGAAGACATTTGCCGGCAGATAAAATGGCATCCTTTGTTTGGGCAGGTCCCGGTGATACTTTCTTCGGCTTATTACCACCGTAATATCGATTATAGTAAAATGGGCTGCGATGACATAATTGCTAAACCCTTCGGACTGGATGAGTTGCTGGGTAAAGTTAATCAATTGGTACCGGCAAGGGACTGAAGAAGTTGCTATTGTTGATTTGTAACCGGAGAACAGTTGCGCACTTGAAATGCAGGCAGATTTATGGTTTACACAATTTTAATTTAAGTAATTGATATTCAATATTTTAAGTGATTTTTGGCCCGAATTCTGTTAACCCTGTAAACCCAGGTAACTAATCACAGATCAAAGGTTAACTAATTGCATTTCAAAACTTTACAAAATACAATTATGCGCCATCAACTAACCCGCTTTTTAAGCGTAAGCACCGTAATCTCGGGCCAGATGCCAATACGGCCCGAATAGGCCAGGAAGCCGAAGCCACGGTTTACGTATAGCTGGCGTCCCTGATACTCGGCCTGGCCGGCCCAATAAGGATAGATATACTTTACCGGGCTCCAGCGCAAGCCTGCAGTTTCAACTCCAAACTGGGCACCATGGGTATGTCCTGCCAGGGTAAGGTGTATCTTGCTTTGATGATGTCTGGCTTTTTCTACCCAATGCGTAGGATCGTGCGACAGTAATATTTTGAATGCGTCGTCTTTAACGCCTTTAAGTGCTTTATCGAGGTCGCCTAACTGGATAAATCCTTTACCCCAGTTTTGAACGCCAAGCAGATTGATTTTTTGCCCGTTTTTTTCCAGTTCTAAATTTTCGTCCAGCAACAAACGGTATTCCAGCTTTTTGTGTTGATTTTTCAGGGCCACCAGATTAGCTTCTTTTTGTTCGGGGCTATCCCACTGTATATAATCGCCGTAGTCATGGTTTCCTAAAATTGAAAACTGCCCGAATGGCGCCTTTATTTGTCTGAATTGCTCCAAATAAGGTTCAATTTCCCAGGCAGCATTGTTAACCAGGTCGCCGGTAAAAACAAACAGGTCGCTTTTCTGCGCTTTGGCAAGGTCAATTCCCCGCTGAACGGCGCTCGAATTATCAAAACTTCCCGAATGAATATCAGAGAGCTGGGTAATGGTAAATCCGTCAAAGGCCTCAGGGAGGTCATCAAAGTATAGTGTTTGCCTGTAAACTTTATAGTCATACTTGCCTTTGAACATGCCGTACAATAACCCGCTTAATGGGATAGCTGCCAAAACCAATGCTATTTCGCTGATGAATTTGCGGCGCGCCGGAATAAATGAATTGCCTTTTTTGTCGCCCCGATGAAGAATTTGATCGGCCAGTCCGTAAAACAATCTACCGATATCACCTACCAGCAATACAATTGCAAAAACGATCTTGAACAAAAAGAAAGTCAGAAACAAACTCAATACCCATTCGTGAAAAGGTGTCATTCCGCGTGCAGTACGTAAACTGCTTACGCCTATTAAAAACACCAGCGTAGTACCGGTAGAAATAGCCAGGAAACCCCATAGGACCAAATTTCGCAATCGCTGAGACGACCAATCATAAACGATGGTACGGAGCCCGTTATAGACATACCAGTCAAGCAATAAGGTTATTGCTGTTACTATTAAAAATAGACGTAAGATACCGTTACCGTGCATAAAAAAACATAAACTGGACCAAGATATAAAAGCGCAGGTAATTAAAATGTAAAATCGACTTTCGCTCAATAACAAAAAATTAAGTACCTTTTCAAACCAATTTCCAGCTTAAGTATTTTGTGTAGTAAAATGATGAAGAAAGTATTAATATTTAACCTGCTGCTTTTTGCCTGTTTAGCATTAAGTTGTAAAAAGGATTACCAAAACTCAAAGGTTTATTTGTTGAGCCAGCAAATAACTGACGATCGGGAAGATGGCTATCCACTGGACACCACCAACTATACTTACGATGCATTGAATCGTATATCAGGTATTACTGATGGAACCAAGCCTAACCAGATCCGTTACGCTATTGAATACGACGATCAAAACCGGGTAACCGTTGCACGGAAATTTGATAGCTATAACAGACTGATCATTCAATTTGATTTCTTTTACAGAGGCGATGTTGTTGGTTATTATTTTCATGGCCCGCAACCAACTGATATAGCAGATACGGCATATTTTACCTTTAATAACAAGCATCAGTTAACGCAGATAACCACAGCACATTCTGGCATTCAAACATTTGGTTACGATACCCAGGGCAATGTATCTTCAACGCAATCCATCCATTCAGATGGATCAAACAGCGTCGATAATCAAATATCATTCGCCTATGATAACCGAAGAAATCCATTCTCTGCCACTTCTGCCAACAACTATTTTTTTATGTATGTAGTTAAGATCGGCAATCCAAGTACGCTTATCCATAACGTTATTGTAAGAAATGCCGACCATTTTACCTATGCTTATAACAACGATGGATTTCCAGTTAAAACAACCATTAAAACTTACCTTACCAATATTTATATCGATTATAATTATATAACCCGTTAAATAATGAAACGCATTATTCTTGTACTGTTTTTTTTGCTTTTTGCTGCTCCAATTTGCTTTGCCCAGAGGGCCAAAACCGATACCGTATTTTTCGACGATTTTAATGGCCCGGCGCTCGATCGCAGCAAATGGAATGTTGAGATAACCGGTACAACCAATAATGACGAACAGCAAGCTTATGTCGACTCAAGTTCAGTTTTGTATTTTGTACATGGCAAAGCTGCTCAGGGAGCCAGGAAGGGAGCACTGGTCATTAAACCAATTTTCCATCCGGGTTATACCAGCAAAGAAAATCGCAAATACGACTTTCTTTCGGCACGCATCAATACCGAGAAAAAATTCCAATTTACTTATGGCACTGCAACTGCGCGCATGAAGATATCATCCGGGCCCGGCTTATGGCCTGCATTTTGGGCGCTTGGAAATGGCACCTGGCCTGAATGCGGCGAAATAGACATGATGGAGACTGTGGGCGATTCGAGCTGGATCAGCAATGCGCTACATGGGCCTAACTATTTCGGAAATACACCGATAACTTACAGGTATTATCTTCCCAAAAAACAAGAGGTTGATCAATGGCATACCTATTCGGTCGACTGGACGCGTGATAAAATGATTTTCAAAACTGATGGTGTAATTACTTATACCGTAACCCGTTCGATGATAGAAAAATATGGTCGATGGGCATTTGATGACCCCAAATTTTTGATCTTTAATTTTGCCCTGGGCGGCGGCTACCCCAACGGCGTCAATAAGATCACTTCCCCTTATTTTGGCATTTCTCAATCTACAGTCGATAAGATCAAAGCAGGGAAAGCTGTAATTTTGGTGGATTGGGTTTTAGTAACGAAGAAAAAATAGGCACAATAAAGATCCCGCCTCGGCGGGATCTTTGGGCTTTAATAATCAGATATTTCAGTGATCGCGGTTATCGTGGCCATGTTCGTCATGGTCAGCGTGACCATTATGATGGTGGCGTTCGCGGTATTCCAAAGAGCAGCTCGAAACAGCCGAAGCAAAAATCAGCAACGCTATTAGTCTTAAAAAATGCTTTTTCATGATAAATCTATTGATTATGAATATTAATAGATCCTATAACTGTGCCAGTTAGTTAAAGCATGATTCCATTGAGTAAAGGCACTTTACTGCAAGGTTGTATGTAGTAAATAAAGGTCAACTGTTGATATCTGCATAAATTTTAAGTGAAAATTCAGGTAATCAATAAAGTAATTGGGCATAGTCAGGCGCGTATGCGCTATCGATGTTATCAATGGCCCGGTACTTTACAGGTTCCCATTTCAATTTTTATTTCCTAAATTTAAAATCCGGTTTAAAACCAAAGCTTAGGATGTCGAGATTTTACCTGAATATATTACTGTATATATTTTTAAATGGATTTCTCCTTTTAGGGTTTGCTCCGGTTTACGGACAAGCCCCTAAGATCATTTACCCTAGCCCGAATGTTTATACCGTTGGCACCCGAATTGCACAACTTAGCCCGATAAACACAGGAGGCAGTGTTCCGGCCGAATCCTATGGTATTTCAACATTTGCAGGCAGTACGGGGACCGGGGGCACCTTTGGTTTTATCAATGGTATTAAACCAGATGGTACCGGAAGTTTGTTTGTTACTGATGGTTCACAACGACTACTGCGCATTACTCCGGATGGTGTACTAACCGTTATAGCTGGAAAAGCCAACCAGGCCGGAAACATCAATGGACAGGGCGCCGAAGCAAGATTTAATGAGCCCGGCCAAATTGCTATTGATGCTTTAGGGAATATTTATGTTGCTGATCAGAAAAATAATCTGGTCAGGAAAATTACCCCGGGTGGATTGGTAGCAACATTTGCTGGTTCGGGTGTGGCAGGCTCTACCGATGGGCTTGGTACTGGTGCAAGTTTTAATCAGCCTACCGGACTAGTATTTGATGGCTTTGGTAACCTCTATGTCTCTGATTACAACAACGATATTATTCGTAAAATCACCCCTGATGGCTTGGTTATTACCATTGCCGGATCGAATGGCACACCCGGCTTTGTCAATGGGCAAGGCACTTCGGCACTATTTTCCGGACCAGGGTATATGGCCATAGATGGCGCTGGAAATTTATACGTTTCGGATGTGGGCAATAACGCTATCCGCATGATCAGCCCGGCTGGTCTTGTTACCACAGTTGCGGGAAGCGGCAGATCGGGATTTCAGAACGGGATAGGTACTGCGGCAAGTTTTAACCACCCTAGCGGCATCGCAATAGATCCGGATGGGAACCTTTTTGTTGCCGACCAGGGGAATTTCAGTATCCGAAAGATAACGCCAACGGGTATTGTAAGTACCTATGCAGGAAATGGCATACAGGGTGCTACCAATGGTTACCCCTTAACTTCCATTAAATTGGCAGATCCCCGCGATATTATAATAGATGCAAGTGGCAACCTTTTTGTAGCCGATGGCGGACAGATAAGAAAGATCAATGTTTCTGGCTTTACGATTGATAAACCATTGCCGCTTGGATTAAACTTCGATAATACTACCGGCAATATCAATGGCACGCCAACGCTGGCAACCGCCACTTCAAATTACACGGTAAATGCTTACAATAATAGTGGCAGCAGTTCATTTACTTTTCAGATAACTGTAAACCAAACGAGCGTAAATTTAGCCCGTCCACCACAGATATCTTATCCCGACCCGGGAATATATCAGCGCTCAAAACCCATTGCCCGGCTGGTGCCAACTAACAATGGCGGACCAGTACCGGCATCCTTATACGGCCAGGTTAGCACATTTGCAGGGAACGGAGCACCCGGTGCTGCAGATGGAACCGGAAAATCAGCAAGTTTCAACCAACCAGCGGGTATAGCAATAAGTCCGTCCGGTATTTTTTATGTCAGCGATCAGGCGAATGAACTTGTACGACTGATAACCGCTCAGGGTAGTGTTGGTACTCTTGCCGGTAAAGCCGGCACATCCGGCTTTGCAGATGGGCAGGGCAATGCAGCCAGATTTAATAAACCTACCAGCATTGCTGTAGATGTAAGCGGTAATATATATGTTGCAGATGCGCTGAACAATCGTATCCGTAAAATTAGCCCCACAGGATCAGTGAGCAATTTTGCTGGTAATGGCGCACCAGGCAATACTGATGGGGCAGCGCTGCTTGCTGGTTTTAACCACCCGGCAGGCCTGGCATTTGACGCGTTTAATAACCTGATCGTTGTTGACCAGCTGAATAATAAGATTCGTAAAATAACATCAGGCGGTACTGTTAGTACACTGGCAGGCAATGGCCTTATCGGACAAACCAACGGCCCGGCGCTGCAGGCAAGTTTCAATCAGCCTTATGGCATCGCAATAGATGCAAGCGGGAATATTTACGTTTCGGAACAAAACGATATCCGGAAAATCAGCACTTCAGGTATTGTAACAACCTTTGCAGGAAGCAATGTATCTGGCGCAGCCGATGGCACCGGTACTTCGGCCAGTTTTAATAATCCCGGTGGAATTAGCCTTGACATCTCCGGAAACCTTTATATAGCTGATACCGGAAATGACCTCATACGGGAGATCAGCTCACAGCAACAGGTAACAACTATAGCAGGTAATGTTAGCGGCGTTGGCAATAACGACAAAAATTTCGATCAACCCATTGGTATAGTTATTGACCCTTCCGGCAATGCCTATATAACCGAAAATTGGGGCGGCGTTAATGTGCCCGGCAACGGAAGCAATTTAGTTACCCAGTTGATCTTAAGCGGATATACCATCAATAAGCCATTGCCGGCAGGTTTAAATTTCGATCCGTTAACTGGTATCATCAGCGGCACGCCAACTGTTTTAGCACCTGCAACTGACTATATTGTTACCGCATATAATAGCGGTGGCATTAGCTCCGCTAAAATTACGATTACCGTAGAGGCAGCTACGATAACACCGCAAAAAATTACCTTCAATACGCTGGCTGATAAGTTTTACGGTGATAACGATTTTGATCCGAATGCTGCAAGCAGCAACAATACCATCGCCATCAATTATAGCAGCAGTAAGCCTGATGTGGCGATTGTTCAAAACGGACTTATCCATATTACTGGTTGCGGCACGACACAGATCACCGCTGAACAACCGGGCAACGATCAGTTTAGCGCAGCAATTCCGGTAGTACAGGAACTTATTGTCAATCAGGCACCGTTGCTGGTGAGGGCCAACGATCTGGTCAAATTTCAGGGACAGCTTAATCCCGAACTAACTTTCACCGCAACCGGTTTTGTTTATGGGGAGACGCAAGCTGTTCTGACCGACCTGCCGGTATTGTCAACCAGCGCAGGCACCGACTCTGCTCCGGGCGACTACCCGATCCTGGTGCTTAGTTCGGGAAAAGCAAAAAACTATCACCTTAGTACAGCAAATGGCACACTTACCATCAGGCCATCGGCAATTGTTGTACCCAACGCATTTTCGCCCAATGGCGATGGGATCAATGACCTATGGAACATAAAAGCACTCGAACAGTTCCCGCAATGCCAGGTTAATGTATTCGGCCGTAATGGCAGCCTTGTTTACCAATCCAGGGGATATCCAAAACCCTGGGACGGCACTTATAAAGGAGCACCACTACCAACCGGAATTTATTATTATGTGATTCATGCTTCGAATGATTTACCCGTTTTGTCGGGAAGTGTTACAATTTTGAGGTAGTTTATATTGAATGAGGTATCGCCGGTGAAAAAGGTATAAATTCGTAACTTGCTTTAAATAGATACCTTAAGTGACCATTAAGCTGGAAAGAAATTCATTAAAAAAACTGGCAGTAATTGGTCTGATCATCCTTCCCATTATTTGCTTTAGCAATGACGGTCGCGGAAAAAATAATAGCGCTATCGCGATAAACCCAAATCAACTACCCGTTATAACTACAAGCACCGTAGTGGGTACGATTCAGGGTTGCGAGGGCACAGCCTCTGCCAGCCCCAATATCGGGCAGTTTACTGTAGCCGGCACATTCCTGATCGGAGATATTACCCTAACACCTCCTGCCGATTTCGATATTTCGCTTACTGCCGTCGGTGGCTATTCACGAAGCCTTGTCATCAAACAAGTTGCTGGCGCAGTTATCAGTACAACAATCTATGTTCGATCGGCAGCTGGTGCTACCGGTAATATATTGGGTTCTGTTACGATCACCACGCCCGGGGCGAATCCATCAACAGTTCCACTCACCGGTTCGGTAAACCCATTGCCCACCATCAATACAGTTAACAATCAAACCTTTAATGCGGGTACTGCCAGTTCGCCGATCAATTTTACTGGCACAGGCGATGTTTATACCTGGACAAACAACAATCCTGCAATCGGCTTGCCAGCTACCGGTACAGGCAATATCAGTTCATTTATCCCCAGCAATGGTAGTGGTACAGCTGTTTTTGCTTCAATCACCGTCACACCAAATAATTCAAATACCGGATGCAGCGGAACACCCATTTCTTTTAATATTACGATTAATCCTGCAGCCGTTCAGCCGGGAATCAACGCGGGTAATGTTAGCGGCACCATTGCAGCCTGTGCTGGTACAGCTTCTATTGATCCCAACATTCTACAGTTTTCAGTTTCAGGCAGTGCATTAACCGGCAACATCACGGCAACTGTAAGTGCTGGTTTTGAAATATCGCTTACGCCTACCAGCGGGTATGGAAATAATTTGATTATTGCTGAAAATGGCGGAACGGTTAACAACACCAATATTTATATCAGGTCGGCAGCTTCAGCCTCCGGGAATATAAATGGCAACGTGGTGCTTTCATCACCTGGTGTCCCGGTTCAAAGTATCCCTGTAAGCGGAACAGTATTTGCCATACCTGGCATCAATACAATCCCTGATATTGTTAAAACTGCCGGTGCTGTTATTCCGACCATTCAAATCACAGGAACAGGCGCAGTATATACCTGGACCAATGATTCGCCTGGTATAGGCCTGCCAGCAAACGGAAGCGGCGACATACCAGCTTTTACAGCAATCAATACCGGCGCTACGCCTATAAAGGCAACTATTACTGTATTAGGCAGCACAAATACCAATCCGGCTTGTAACAGTGCTCCGTTGGCATTTACTATCACCATTAATCCGGCCCCGCTGCCAACGCTGTCTGCAAATGCATCGTTGAAGGGATTTGTTACTACCTATGGCAGCCCTTCGGCAGCACAGAGTTTTCAGGTTTCGGGAAATAATCTGTCAGGTGCTATTCAGATGAGCGCACCGCCCGGCTTTGAAATAAGTACCGATAACAATAGTTTTAGTAATAGCTTAACGCTGAGTAATGCTGGAACTGTAAACGCGATCAGCATTTACCTGAGGCTGGCAGCAGCAACGGCTGCGGGAAACAGTTACACCGGGGATATAATTTTAGCGAGCAATGGCACACCCGATGTAAAAATTTCTATCCCTAATAGTATCGTCAATAAAGCACTGCTCATTATAACTGCCGATGATATTTCAAAGGCACAGGGCACCCCAAATCCTTCGTTTACTTTTACCTATACCGGATTTCAGAATGGCGACCAGCCATCACAGCTTACTAAACTGCCGGTAGCAACAACTATCGCTGATATTTATTCGGATGTTGGAAGCTACATTATTAATTTGGGCGGTGCGGAATCACCAAATTACACCTTTCAGTATAATACCGGTATCCTAAAAGTATTGGCATCTCTTCAATTTGTTACGATACCAAATGCTTTCACCCCTAATGGTGATGGCACTAACGATCTTTGGAATATCCCCCAATTAGTAAACTTTCCGGATTGTACGGTCTCCATCTACTCCAGGTACGGTAATCTTGTTTTTCAGTCGCATGGTTATCCGAGGCCCTGGGATGGTACCTCAAAGGGTGCCAGCGTACCAACTGGTACCTATTATTATGTGATCGAATCGGGGCTCAATGGTCTTAAGCCGCTTTCAGGCTATGTGGCTGTTTTACATTAAAATCAGGTATTTAATAATTTTCAGCAACTTCTTTTTTACACGTCCGTAAAAATAATTATGCGAGGCTTTATTACCATTCCTGCTTCTGTATCCTGCGCGGTCTGCAAATATTGCGGCGCCCGCCCTATCATTGCCATGGCAGAGATAGGCGAATATATTGTTAAATGCCCCAACAGCGAAGGTCACTATCAAACCGAACCAGGCTTAATTGACATGGACGACTGGAACCTGCATAACATCCCCGCAGCAAATCGCCAGATTGATGTTGCTCCCGGACATTCTTCCGAACATTTCTTTTTCCTCAACGGTGCTATCATGTCACTTGAAAATATCGACTAATCCTATAGCGGAAATCGATTAATTTTTTTATCATTGCAGCGGCCAATCAATTTTTGACATTTGGCAGACGAATCGAATTAGATGTTTAAACATATAGTTTTTATATTTGCGGTATAATTTGACAAATCACCTTTACAATCGAAAAATGAAAAAAGTATTTTTATTTGTTGTTGCAGTTCTTTTCAGCACCGTAACCTTTGCACAAGCAACCTGGAATGTAGACAAGGCACATTCGCACCTGACATTCACCATTACCCACTTAGCTGTTTCCGACGTAGACGGAACATTCAAAGAATTTGATGCTACGATCTCAGCTTCAAAACCCGATTTTAGCGATGCTAAATTTAGTTTCACTGCAAAAGCAGCTTCTGTGACCACTGGTGTTGAGCCACGTGACAACCACATTAAAAGTCCTGATTTCTTTGATGTTGCTAAATATCCTACTGTTACTTTCACCAGCACTACAATTACACCAACCAGCGCCGGTCACTATACATTAACCGGTAACCTGACCCTGGCTGGCGTAACAAAACCAATTAGTGTTGAACTTTGGTATCGCGGTACCATTACCAACCCAATGAGCAAAGGCCCGGATGCCGGGTTCCAGATCACCGGTACTATCAAACGTTCTGACTTTACATTTGGTAGCAAATTTGGTTCACCTTTATTGAGCGATGAAGTAACATTCAAAGCCTCGGGTGAATTTGCTAAAGCTAACTAAGCATCTGTGACGATATTTTAAGAGGCGGTTCCGGTTGGAGCCGCTTTTTTTTTCTTTTATTTTTTCTATTTCCGGCAAATAGATGTTAGTTCCAACAAAACACTTGTACTTTGTAAGCTAATTATTACTTTTATAAATAATTTAAAAAGTACCCGGCGGACGGCCCTCTGTCCTGCTAAACCTGTAGTATCGGGATGGAGATTAAACCCAAAAGCGCAATTAAAGGCTCACAGCTAAAGAATCTGATCATCAAAAGACTTTATTTTGATAAGGCAATGTCGTGTGCCGAGTTGAGTGAATTGTTTGACAAAAGTATCCCTTCCATAGCCAAAGCAATCAACGAACTTATTGATGAAGGTTTTGTAATTGAGCAGGGATATGCACCATCAAGTGGCGGACGCCGCCCATTGCTTTATTCGATCAAGGCTGATGCCATTTATATCCTTGCTATTGCCATGGATCAGTTATCCACCCGAATTCAACTGCTCGACCTGTTCAATAACCCGGTCTCTGAATCGGTTTCCTTTGACCTGAAATTGCAAAACAATCCGAATGCACTAAATATTCTTGTTAACAATATCAACCGATATATAGACAAAGCACCGGTTACAAAGGAGCGCATAGCTGGCATTGGTATAGGGATGCCTGGATTTGTAAATGTAGTTGAAGGAATAAATTATACCTACCTGCATCCTGGGTCCAAGAGCCTGACGCAATACATCAGCGATGAGACCGGACTTGCTACTTACATCGATAATGATTCAAGCCTGATAGCCCTGGCCGAGCAAAAATTCGGGATCGCTAAATCGCAAAAGGACGTTATGGTAGTAAACCTGGGCTGGGGAATAGGTTTGGGTATGATCGTAAAAAGTGAAATATACCGTGGTCATAATGGACTTGCAGGCGAATTTAGTCATATTCCACTTTCGGAAGACGACACATTATGTGCCTGTGGTAAACGCGGTTGCCTGGAAACCGCAGCCTCTTTAATGGTTGTAGCCCAGAAGGCAATTGAGGGTATACAAAATGGCCGCGTAACCAGTTTAAAATCCTTAGAAAATTATCCTTCGAAAGAACTAGGCGACGCAATAATGGAAGCTGCCGGAAATGGCGACCAGTTTGCAATTGAGCTATTGAGCGACGCAGGTTACAAAATAGGTAAAGCTATAGCTATTCTGATCCATATCATGAACCCCAAAACCGTGGTTTTGAGCGGCCGGGGTGCCCGATCAGGCAAAATATTGCTGGCTCCTATTCAGCAGGCCCTGCATAAATATTGTATTCCCCGGCTTGCGGAAAGTACTGAACTACTGATCTCAGAACTCGGCTTCGATGCTGAGCTTATAGGTGCTGCGGTGTTGATGATGGAAAATTTTGATAAGGAAATCAAAAATCCGATGCTGGCGGCCGGCTAAATTGATTTTACCTCAGCGATATATTCTGGTTATAAATAATCATATGTGTTAAATATCTCCACTAATGATTATCATTGTAGCAAACCATACGCCTGAATGCGCATTCTTATTCTTGGACCCACCGGAAGACTAGGCCGTATACTTGTAGACGAAGCACTAAAACGCGGACATCAGGTAAACGTATTGGTTAGTCATGAATATCGGCTGAAAACTGCCCCCAGTCTTTTAAAGGTTTTTGAAGGTACGCCGCTCAATCAATATACAGTAGCTGAAGCTATGCAGGGCTGCGATGCGGTGATGAGTGCACTAAATATTTCCAGAACTTCAGATTTCCCCTGGGCCAGTTTGCGTACTGGCCGGGAATTTATGTCAATATCCCTGAAAAATATCCTCGGTGCGATGGAGATAACTAAAGTGAAACGCATTATCATTACTACTGCCTGGGGGGTAGCCGAAACCCGGAAAGATATACCCTTCTGGTTTCGCTGGCTCATAGAACATAGCAATATCCGTTATCCTTACCTGGATCATGAACGACAGGAAGAATTGATAAAATTATCGGATACCGCGTGGACAGTGGTGCGCCCGGTAGGCCTTACTAATTCACTTGCGGACAAACCGATCAGAGTTACGCTCGAAAATAAACCAAAACCCAGGCTGCAGATCAGCAGATCAAATACCGCTAGTTTCATGCTTGATGTTCTCGAGCAAGATCTTTATGTACATCAATTTCCGGTTATTTCGGAAGAATAACCATCAAAGCAATTCCTGCAATTGCGCCAGTGCGTCAATTCTTGCAACCAGGCCCTCCTGCACGTCGCCAAATCCATAGGAAGCAAAAATGAAGGGCACACCGGCTTTGGTGGCCGAATCGCGATCGCCGGTGGTATCGCCAACATAAACCGGAGATATTAACCCATGATCGTTCACAATGTCTTTGATATTCTCGGCCTTGGGCTGGCCCTTGGTGCCATAACACTGGTGTGCCAGGAAATGGTCAGCCACCGGGCAATGACTCAGAAAGGTTTCAATATAACCACGCTGACAATTGCTGACAATATATAATTTATAGTGCTGTGACAGGTATTTGATAGTTTCTGACAGCTGCGGATAAAGGTCGCCTCCAATTTCATTCAGCGTATCGATCTCGCTTTTGGCACAAACCGCTTTAAAATTGTCGCGCTGTTGTACATCCATGTCAGGCAGTAAAACCTCAAAGATAACGTCATAGGCCATACCCGTAATTGAACGAACCCGTTCGCGGGTGATTGGCGCCACCTCATACCCTACCTGCTGTCTTGCTTTTTCCCAGGCGATGGCAACATTACCGGTTGAGTCCCATAAAGTTCCATCCAGATCGAAAATTATACTGTCGAATTTATTTTTGAGCGAGGTTGATTCCAATTGCATGTGGGCAAAAATAGAAGATTTATTTTGCCGCTAAACTTATTTCCCGGGTCTTTTTAAATTAAATACCGGCTGTAAACCTAAACATAAAATGATAACCTGAAATAATGAGCCTGGAAACTAAATACCTTTTAGCTACAATTATATCAACATCAAACAACGCTGATTTTTTCTCCGGTATCCAAACTACGGTAAATAGCATCTACCACTTTCATGTCTTTCAAACCTTCCTCACCCGGCACCCGCGACTGCCGGTTCTGCCATACACACTCAGCAAAATCATCCATTTGCAAAGCCTGGTGAATAACTTGTGGTAATTTCATTGCACCAGCTGAGGTATAGCCCTCAACCTGGCCATATCCATAAGCCGGCTCAAGCCCAAATTTGCCATGTTCGGCTTCTACATGCAAATAGCCCCAGTTATTGTTATAACTCGATTTTCCTGTGGTGATCAAGCCTCCCGGAAATTCAAGCTCCCAGTAGATCGTTTCATCAACTTCTTTAAAAAATTCCGGTCTGGTCTTTTCCTGCCTTGCTTTTACAGATACAGGTTCCTGATCCAGCGTATACCGGGCACCTTGTATCGAATAAATTCCCATATCCATCAATGCTCCGCCACCAGACATCGCTTTTTTCAGGCGCCAGTTGTCGTTATTGCCCTGAAAATTAAAACCGTTCCCTGTATCTATGGATTTAACTTTTCCATAGATCTGATGTTGACCCAAACGCATTATTTCCATATTATGCGGCTCAAAATGCAAGCGATAGCCAATTGAAAGTAACCTATCTGCTTTTTTACAGGCCGCTATCATTTCCTCACACTCTTTGGCGTTGAGCGCCATCGGTTTCTCGCAGATCACATGTTTACCCGCCTGAGCTGCACGTATGGTGAACTCTTTATGCATAAAAACAGGTAAAACCACATAAATGATATCGATATCCGGATTATCTTTTATCTGGTCGAAATTCTCATAATTATAGATATTCTTGTCCTGCAAATTATATTGCTTTTTCCATGCCGCAGCTTTTGCAGGGTGTCCAGTGACGATGCCAGCCAGATAACAGTTCTTAGTATGCTGCAGGGCCGGAGCCAACTGTCCAAAACTATAATAACCCAGGCCAACCAGTGCAATACCAAGCTTTTTGTTAGATGCAGGTGTAAATGCCGAAAGGGTATTAGACAATGCAAGTGCCCCGGCACCAATTGATCCGGCGCGTAAAAATTCGCGGCGCGACCAGGAATTAAGCGTTTTCATGAACCAATGTTTGATTATAAAATTAAGATTTTACAATCAACAATAGGCTTATCGATAATTAAAGTTTAAAGTTTCGTCAAAAACAAGGCTTGGGATCAGGGTTGAGTCTCCAATTCCGTTTTGTATTTTTTTACAGCCCTGGTTATTGATTGCACGATAGCATCCTGTCCATCGTCAGAACTCAGGTACTCTTCATCTTTGGGATTATTTATATAACCGGTTTCAATCAGTACCGCAGGCATGGCACTTTGCTGCAAAACCAGTACACCTTGTTCCCTCACGCCAAGACTGTATCTGCCATCCGTATTTTTAAACTCCTTGTTTACCAGGTCAGCAAATCTAATACACTGCTTCCTGAATTTTTGTTGAAATGCGCTCAATACAATGGTGTTTATAGCATCGTTTGCCCCATAGCCACTATATTTTTTTTGATAGTCCTTTTCAAGATAAACCGCCGAGTTTTCCTGGATCGCTTCTAGTTGTTCTTCCTTTCGGTGATATCCATAAACCAGCAGCAACACGCCATGATCTGAGCTTACTTTCTGAGGCGAAGAGTTACAATGGATAGATATGAACAGATCGCCCTTATTTTCAGCAGCTATTTCATCCCGACGGTGCAACTCAACAAAATTATCGGTTGAGCGTGTCATCACCACATGCAGTGTGGGTAGTTGCTGTTGCAATACTATTTTTAATTTTTTTGCGATAGCCAGCGCAACATTCTTTTCTTTGGCATAGGCACCATGGGCTCCCGGGTCCTTGCCGCCATGGCCTGCATCAATAACTACAGTACGAAACCTGAAGGCTGGCGCTTTTATCGTATCGGTTTTCAGGGTAGGCAAATGGTGCTTCTTTTTTGATTCCTGAGCCCTTGCCGCTCCACAAAAAAATGCAACTGGAATGAGCAGGAAAATTGCCAAGACTATAGAAAGTATATTTTTAACCATAAACCGCCTGTAAAATGATACCGCGTACAAAGTTAAACTAAAAAAAGGCCATAGCAGCCCCAATTATGCACAAACCCAAATGATGCGGGGTGCGATCAGATCACCGTGATAAGTTTGCCGCCGTCCTGTTGCTGCAACCAGCCAAATGGCTTGATATTTTCTTCGGGTATACCATATTCTCTGAGTACAGTTTCAAATTCATGTTCGTGCTCATGTGCTACGGCAACCAATAAACCTCCACTTGTTTGCGGGTCCGCCAAAATATTGCGTTGCCTTTCGGTAAGCGGCTGTATCTTATCTCCATAGCTTGACCAATTTCTGTTGGTGCCGCCCGGTACACTTCCCTGATCAAGATACCAGTCGATAGCGTCGATCTTAGGCACTTTTTCAAATTCAATGACAGCACTCAAGCCACTGCCTTCACACATTTCGGCCAGGTGACCCAGTAAACCAAAACCGGTTACATCGGTCATCGCTTTTACAAAATCAAGTTTGCCCAAATGCTCGCCGATGCTATTTAATTTCACCATGCTATTGAATGCAAGTGCGGCATGCCCGTCCTGTAAAATACCTTTTTTCTGTGCCGTGGTCAGTATACCTACACCCAGCGATTTGGTAAGGTATAAACGGCACCCAGCGGTGGCCGTGGAATTTTGTTTTAAATTTTTAATATCAACCAGTCCGTTTACCGCAAGTCCAAAAACAGGTTCGGGGCAGTCAATACTGTGGCCGCCAGCCAGACTAATGCCGGCTTCGGCACAAATAGCTCTCGAACCTTCCAATACTTTTTGCGCTATTGCTGCCGGTAGTTTATCAATAGGCCAGCCCAAAATTGCTATTGCTAAAACTGGTTTGCCACCCATAGCATAAACATCGCTGATGGCATTGGCTGAAGCAACGCGTCCAAAGTCGAATGCGTCGTCAACAATCGGCATAAAAAAATCGGTAGTTGAAATTAGTGCCGTACCGTTGCCCAGATCAAATACTGCAGCATCATCGCGTTTGTCATTTCCCACCAATAAATTGCTATCGGGCTGGTATTTGATCGGGCTATGAAGTATTTTATCCAATATAGCGGGACTGATCTTACAGCCGCAGCCGGCACCGTGAGAATATTGCGTTAGTTTAATTTCTTCCTGTATCATTTTATTCGCTAAATAATGGCCCGGCCAAATATTGCCTCAAACTTTGTAGTATCAGATCTGCATTAGTTTCCGGGTCATTTCCCGGACATTCAAGCTCTTGAATATTTTCCGGCAAACGTTTTGACAATCCGGTCCGATAAGTTTTATCATAATAAACCAGTACCTGCCTGATAAAATCAGCCATCCTGTCTTCATTGATCGCTAACACGGTATTTTTAGTTTGCTCAGGGCCAAGTCGCTTACCAATCCGGGTAGTGCATTCAATCAGGAACTCTTTATCCAAACTACCGTATTCTTTCACCAAAAATTCAATACGGCTTTCCAGTGGAACCTTGATATTGAATATTGTTGCGACCCGCATTTGCTCCCAAAGTGCTTTCGGAATAAATCTTTTACCGATAGTTATGCTTTCATCCTCCAGCCAGGTATGCTTTTCAGGATCGGTTGCAACCAAACGCGATGCCAGTTCATTTTCAAACTGCTCCTGGCTGGGCTGTACAAGCTTGTTCATGGTGCCATAAGACGAACCCTGATGCTGCGCCAGATCTTCCAGATCTATCACCTGTTCTCCCCGGCTTTTAAGCTGATGCAAAACCTGGGTCTTGCCCGAACCGGTCATACCGCCAAGGATAAGCAGGTTACGTGTTACATTAAACTGATCTATAACCCAACGGCGATATTGCTTGTAACCGCCTTCCAGCAGAAACACCTCGAAGCCATACAAGTTAAGTGCCCAGGCCATTGCACCACTTCGCATACCGCCACGCCAGCAATGCAATGCTATTTTCTTTTGAGGCGAAAGTTCAAGGGCCTGTTTGATAAAGCCCGACCATTTTGAACCTGTTAAATCAAAACCAAGTAAAATGGCTTGTTCGCGGCCTTGTTGTTTATAGGTGGTACCTACCTCAACCCTTTCTTCGTTGGTAAACAATGGGATATTAAATGCACCTACTATATGCCCTTTTTCAAATTCGGCAGGTGTGCGTACATCCGCAACCGCGATGGATGCGGGCAATTGAATAAAGTCGTCTATCTTAAGATTTCTGATCATGATCGGGCCCAAACCGGCCCGCACAAAAATAGTGTTTTAATAACGTAGTAAATAAATCCCAGCGCAGTAAACCGCTGTATTATTTACCAACTTTCGACAATAGAAAATCCAATGCATCTTTATCAACCAACTTTTCATTTTTCGACTCTGCATCAAACACCTTGACCAGGTTTTCACTGGCGTTATACTTTGGCCAATCGGGCAAGCCCCTACCATTTGGGTTACCTGTTTTAACAAAGTTTACCCAGTAATCAGATACCAGGTTTGCCAGCGCATGATCAATAGACCCGAATGGTCGGTTATTTAAGAATTTCAGGTTATTCATCACATAACAAACTTCGCCTGTGTGGAAAGCCCCGTATTTTACAAAATCGGGTGCAGCCGGGACTTTACGATTGAAATTATAAACATAGATGGGAGCATCATTTTGGGTACTTTGGATATTTGCCCAGTTATAACCCGAGAGCGCAAAAACCAGATCGCGACTAACTTTCCCGGCCGAAATTATTGCCTGCTCATCAGTATTAGCCGGAAAATAACTTAAAAATTTATCTGCATCGGCGCCATACTGTTGTTGCGCCTGTTTAATAAAATCTTCTTTTTTAACCGGACCTGAACCAAACTCTTCACCGTTCCATCCAGTAATTACCGGCACGTGATTCTGTTTATTATGGGCAAAAATTGCAGGTATTGGCTCGGGCAATACATAGCCATCTACAATTGGGGCGTATCTGCCGTTAAGCTTTTTCAAAGCATCTTCGGATGACAGAGCCCTTAAATCAGCCAGCGATTTTGCACCAATTTTATCGGCAGCTTTTACACCAGCCGCTTCGGCAACCTCTAACGACACCGCAGGCAATGTTGGATTATTAACAGTAAAAGAGCCACTTTCGGAAATTGCACCACAGATCAGTCCTTTGGTCAATGGCGATGCTACCAGCGCATTAACACTCATTGAGCCCGCCGACTGTCCGGCAATAGTTACCCGGTTGGGGTCACCACCAAAAGCTGCAATATTTTTTTTGATCCATTGTAAAGCAGCAAGCTGATCGAGCAGGCCATAGTTGCCCGAAGCTTTACTGTTAGATTCTTTGGTTAGCTCGGGATGAGCAAAAAAACCAAAAACACCTACCCTGTAATTGATTGAAACAAATATCACACCTTTTTTTGCCAGTGCTTCACCATCATATATCGGGCAAGCACTGCCGCCACTGGTAAAACCGCCCCCATATATCCATACAAAAACCGGACGCTTTTCGGTCTTGCTTCTCGCTCCGGTCCAAACGTTCAGGTATAAACAGTCTTCACTGATCGGCTTTTCCGGGATCAGGAACTCAGAGGTATAAACCATAAAAGGTGTCGGCTTTGCCTGCATCGGGCTTGGTCCGAATGCATCACATTTTTTTACGCCCTGCCAATGTTTGGCTGGCTGAGGAGCTTTCCAGCGCAGATCGCCAACCGGCGGCGCTGCAAAGGGAATACCCTTAAATGAGGCAATATCGCCTGCGCTATTTTTTACACCAGAAACAAACCCTGCTTCAGTTTGTGCTATCGTTAATGCAGCGTTTGTGCCTCCATAATTGATGATTGAAAAACTAAAAGCAGCTGTCAACACCACCGCGCCAGCCAAAACGATAAAAAGCTTTTTCATAAAAATCAGGAATGTATATATGTGTCGGTTTGACGCAATTTAACACTTGCATTTCATTAATTCAAAAAGATATATCTTTATCAGCGTATTGTTACAAGCGCATTTCAGGATTATAAAGCGATGAAAATATTACACTATTTTGTTGTCGGATTTTTGTTGGTCATGGCCGTTTCCTGCTCAAAGAGACCGGATATAGCCTATATCGATAAAGACAAAAAAGCTATCGTAGCAAGCGATGGCAAGGCGTTTAAAAAAGTATTGGTTCAGGGCGCGGGTAAAGATGTTACTTTCGAAGGATTTAGTAACGATAACAGAAATGCCTTTATCTATTTCAATCGCATTAACCCGGGTTTTTTAGTTTCAGAGGGATTTGGCCTTAACAAGAATTATGTATTATCGCTGGTTCCGGGTAAAAAATACACCGTGTATATCTATCTCAACCCAAAAGATGCTTCGGCCTACCCAATACGGTTCAAAACCGATTACAACAACAAGATCGTAACCGAAGACGAAGAGGAAAATTAAGCTTTTGATCTCAGGTTTTGGCTTTGAAAATCACTTTGAATGTGGTGCCTACGTTTGGTTCACTTTCTACAGTGATTTGACCGCCTTGTGATTCGATCTGGGTTTTGATCAAAAACAGTCCTACCCCATGTGAATCCTTGCCAATATGAAAAGTCTTATAAAGTCCAAATAGCTTTTTTCCATGAATTTCCAGATCGATACCGAGCCCATTGTCCTGGCATTCTAACACAACACAGTCGTTTCTATCAGTATAAGTCCGCAGATTAATTTCCGGAGCGACGTCAGTTTTCCGGTATTTCAAAGCATTGGTAACCAGGTTCATCACAATACTTTCAAGGTACAACCGCGGGAACAATACTTTTTCTGTCCACAGATTTTTGTGCACAATAGCCTTATTGGCCTCCAGGTCAAATTCAAGTACGCCGAGCACGCTATTGATCACATCCGCAAAATATAATGTATCAGAACCGAGCTCAGTTTCCTGAATTTTAATTGCTGCCGAAAGGTCATCCAGGGTGGTACTTAATCCCTGTGATACTTTTTCGATCTTGTGAAACAGATCTGTATTGTCTTCATCAAGGGTGCTATCATCAATAAATGATGTTAATGTAGCAATATTGTTAGCGTGGTTGCGGATGTTGTGTGAAATAAGATGAGTGAAATTCTTCAACTGTAAATTGCTTTGCGTCATCACCTCTATCGAATGACTAAGCGCTAATTCATTGGTTTTATATTTTTCAATATCCATGAATACGCCGCGCATTTTTTGCAGTTCGCCCGCTTCATTAAAAACAGGTTCGCCATAAGAGCGCACCCAAATAACACGTCCTTTTTCAGTCAGCATCTGCAATTCCAGATCCCAGATCATTCCATGGCTCTGTAAGTTAGCGACAGCTGTTTTCAGCATCTCGTCATAAGGGGGCAGGAAATAACTGAAAGGATTTACGAATTCGAGATCATGGTCGTATGGTAGTTCATAAATATCATAAACCGTTTTAGACCAGATGCTTTTATTTGCTACACAATCAAACTCCCATCCTCCCATTCTGGCCAGCCTGCCTGCTTCCGATAACAGGTATTCGCTTTCCGCTAGCTTGTTCTCCAGCAATTTCCTTTCGTTAATATCAATATTACATCCAGCCATCCTAACAGGCTTGCCATCTTCAAATACAGCTTTGCCTGTACATTCAAAGTACTTATAAATACCGTCTTTGGTTTTGAGTCTGGCTTCTACCCGGTAAGGTTTCTTTCGCTTCAGATGGGTGTCAAGTGCCTTGGATAACAACACTTTATCTTCGGGATGTAACAGGGAAAAAAAAGTTTCGATATTAGCTGGTATCTCACCAAGTTTATAGCCCAAAAGTTCATAGAAATTTTCGGACCAAAAAACCTCCCCGGTCTCAAAGTCCCAATCCCATAGACCGGCATTAGTGCCTTCTATGATCAATTTTAATAATTCGGCAGATTCGGTTAACTCCACGTAAAAAAATTAGCGTTAGGGCTGTTTAAAAGCCTTTATACGCAGGGTAAAGCAAAAGGTTAAATACCCCGACTTGTAAAAAAAACCTGCGCTATTTAGATTTGCAGTTTTACCTGGTATTAATTGTTGCTGCTGGTGAAATTTTAAAAGTGTGTCTCAAATTTTAAACTAATTATTATGTTTGGCTATGAAATCAACACAATTGGATAAAACAGCTTCGGTTACACTTAAATATTTGTTACACCTTTTGGGTACGGCGCTTTTCTTTGGGATATTATCTTACTCGATGCTTCGGTTCTGGTTACCTTTCCTCATCCTTAACTTCAGTAAAATATATTATTCATCGGGCACAGATAATGCCTTCAATACCGAGCTGGCTGTTTTACTGATCATCTATTCGCTTTTCTGTTATTTTGCCAACAATTTTGTTTTAAACTTATATGCTAAAGGAAAAACGAAGCAATTATTACTCTCCTTTTTGATAGATCTGCTGATCATTCCATTCAGTGTACTTATTTTGATCATCTTTTATAACAAAACAGCCAAAGTAGCAGATAGTGATACCTCTGTTCTTTACAATATATACCTGATAACCGGTCTTTTGATAGCAAAAGTGTTTATCACCGCCAATATATTATCAAAGAAAACTTCCGCAGAAAAAAAATAAACGAACTACTTCTCATCCCCTTGTTTATTCTGAAAATCTAAAGCAAATGTTTGAAAAACGTTTGCTTTTTTTATTTAAATATTTATCGTAATATTGCGATAGATATGGGTGCAACAAAAACAGAGATTTTTACCGAACAACAAAACCGACTGGCAATAATGCTCAAAGCGATAGCACATCCGGCACGCATTGCAATTTTACAGCAATTGGTCAAAACCAATGCCTGCATTTGCGGTGAGCTGGTAGATGATTTAGGTCTGGCACAGGCTACAATCTCGCAGCATTTGAAAGAGTTAAAGAATGCCGGACTGATACAGGGCACCATCGAAGGTGTTACTACGTGTTACTGTATTGAGCCTATAGCCTGGAAAATGCTAAAGGACGAGTTAAATGTATTTTTTGGTTCATATAACGGCCCCAATAAGTGTTGTTGAGTGCATGAAGAGCAGGCTTTGGAAGATCAGGATAAATAATTGGTTATGAAAATTAAAGAAGCTTCGGGGCATCGCGCAGAAATTATCGCGCTACTGGCAACCGAAAAATTACCCACAAAGGATCTTCATTTTGAGCTGGACCACTTTTTAGTAGCCGAAGAAAACGGAACTATCGTTGGCGTTGCCGGCCTTGAAATCTATGAAAATAATGGATTGCTAAGATCTGTCGCCGTTGATGCAGCATTCCGCAATAAAAATATTGCAGGTGAACTATTAAAGAAGATCGAAGATCTGGCTGTTAGTAAAGGGCTGCAAGCGATCTATTTACTGACAGAAACCGCACCTGATTATTTTATCAAAAAAGATTACCTGAAAACTGAGCGTAGCGAAGTACCCCCGGCCATGCAACAGTCTTCGGAATTTAGTTTCGTTTGCCCGCAATCCGCTATCCTATTGAAAAAAGAAATATGAAAAATATATTAGTACTGTGCACCGGCAATAGTTGCCGAAGCCAGATAGCAGATGGCTATCTGAAACATTTTGCCGGCAACAGCGCATCGGTTTACAGCGCAGGTATCGAAACCCATGGCGTAAATCCAAAAGCAATACAGGTAATGGCTGAGGATGGTATCGACATATCAAAAAACACCTCAAATAATGTAAACGAGTATCTTGATATACCTTTCGACCTTGTCATCACTGTTTGCGACAATGCCAATGAAAACTGCCCCTATTTACCCGGCAATTTTAAAAGGTTCCACCATAATTTCCCCGACCCTGCCAAGGCAAGCGGTAGCCCCGAAGAGGTGATCAATGAATTCAGGAGGGTGCGCGATATGATCAGAGACTATTGTCGAGATTTTGTTAAAAATGAGGTAAGAATTTAAATGAAAAAATATATCGCCGAATTACTAGGCACCTATGCGATGGTATTTGCCGGAACGGGTGCCATTGTTATTGACCAGCAAACAAATGGAAGTATCAGTCATGCCGGTATTGCCATAACATTTGGTCTGGTAGTAATGAGTATGATCTATGCTTTTGGCGAAATTTCTGGTGCCCACCTTAATCCGGCTGTAAGTATAGCTTTTACCATAAGCGGAAAATTCCCTTTGCGGGAGTTAACACCTTATATTGTCAGCCAGTTGCTTGGCGCTATTGCTGCCAGCTTTACCCTAAAAATACTCTTTCCGTCAAACCAGTTACTTGGCGGCACATTCCCTGCAGGCAGTAGTTTGCAATCCTTCGTGCTTGAATTTATTTTAACTTTTTTCCTGGTGCTGGTTATTTTTAACGTAGCCAGGGGAAGCAAAGAACAAGGCATGTTTGCAGGGCTGGCCATCGGCGGCTTTGTAGCCCTCGAAGCCATGTTTGCCGGGCCTATTTGCGGCGCATCAATGAACCCCGCCAGATCATTGGCGCCGGCAATTGTTTCGGGCCATACCGAGTACCTTTGGATATACCTTACAGCTACAACTGCAGGTGCTGTTTTGGCGGTACCTGTATGGAAGTTCCTGAAACCATAAATTGAATTATATTTACCCCTGATGATACTAAACAGGATCAAATGGTCGCAATTATCAACTATCCTGATGTTTGCCCTTTTTGCATTATTGATCTTCAGCCCTAAAGCAAAAAGTTGGTTGATCATGGGTTTGATGGCTGTGGGATTCTTCAAGCCCGAAATTCCCGCAGCAGGTTCGGGGCAATTTTTTGGCCCCGCTCCTGATATGGAAGTGAAAAATATTAATGGTAAAGTGATAAATCTGCAGCAACTAAAAGGCAAAGTGGTATTTGTTAATTTTTGGGCCACATGGTGCCCGCCCTGCCGGGGAGAGCTGCCCTCTGTTAATACACTTTATCAAAAGTTCAGGAACGATACGAATGTGGTTTTTTTAGCGGTAGACGTTGACAATGATCTTACAAAATCAACGAAATTTTTGCAGGCTAAAGGCTACACAATACCTGTTTACGCAGGCGACGATTTGCATGTGCCTCATACATTGTACAACGAAGGCATACCTACAACCCTGGTTATCAATAAAAAAGGCTTCATTGCTTTTAAGCATTTAAACCGGGCAAATTATGCCGACCCCGCATTCGAAGACTTTATTGTACAATTGATAAAGCAATAGCCAGACAGAATGATGGCAAACAGGAATTATTCCAGAAAAGAACTTTGAAGTAAATTGCCGTAGAGTCTCTGGCTAACCAAATTCAGGACAGATCCGGCTTTTTAATGGTAATTTAAACTAAGTACAGCTCCACTTCAACTTTCCTGAATAAAAAAAACGCCCTGCCAATTAAGGAAGAACGTTTTCAATTACAAGTTTTATAGGTAGTTAATGACTTTCACTTGGTATAGCCGCATCAGCCAGTATATACTGCATTTGTATAGAACTTTCGAGATCATCAAAAGTTGCAGCCTCCGGCACGGTTTGCAACCAGGTATGACCATTTTCGGCACCAAACTCAACCCGGGCGCCATATCGCCATTGTATCAGGTGATAATTCCAGGTAATGGTTGTGATGTTAGCTCCATTGACCAACAGTTTAACAACTTCGTCTTTGTTTGTTTTTACACCTTTGCCAAAACCATCGTTAGCAGTATGGAGAAAAACATCGGAAATAAACTCCTGCCCTTCAGCTTTCGTTTTCCAGATACCCGAGATATAATAATCCCATTTTTCCATATTGCGCTGATATATAATGCTAAGTTATTACCTGAACAGTAAACTGATACCGTGAAAAACACGGTATTTACGGCGTAATTTTACGCGATTTGCCCTTTAGCCCCATTATCAACTGTTTTAGCGGTATTTTAGCCTGGCAGGTAATAAATTCAAAATATTATTGCCGTCGGTTGCTTCGGGTATAATTGCAAGTAAAAACAGTTGATATTTTTCAGCTTTATCGGAGGGCTAAATATCAACTAAGCCGGTCCGGAAAAACCGGGAATGGCGAAATTGCGGAAAAAATTAAATGCTTCGTAGAAAAAATGATGTAACTATAAGTTGCTTTTTGACGTTCTTAGGGGAAACACACTAAACTATGCGGATAACTAATATACTATCAATTGCAGAATCAATATTAAAAAGCATCAGCGCATTTTTTTTCAATAGCAGGCAAAATAAGCCTGTACCCCAGCCGGTGTTTTTGACTTTAAAGAGACCCCAATAATGCAGCTTTTTTTTACCTTGTGACCAGTTATACAACAAGCAACCCTTTGCATACCAGCGAGATGAACAAAGAGTTTTACCAGCATATTTTAAATAAACAGCGAATGACCGGCGCAGTTCCTTCCAATAAGGAAATTGCCGGATGGGCCCTGCAGGTGATCAGGTTACTGTACCCTGAACAGTCGACCAAGATGTACACCTTTGTACATCAGTTAGAAGCGGAATTTAAAAAACTGGAGGCTGAACTTCGTGAATTACTGCATTTTACACGTGGAAGCGAGCACAAAGACAATGAATTGATCGCTAAAACTTTCTTCAATGATCTGCCCGAGCTTTACCGGATGCTCAATACCGATATACAGGCTACCTTTGCCGGCGACCCTGCTGCAAAAAGTGAATTTGAGGTGGTACGTGCTTATCCGGGTTTCTATGCTATTTCATTTTACCGACTTGCACATGCGCTTCATAAACTTGGCGTTACGTTAATACCACGTATCCTGACTGAATATGCACACTCGAAAACAGGTATTGATATTCACCCTGCGGCGCAGATCAACGACCATTTTCATATCGACCACGGAACCGGTGTTGTTATTGGTGAAACCTGTGTTATCGGCAGCCATGTAAAAATATTTCAGGGTGTTACACTTGGTGCCTTAAGTGTCAGTAAAAGCCTTTCAGAAGCCCAACGCCACCCTACAGTTGAAGACCGCGTAGTTATTTACGCAGGCGCGACCATACTCGGGGGTAAAACTGTAATTGGCGAAGGAAGTATTATCGGCGGAAACGTTTGGCTAACAAAAAGCGTTCCTCCATACTCCAAGGTATACCATACGCACGAAGTAAGCCTGCTGAAAGAAAAAATCAAAGATTAGGTATTTCCGAGCTGCTGCTAATTCATAAACCAGCGCTTATTTTCGCCAAATCAACACCCAACACAACCAATACAACCAATACAACCTCTACAACTAATCCAACCACCAATGGCCGGCATAATTGACCTGATCGGGAACACCCCACTGGTAGAGCTTAAAAAACTCAATCCAAACCCCAATGTTACTATTTATGGCAAACTTGAAGGTAATAACCCCGGTGGTAGTGTAAAGGACCGCGCGGCTTTAAATATGATCCGCAGCGCATTGGAGCGTGGCGACATAAAACCCGGATCGAAACTTATTGAAGCCACAAGCGGCAATACCGGTATAGCATTGGCTATGATCGCCTGTTTATATGGTCTGGAAATAGAACTGGCACTTCCATCTAACTCAACACGCGAACGAACGCTGGCAATGGAAGCATTTGGCGCAAAAGTGACATTGTTGGATGGCATAGAAACTTGTCGCGATTACGCAGAAGAAAAGGCTGCTACCGGCGAATATTTTATTCTGAATCAATTTGCCAATCCGGATAACTACAAGGCACATATTAAATCAACCGGCCCCGAAATATGGCGGGATACCGATGGAAAGATCACCCATTTTGTAAGTGCAATGGGAACAACAGGCACAATAATGGGATGCTCGCACTATCTGAAGGAAAAAAACAAAGACATCCGCATTGTAGGATGCCAGCCAACCGACGGTTCTTCCATACCAGGGATCCGTCGCTGGCCGGAAGCCTATTTACCTAAGATATTTGAACCTGCCCGCGTAGATGAGGTAAGGGATATTTCGCAGGATGAAGCAACCGAAATGACACGAAAGCTGGCTAAAGTTGAAGGTATTTTTGCGGGAATGAGTAGCGGTGGCGCAGCTGCCGCAGCAGTTAAACTGGCTGCAGAACTGGAACATGGCGTGATCGTGTTTATTTGCTGCGACCGCGGCGACCGGTACCTGAGCAGTAGTCTGTTTGGTTAAGACACTTATTAACATTTGGCGTCAAAAACAGGCTTTTAGAGGCTAAATGTTGAAAAATAATAATATGAAATAATAAAAATATATTACACGACAAAGCCGATAGTATATATATTTGTAACAGATTCATTATTATCAATCTAACAACCACACCACGTTCTTTATGGTTTAATTATGAGTTCAGTTAATTATTGAGAAGAAGAGAGAAAGCCCCAAACTTTCTCTTTTTTTATGCCTCGTTACAGATATAATAATATGTCGTTATAACATATTGTGTGCGCAAACATATTAAATTTCTATTGCTTTCAAGGTGTATTTATAAGCAAAAAATTGTCAAAATTTTGTTGCATATCGGTAGGTATCTAAGGCAGGATTTTAGGTTGTTCGATGATATCAAATTCAGCCAGGCGATCAGGGCATTAAAGTCCCGATCAAATATTAATGCTGTATAAGGGTATCTGCAATTAATTCTTCCAAATGATCGAGGCTTTGCTCAAGATAAGCTGCATCGCCCGATATTTTCGACAGTGTAAATCCACCTTCAATAATTGCGATCATCAATGATGCAAAATTGGTACTGTTGACGCTTTGCCTGAATTCGCCCTGAACTTTTCCTTGTTGAATAATTGCCGAAATACTTTTATGCCATCTTAGAAGGGCGTCTTTTACTTTCTCTTTTAAAGCCAGGTGCGTATCATCTACTTCGGTCCCGGTATTAATGATCGGGCAACCATCGGAAAGTACCGGAGCATTCAAACCGTTTCGATAAACATAAATAAATGCCCTGAGTTTACCCGAAGCCGTACGCTCTGATACCTGCAAGGCCCGTACCTGCTCTACCAGTTTTGCCATATTGTGACCAAATGCAGCCATGGCAACTTCATCTTTATCCTGAAAATTACCATAGATCGAACCCTTGGTTAGTCCGGTGGCATCGGTCATATCAGTTAATGATGTTCCTGCATAGCCTTTGCGGTTAAATAACGGCGCCGTTTTTTCTGTAATGAATGTTTTGGTTCGCTGGGCTTTACTCATGGTTAAAGATAGTAAAATACCAAAAGGTATTAAATTAATTTTCAAATATCGGTATTTCGATCACGCCAAACTCAAGGGCCTGAAACTCGTTCAATAACGTCATTAAATCTACCGGCAAAGTTCAGCTATCAGCGAAAATAAAAAGTATGTTCTGCAAATAAATCGGGCATCCCTTTCTGATACCCTCATAGTAGGTACTTTGCTTGAATATATACTATTTTTTGCCCTGTAATTCTTCCAGCTTCTTTCGGATTTCTGCTGTTTCTTTTAGCAAAAGTGCTTTTTCATAGGCAGCAATCGCTCTTGTCTTGTCTTTTTGTGCTTTGTAAAAATCGCCCAAACTATCATAAACACTGGCGTTTTTGGGATAGTTTTTGATATTGAGATTTAGTAATTGCAAGGCCTTTTGAGCTTGCCCTGATCCGGCCAGAAAACCAACATATTCATTGATCTGATCTTCGGGAGGCAGTACGGTATATCCCAGGTTTTTAGAAACTTCGAGGTAATGTTCGGTAAAACCTTTTGCAGCATCTGCATGATTTTTTTTATCGTATAACTGGTCGAACACAGGTTGGGGTGTTTTATAATAGTTGAAGACAAAACGCAAACCATCATATTCAGTGATCAGCGGCGATGAACCGTGGTCGTCATTTTTGTAATAAGCACAGTTAAATTTTAAACCATTGCTTTTATTATGTTGTAGAATATCCTTCAATTGCAATATAGAGCGAATATGAAATGTCGTTCCGGTAGTATCTATCCGAACCTGCAGAGTATCCATACCCGAAGGCATGGTGTTTGCAATACCCATGTAAAGCGACTTACCAGCAAATTTTTGCTGAGTAAACACTTGCCGGGACTGGTTAAGCAGTTTTTGCTTGTCCCACCACATACTTGGATCAACAGCTATATAGGCATTGAACATGTTGCTGTGGTTAATGAGGATATTCATTGCCGTTAATCCACCAAATGAGTGGCCAATCAACAATTTATACGATGCAACCGGGTAAACTGAATCCACGTGAGGCATCAACTCTTTTTGAATGAAAGCGACAAATTTTTCACCACCTCCCGAAGTCTTCAGATCATCGCTTTTACTGCCATCAGGATATAGCAGCGAATGGGTGGGCGTCAAATCCCTCGTACGATCGGTATTAGGTATCCCAATGATCACCATATCCGGAACTACGGAGTTTTCGGCGAGGTACTTAACGATACCGCTAACCGTGGCAAAGTGATCGTCGCCATCCAGCAAATACAAAACCGGGAATCGCTTATTGGTATCTTTTGCTGCAGGCGGCAGGTAAACAAATATTTTACGTTCTTCGCCCAGCGTTTTAGAATAAACACTATCTGTTTTGCCTATTTCGATACTGTTGTTCGGTACGGGATGATGGCAGGAAAATAAAAGCAATACCAATAGGGGAAATAACAATCGTTTCATAAAGCTTTTATTTTTTAATTACTAAGCTATAGATTATATTGAAATTTTACAATAACAACCGGTCAAGGGATCGGAGGTACCGCCGGAGTTTTGAGACTTTTAATCGGGCACATTAATTATGCCCGATCAAGCGCTCACTTTACGCTCCATTTAAACCATTTGATACCAATAATAGAAAAAATCACGGTATAGCCAATAGCCATTAACAATGATTCACTGACATGATTGTCCCACCGGGCAGGATCTAACCCGGCGGCCAGAATTGTTTTCAGAGTTCCGTAAGGCGCCCATTCAACTATCACTTTAAATTCGTGACCAAAATAGTTAAACTGGCCCAGCATACCAGTCATAATAAATAAAAGATACACAAGCCTGGTTGTAGAATTGACTGTTTCGGGCGTTTTTAATAGCCCTACTATAGCCTGACCCAGGCTAAGGCATAGTGCACCACCTATTAACGAAATAAAAAAAGTAATGATATAGCTTGTAGCCGGCATTGTAATTCCGTCAAACTTGTATCCTGCAATAAATGCCAGAACAGTAAGTAGTAAGATCAGCGAAAGCTGCACCAAAAGCCTGCTTGCCATTATGGTCCACAGCGGTAGCGGGGAAACCCGCAATCGCTGAAAAACACCCTTGTCGCGGTCGCGTGCTATGGCATTGGCATATCCCATCAATCCAATAGAAATAATGCCGAGTGTGATCGCATTCGCCAGGATAAAGGCTCCCGGCATAGCACCTTTCCAAAAAAACACAATGATAAGCGGCATTAGTAATGCCATAAGACTGGCACGCCGGTTACGCCACAACACCAGGTAATCTGCTTTGAGTAATGCTGCCAGAACGCTACTGGTTTTTGGTAAAGTAATCGCCATATTCAAGTATTTGGGTAAAAATTTAATCTCTTATAGCTGAGCCTGTAAGGGCTATAAATACATCTTCAAGCGTAATTTTTCCTCGTCGCGAAACAGCAATCACTTCGGGGTCATTACGATGTTTGTCTATGAGCGATTGGGGTGTGCCGGTTGCGATGATAACACCATGATCAATGATACTGATACGATCACATACCGCCTCGGCCTCCTCCATCGAATGGGTGGTCAAAACTACACCATTACCCTTTTCCCGAATCCCTTCTATTCGCGACCACAATTGACGGCGTGATTGTGGATCAAGACCCGAAGTAGGTTCATCCAATAAAACCAATTTTGGGTCATGAATTGTAGTAATTGCCAACGAAACACGCTGCTGCTGGCCCCCTGACAACTGTCCGAATTTTTTATGTTCGGCTTCCGCCAGATTGATTTCCTTCAACAATAACTGCAATTCCGTGCTATCAAGGGTGCGGCCGTAGATACTTGCATACAAATCCAAAATCTCAACAACGTTCAATTCAGACTGAAAACTGGTTGCCTGTAATTGAACACCCATAGCAGCACGCGCATATCGGGGATCTTTCAGCGTATCATAACCCGCAACAGTAACCGTACCCGATTGCTGCCTGAACAACCCTTCTATGGCACTTAGCGTACTGGTTTTCCCGGCGCCGTTTGGTCCGAGTAATCCAAATATTTCGCCTTGTTGCACGTGGAATGAAACATTTTTTACGGCCTGTACGGTGCCATAGTACACATTTAAATTATCGACCTGTAAAATATTGTTTTGTTGAGTTGCGTCCATTAAAAAAGTTGCTGATGATCAGTATTGCAATTTTAGTTTAAAATAAACAGCTATCAAATAATATCGGGATTAAATTGAAGGATGTTCAGGTCGATGAATTATAAAATTATACTTTATCAGAACCCGAAATTTCCCATTAAAAATTGAAAATACCGTTAAAACACGGGTTTTTTCATCGGGCTTTATATATTATGTTTGGTAACTGAGTAACCACTAAACTATGGCCGTCTTTATGCCCCGTACTAACAAGAAATCTGTGCGAGCATCGGAGTATTTTATCAAATTATCTACCGAGCTTGATATGGAAAAATATGATCTGCCAAAATATAAGGAATTGTTTTTACTGGCCAGTTTCCAATCCATGCATGATACCGATCTGGCTTATTTTGTCATCTATCAGAAATGTTCAGAAAATGCACATTCTAAAGAGCAACTGTTGGGCTGTTTAGCCGAAGAGGAAAGATTTAATTTTAAGCACTCAAAGTGCTTTAATGAATTGAACTTTCGCAGCAGTTTACTCAAAGCAATAACCGAGATCAAACATCAATTGTACACCGGGCAGTTAGACTACCTTTTTGCCTGAAACTTTCAATTGACCAAACCCGCAGCTATCAATTCTCGGGTTGCTCCATTGACAATGGAATATCCAAGGGATCATTTTGGAGTATATTTTCCGGCACTACTTTCGATTTCCGGTATTTACTCAAATTGATCAGCAATACGCTGCTCAAAATGATCACCAGCCCTACAATTTGTATCCAGGAAATATGCTCGCCGGCAAAAATAACACCCAGTATAACAGCTATAACAGGGTTAACATAAGCATAGGTACTAACCTGTGTAGTTGGACGAACCTGTAGTAACCAAACATAAGCACTGAACCCGGCTATTGATCCAAAAACTACCAGATACATTAAGGCAAACCAGGAAAGTGCCGGAACCTGACTCAAGTGAAAATCATTGAATTCGTGATTAAGCAAGCTGCCCGGAAGGAACACGATACCGGCAATGATCATTTGCCAGGCAACATTTACTACTGCCGACCCTTTGCTGGGATGGTTCTTGGAATAGATTGACCCGCCCGACCAGCAAATTGAACCAATGATCAATAACGCCATAGACAAAAGTTTTGCGCCTACATTACTTCCGGCCAGCATGCTGTCCATCTGTTCACCAAAAAGCAGTATAACACCAATGAAACCTATAACCAGCCCGATCAACGTTGAACGGCTTCTGAAATTGATGCCCCAGTTTTTACTGTCTAACAATACAAACCATATGGGTGCAGCCGATACCAGGATAGCAACCATAGCACTGGGCAGGGTTTGTTCAACCCATATCACGCAGCCGTTACCACCTCCTAAAAGCAGGATGCCAACTATGGCCGAAATCACCAGGCTTTGCCGGTTAAATATCTTTTCCCGCCTGATGATGGCCCAGATCAGCATCAGCGAACCGGCTGTCAGAAAGCGAATTGCCCCCATCAGCAATGGTGGAAATCCCTGTATAGCTATCCGGATAAAAAAGTAAGTAGAGCCCCAAACCAGGTAAACAGTTGCAAAAGCAATAATTACCATTAATGTTGAGGCATGTTTGGTTTGGGCAGGAGCCATTGTTTTATATTTGCGGTATTACCAGTTGTTGTTGTTCTTTTACAGTTTCAAGTACGATCGTAGTGCGTGTGCTCAGCAAATTAGGTATTTTGCTGAATTTACTCCGCATCAATTCCATAAGCGTACTCGAATCATAGGTGCGTACTTTAACCAGGTAACAATCGTCACCTGCTACATGATGTACTTCCTGTACTTCGGGTATCTGCGCCAATTGTTTAGCGGTATCATTGCAACCCGGACTATCAGCGGCTTTCATAAAAATAAAAGCAAGTAACTTTTGCCCTAAAGCAGCAGGATTGATTCGGGTAGTATATTGCAACAGCACCTGCTTTTGTTCCAGCTTTTTCACCCGCTCCAATACACCCGATGGCGCCATGCCTAACTCCCTTGCCAGATCGGCATTACTGATGCGTGCATTTTCCTGCATCAGCCTTAATATATGCAGATCGGTTTTATCAAGCAGCAACTCCGTTTCGTTAACCATACAGTAAAAATAACCATTAACAGAATAAAATTCAAAATAAATGTTTAAAAAATGAATTTAATTCTACAAAATACGATCAGTTAACTGGTGATTTGTTATCCGGAGAAATGGAAGTACCTGTATCAACCTACCGCCTTGTGCCCTGCGCCTTCCAACCCTTCACGCAATTCATTGAGTTCGATCTCATATACGCGCATACGGGCCTGTAAAATATCCACTTCGGTGCGCAGCATTTGAATTTCGGTGATCAGTTTGGCCGAATCAGGCTTGTCGAGTTTCTTTTCGCCTGTACCAATGATCAGCCATTCGGGCGAATATTTGAGTTGGAAACAGAGTTTACGGATGAGGTAATAACTCATTTCCTGTTTGCGGTTGATAACTTTACTGATAAACCCCTGATCGACACCGATAGCATTAGCCAGAGCCTGCTGACCGCCTAATTCTTTTACAATGATCTTAAGGCGTTTTACTATCGCGTCGTCGGACATAACCGGGATTTTCTGCAATAATAGTCAAAGCCTCATTAAAAGCAAACAGGAATTCAATCCTATGGAATAGATTGAAGGCAGGAAAAAAATTGAAATAAATTAAGCCTCTGCCGGAACGCCTTTAAGTTCGTTCACTTTGATGAGCAGGGCGCCTAGTTTTGTATAGTAAATAGCCAGGGTGATCTCGCGATTCTTATAATCCTCAATCAAAGTTTCAAGTTGATCTGCTACCTGCTTTACATCGCTTGTAGCCATCCAATCGCTGGTCAGCGCCGACTTGATGGCATTTACTTTTAACTCTGCAGACCGTAGCATAAAAAGCGGCGGCACGTTTTTATTGGCCCTTAAAATATCTTCTTCTTCGTTGACGCCCTTTTTTTCATAACGGGCTATGAAATAAACAGTAATGATGCCTACGATCAGAAATAGTATTACAAATTCCATAAAAACCTTTAAAAGAGTTAAAAGCAAAAACCTTTGATAACCACATAGGTTATTCAAAGGTTTTTACGCATACAAACTCAATAAGTTACGCTGATTTGGATTTTTTAAAAAAGAAAAATATCAGGGAACAAACCAGCCTGAAGTAGTCTTTATTTCCTGAAAATCGCTGGTGACTGCACCGGCCAAAGGGATACCGCCGCTAAAGGCATAGAAAAAAGTCTTGGTGTTGTCGCCCAATACATCTACATGCAACTGGTCGCCAGACTGTCCGGCAAATTCATAGGTATAAGTACCCAGGGTATTTAATTTAGTATTTAAAACGATAGTACTATCCGCAGGTTTAGGTAACCTGGTATGCACAACTGCAACCGAAACGTTATAATATACTTTATTGCTGATAACCACAACGCGAACAAGTTTACCGGAAATATCTGCAGCGGTCTGCTTTTGCAAAGTGATATCTGAAACCAATTGGCGCTGAACTGTAGTTGTACCTCCGTCTGAACCAACATAGGGTGCTGAATTTTCGACCCTGAGCGTATTTCCATCTGTTGCCAATAGCTTGTACTGAACATCTTTGCCGCCTGGGTAAACAATATCTATGTAAACTACGCCGCTTTTGGTACTTAAGCTATAAGTTCCTTTATAAGTAGTGTCCGTATTTTTAATGATACTAACATGAGAGCCGCCATCAAATTGAAAGGCTGGTGATGTGCCGTACAATTGCCAGTCAACTGCGCCTGAAGCTGTCTCAACGATGTTTTGCGGAACAATAGGATAAACCCAAACTCCCTTTAATTGATTATTGATCGCATTTAAATCGGTTGTATTAATGTTTACAGCAACACCCGAATCTTTTTGGCAACCCATAAAAATGCTGGTAACAACCAATAGCGCGATCACAATATATTTCACTGGCAAGATTTTATGAACAATGTTGAACTTATACGAAATACTACCGGTTTTGTTTCAACGATCATTTTCCAAAAAACTGCTTCCGGACTATATAGCACGTATTTTAACATTGCGGAATTCGATATGATAGCCATGATTTTGCAAAGCGATATGGCCTTTGTGAAAAGCTGCAAATCCTTTCCAGGTTTTAAATTTACTTTGGGCTACCAATTCGTCCCATTTAGTATCCCAAAGGCGTGTTTTTACCGTTTGAACGCCGTTAAGCCAAAAAGTTAATTCCCCGTGTTTCAGCTTAATGATTGTATGGTTCCATTCACCGGCCGGCAATTCCACTTCCTTTTCAGCAGGAATAATATCATATAAGGATGCAGCAAGGTGGCTTGGCTTTTTATTATCATCAGCCTTTTTATCGTCCAGTAATTGATATTCGGGCCCGGTCAGATAGGTGGCATCGTATTGTTTGTCTTCATTTACCAGAAAAATAATGCCGCTATTTCCTTCTTCGGCTATTTTCCAATCAATGGCAAGTTCAAAATTATCATATTCGCCGTCGGTTACTATATCACCACCAGAATCCTGCACCTTGGGATCCAGCTGCAATGTACCATTGGTGGCAGACCAGCCAGGTGCTACCGATGTTTTTTGAAACGAGTGCCAACCATTGGTTGTTTTCCCATCAAACAATAATATCCAGCGATCCTTAATTTCTCTGGCAGTAAGCACATTATTATTCTGCGCCATCAGGCTGCTGCATGCCAGCAACAAAGCCGGAACGATCATTAATTTTTTCATACGATCCAAAAGGGTTATCTGGTAAAAATAGAAAATAGCCACGAATATTAGCGAGATGCAAAAAAACTATTTTTTAAACCCGGCTGGCCGTATTCAGCTTCGGCGTTCTTCCGTTGATAGCTTAACCGAAGCCTTGCTTTGTACAACTTTAGCTATTGATCATTATTTTTTCTTTGTGAAATTCATTGAGGATACTGATCACTTTTCTCACGGGCTTCCATTCAAATAAACCGATAAACCAGAGTGTCATATTGACCAAACCCGGTGGGTTAAGCAGTTTTTGGGCCAGTTTTTTTATGGTTGATTCCCGCTGCGCAATAAATGGTTCGCGTTCGGCAGTCTTTTTACCGGAAAGCTCCTCGGCAAAACTCCAGGCACCATCACGGGCGGTATCGATACTAAATTGTATCAGGGCAAAATTTGAATTGGAAGCATGCAAGCCCAGTAAAGAAAGCATAGGCGAAACCTGACCTAACTCGCTCAATACCTCGTTGGTAAGGCTGGCAATGATCAGATTGATGGCATCAAAATCAGCCCGTAGCGAATCAATAGGCTTTCCGCCGCATACCACCACGGTAGCAATTCCCAGATCAAAATTAATATGAGCATTAATACCTAATAATAAATGCTGCAATATGATTCCGGAGCCGTGCTCAACTTCATTGAACGCCACTTGCCAGGGACCACCTGGCTGTTTGTTATTTTTCCATTGATGATAGGCAGCGAGGTACCGGTTTGCAAAAACCACATCCAGCTTTTCCAGTTGCGAACCATCTGGAAACTGCTGTGTATCAATAGCTTGTTTTACAGCTTTGGTCACCTTAAGGTATAAAGCTGCAAAATAGCCTGCCCTACTCTTCTGCAAGCTGCATTCGGCTACTATGGACTCAAGGGCAACGATGACTCCGGCAATATTAGTTTCTGGGGTCAGTTCAGGCATTTCAGTACTGCTTGGTTCACGATCAAAAAAATCAATACCCATGAAATTACAAAAAATAATAAGGTTATTGCATGTAGTATTGCTAAAACACAAACTGCACCTTTAAACGATACAAAACTAGCGTATAAAATATTACCGGTCAATCCGTGTTTTAACGGTATTTATCAGTAGGTTACAAAATAAAATAAGAGGAAAAACTGAGCCATTATTTGCCTGATAAGCCTGAATCGCACTTATTTGCCGTCGAGCCTTTTTTCGTAGCAATAAAAACTAAGCCCGGGCCTGAAATAAAGTTTCATTTCACCAACAAAACGGTAGCCTATTTTGGGAAATAAAGCACCGGTAGCCTTATTGGCCGAGTTGGTATCGACGCGCAAAGTTTTAATTTCCCTTGTTCTGGCAACAAGTTCGGCCTGCTGCATCAGTAATGCTGCCACTCCTAAGCCCCTGAAGCGTGTACTTACTGCAAGCCTGTGGGTAACGATAGCCGTTTCATTGACATCAAGACCCACATCAGCGTATTCAGGGTATTGCTCCGTAGTAATTGCACTAAGGCCTGCAATTGTACCATCAACTTCTACAACCCATAGTTCGCCTGCCACTATATCATTTTCAAAAACTGTGGCATTGGGATAGGTATCATCCCATTGGAAATTTCCGGAAGCTATCATCAGCGGCACTACTTCGCCAATGATCTGCATAATACCTGGTATATCAGCCTGAGTGGCGAGCCGAATTTTCATGCCTGCAAAAGTAGAAGTTTATTTAAATAGCTTGCTGTTGATATACGAAGCGGGAGGTACAAATAGTTATAAAATCTGGTTAAACTCCAGTCGCTCTCCATCCGGACCAGCAATGTTAAAATATTTACATCCCCTGGTCCAAAATGCCAGAAAAACCGGCCCGGGTTCGAGCATAGTATAACCTGCCTCTTTAAGCGTAGTATAAGTTTGATCAATGTCGTCAACGTCAAAAGCAATATGGTCTATATGCCCATTCCCCCTGCTTCTGATCTCCTCCAGCTCAGCTTCGGGCATCTGGTAAAGTTCGAGGATGATGTCATTCAATTGCATCATCGCAACCTTTCCTTTGCCACCATTATATTCAAATTCAGCCGCCATCACATTGCTAAATCCAAGCTTCTGGTAAAATAATTCAGAAACACCCAGATCAGTAACGGGTATTCCAACATGCTGCAAGCGGTTTATCTTTAAGTTCATCAAATCTATTTTTTATTTCGCCTCAGGTCAGAGACAATACGAATCTACTATTTTTGACCAAAACTAAATATCCCAACTAATTCAAAAAGCAACAGCCAAACAGGGATTCACAATTAATAGCTGATCACCAACCAATATCCCTTAATGATTATGCTTCTTATGAATGTCCTTTACAAGACATAATTTCTTGATATCATCTATCTTAATAACAAACGGAGCATATTTAAGCCGGTTACCTACCATTTCGGTCACATTATCACTATGGGCAATAACTTCGCCATCCCTGTCGCCGGCCAAAAGCCGCTTATACATCCGGTAATCACCCCATTCGATATAATAAACTTCGCCAGGCAATATTTTTTTATCATGAATTTCTTTCAGCGCCACCCACGAACCGTTTTCGAGGTACGGATACATACTATGACCCCAAACAGGTAATGCAAAATCACAGTCTTCGATACCCGGAAAGTTCATATGACCAATCGGAGTGGTGTCATTGATATCTTTATAAACTTCAACGCCGGAAGCTGTTACTACAACTTCATACATGGGTATTCCCTCAAAACTCTGCGAAACAGGGATCTTATTGATAGCACTTTTTACAGAATTTATATTTTCTTTGTATTTATCTTTAAAAATTCTGAGTTTTTCAGGATCAATGTTTTGACGACTCTTGATGATCTCCGTTATAGAAGCTGGTGAGTTAAAACCAAGCACTTCGGCCAATTCGGCATTTCCTTTGAATGCCCGTCCTCTGAGCTGGTTATAAAGTATAATGAACTCCAGCGTTTCAGGCCGTACTCTTTTTAATTTTGGTTATGTGAAAGAAATCCTGACAATTATAATTGCCTGTTGGCAATTTAATGCCCAAGCCTAACTGTATATTGAATTTATTTGCTTTTGCCGGATCCAAGATCCAATCATATACAGCAAAACGAATATCGCCTACACCAAAAGAATG
>CAISPD010000091.1 GCA_903887275.1 uncultured Mucilaginibacter sp.
GTTAGGTAAATAAATTACACCATCGCGTTTAATTTGCTCCATTTGCTCGGGTGTCCAATACTTACTTACTTCGCTTATACCGGCCCAGGTGCATAGCTTTTTAACGCGCTTATCTTCGCGGGCTTTTAATATCGAAATTCCGCCTCCCCGGCTATGGCCCAGAAGATAAATGCGCTCCTTATCAATTTCAATGTCGTTTAAAGGAAAGGCAGATGAACATACCCAGTTAACTACCACATCAAGGTCATCTAATTCTATCGAAATATTATCGTTGCCAAAGGCATCCAAATCAACAAACTCTTCAGGATGATCGATGGTAGTACCGTTATGCGAAAAACTGAATTTTACAAACACCAAACCTGCCTCTGCAAATTTTTCTGCTATTAGATTATAAGGCCCCCAATCTTTAAATCCTCGGTAACCGTGACTGAAAATAACTATCGGCTTTTTAACACCGTCGTTTCTGTATATAATATCAGCTAAAAATGCCCTGCCATGTTTGTTCTGCAGTATAATGTTCCGTTCACCTGTAACCATGGCGAAATATACCTATTAAGCTTAAAAATGAACTAAAGGCGGGTTAAAACCTGTTTAAATCGATGGTTTTAATGGCGAAAAATGAAGGTTTTGCATTCAGGCTTTTGTTATACACTTTAAACTTTACTTTCGTGCTTTATCTGTAACCGTTGGTTGCCGGAACAAATTGCTTCGCCAACCTGCATGGAGAGTAGAAAATGAACTTAAGTTTAGACGAAATAAAAAAGCCGATAGAAAAGGAGCTGGACGAATTTGAAATCCGTTTCAAAAAGTCTATGCAAAGTAAGGCTCCTTTGCTCGATCGTATTACACATTATATTGTAAGCCGCAAGGGCAAGCAAATGCGCCCTATGTTTGTGTTCCTTTCGGCAAAACTTTGTGGCGATATTACGGAAGGAACTTACGTTGCTGCTTCGCTTGTAGAAATATTGCACACGGCCACATTGGTGCATGATGATGTAGTAGATGATTCATATAAACGTCGTGGTTTCTTTTCCATAAATGCCCTTTGGAAAAATAAAATTGCAGTTTTGGTAGGCGACTACCTGCTTGCCAAAGGCCTTGAGCTTTCTATTAAGAACGGGCAATATAAATTACTGCATATACTTTCAAGCACCATTCTTGAGATGAGTGAAGGTGAGTTGTTGCAACTTGAAAAAGCCCGCAAACTCGATATTAAGGAAGATATTTACTTTGAAATTATCAGGCAAAAAACAGCTTCACTGATATCATCGGCCTGCGCATGCGGTGCCACTACCACTACACAGGATGAAGCGCTGATTGCCAGGGTCAAACTGATGGGCGAAAAAATCGGTATTGCCTTCCAGATTAAGGATGACTTATTTGACTATGAAGAGGCAGAAATAGGTAAGCCGCGGGGAATCGATATTAAGGAAAGAAAGCTAACGCTACCGCTGATTTATACACTTGGTAAGGTCGATTCTGAAAACAAGAAAAAGATCATCAATATTATAAAAAACGAAAACCAGAATATGGAGAAGGTACGCTGGGTTATCGATTTGGTTCGCACAAGCGGAGGCATGGATTATGCAGCACAGCGAATGAATGATTACCGAGATGAAGCCCTCAGAATTTTACACGAGTTTCCTGATACTGATGCCCGTACTTCAGTAGAACAATTAATAGAATTTACCATCAGCAGAAAAATCTAACCTATTTCCCGGGGAGTAAATAATTCATTGCAAATCAAAAATACTATTTAATTTAGCAAATACTAAATTAAATAGTATTCCAATGGAAGAACCTCATCGAAATATCATCCATTTCGATCTTGACACCTTTTTTGTTTCAGTTGAGCGCCTTTTAAACAGCAGCCTCGTTGACAGGCCTGTGTTGGTTGGCGGCTTGTCTGATAGGGGTGTGGTAGCCTCATGCAGCTATGAGGCACGTAAGTTTGGCATACATGCGGGCATGGCAATGAAAATTGCGCGGCGCCTTTGCCCTGAAGCCGCCGTGAGA
>CAISPD010000092.1 GCA_903887275.1 uncultured Mucilaginibacter sp.
GCTTTGCCGGGAATAATTTTACAGCTGTAGGTATCAAATTAATAACCCGGCACCGGGGATAAAAGTACTTGAAGCAGCAGAATGAAAAAAAATAGAATACTGGTATTTATTTGCTTTCTCCCATTCCAGCTATTTGCACAGCAAAAATGGAATTTAAAAGAATGCATTGATTACGGCTTAAAAAACAACCGAAACACGGTGATTTATGCAAATGAGAAGGAAGAAGCCGATGCCAAGGCTAAAGAGGCACTGGCGGATTACCTGCCTAAACTCAGTGTATCCGGTACTTTTGACGATAACTTAAAAGTGCAGGAATCCGTTATCCCAGCCGGGGCTTTCAGCCCGGTACCTATAAAAATTGCATTTACGCAAAAATATAATACCAATGGCACCGCGCAACTGGATCAGACTATTTATGACCAGTCACTATTAACCGGCTTAAAGGCAAATAAGTATAACAAACAGCAGGCAGATCTCAATATCAAACAGAGCCAGGAAACAATCATCTACAATATTAGCAACGCCTATTACCAGATCTATGTTTACAGGGAGCAGTTGAACCTTCTAAAGGGCAACCTGGACACCTATCAGAAGCAAATTGGTATTTCCAAACTGCAGGTTAAAAAAGGCGTTGCCCTGCAAAAAGACCTGGACAAAGTGACGGTAGATTATAACAATGCCGTTTCACAGATCCGTATAGCCGAAAGTAATTTAACACTTTCAGAAAACCAGCTTAAATATGAAATGGGATACCCGATTGGTGACAAATTGCCGGTTGACAGTGTATCCCAACGAGATGTGATCAAAACAGTAGTAACCGAAGCGGCTGTAAAGCCGTTCGAAGCCGGTCAACGAACAGATTACCAGCTTTCAGAAGTGAATTCCAAATTGCTGGAAATTGACCAAAGCAGGATCAGGGCGGGTGCCTTACCTAAATTAACCGGGTATGTGAAATACGGCGCGGTTGGTTTTGGCAAAACCATCGGTCCTGCCTTCAGCGACCCTAACCCATTCTCTGCTGTAGGCCTGAAACTTAATATTCCACTGTTTGACTTTTTCAAACGCAACGCCCAATACAACCAGGCCAGGTATAAAAGCTTGAACGCGGTAGAGAACCTGAAACTGGATGCAGGAAAATACCAGCTAGAATATGAAAATGCCAAAACAAAGCTGATCAAGGCACAAAGTAACCTGTGGGATGACCAGCGCAATATTGATCTGGCACGATCGGTATTTAAGACGACCGACCTGCAATATCAAAAAGGGACGACAAATCTAGCCGACTGGATCACTGCGCAAAATTCGATCAAAGATTCACAGAACAGCTATCTCAATTCACTTTACAGCTATTTCCAGGCCATAATTGACCTGGAAAAAGCGGGTGGCACATTAAATACTTTTTATAATTCGCTATAATCAACATGAAAACAAAACACGTTGTCATTATCGTTGCCATATTACTTACAGGCGCGGTCGCATACAAACTCTCGGTCAATAAGAGCAAGATAAACGAGAAAAACAGCATGCCCATAGTAACTGATGTGCGCATAC
>CAISPD010000093.1 GCA_903887275.1 uncultured Mucilaginibacter sp.
GTATCACCAACGCCTATCTGGTGCGGAACCGGTGGATCGTAATTTTTATCATCATCTTCCTGTCCGTGTGCCTCCGATCCTTGCTGGTTCTCGTTCACCGACAAAGAGTTGGTCATGGTGATGTGGGTATACAAGTCATGGAACAAATAATGCCTGGTATCTGGTGAAGCAGTGAACCCTCCCGAGCCCTTATTAACCTGCACTTTAGGTTCGAGCAAAAACTGATTTTTGATTTTACCCGTGCTATCCACTTCCTGGTATAGAACTTTATAGAAGTGATTTGGCGCCGATATAGAATCTCCTAAATAATTCACAATGTAATTACCCATTTTAACAGGCTCATTACGGTACACCAGGATATTTTCGCGGGGATTGGTTTCTTTTGTTACTTCGGTGGTAAACTGTTGTCCGGAATTATTTTCACTAACTACTTTGCTTGTTCCGGCTGATATAAGGGCGCCGATCAGCAGCAAACCAAAGCCAATATGCGCAATGGCTGAGCCGGCCAGTTTAAACTTACCTTTGAAAGCATCGACCATTATTTTACCATTCGCCAGCACAGAATATACAGAACCGATCATCAGGATGGTAAATACCGCCTTTAAATGATATAAACCGGTAACATAAACAATCAGAGCTGCAACCAAAGCAGCGAGCACCAGGTAGGCGATCACTTTAGGCAGAAATTTGGCCGGATCGGTTTTTTTGTATTTCAGGAACTGGGTAAAGCCTGCCAGCAGGGTTACCAAAATAGCAAATGCTGCCTGAAACACGTTATACAGGGCAACTTCATTATTTGGTGGTGCAACTTTGGTACCGAAGGTTGCGTTCCAAACCGGTATTGAAGTTACAACGATCAGTTGCAGACAGGAAAGGGCCAGAAAAACCGAACCAACAAACATCCAGAATTCACGTGAATATGTGTCTTCGTCTTTTTGTGAACGGGGCAATGCTTTCCATCTTGATACCAAAAGATATACGGATAATGCCAGAAAGACCAGAATACCGATCACCAGCTGCCAGAACATACCCAGATCGGTAAAGGCGTGTACCGAGGTATCACCCAAAACACCACTGCGGGCAAGGAATGACGAATACCAAACAAGAACAAAACTTACCAGTGTAAGAACGGCTGCGATAATGTATGAATGACCGGTATTTTTAAAAACGATCATCACGTGCAGGGCAGCAACTAAGGTAAGCCATGGAAATACCGAAGCATTTTCGATAGGGTCCCATGCCCAGAATCCACCAAAATTAAGCGATTCATAAGCCCAGAAGGAACCCATAATTATACCGGTTCCTAATACCATGGCTGCAAATAAGGTATAAGGGATTGCTGGCTTTATCCATTCTACATATTTCTTTTGCCATAACCCGGCAATGGCATAGGCAAAGGGCACTACCACAGCAGCCAGACCCAGAAAAAGCGTAGGCGGGTGAATCACCATCCAATAGTTTTGCAGGGATGGATTCATACCCTGCCCATCAGTGATATAGCTGAGGTAGTTTTGGTACATTTCGGGATTGGTCCTGAAAATTGGAGCCGAATCGCGAAGATCCATCGCCTCACGCAGCAACAGGAACGGTGAGCTGCCCAACCGAACGCCAAATACATCGATACCCAACACCATTGTCGCCAATACTACCTGCGAGAGAGCGATCACTGACATTACCGGACGTTCCCATGAACGTGCCTTCCAAATCAATATATTACCTAAAACCGCCTGCCAGAAGGTCCATAATAAAAAGCCGCCCTCCTGTCCGTTCCAGAATCCTGAAACCAGGTAATATACCGGCAGGGAGCGCTGGGTATAGGCCCAGGCATAATGGTATTCGAAATAATGCTGATAGAGTACATAAAACAAACAAGTACCGATACCGAGTACCGATACTGAGTTTAAAAAAAAGCCGATACGCCCTAAAAACTGCCAGGAATCATTCTTGCCATCTTTGGTAGTTGTGGCATAGTAATAGCTTAAAAAAGAAAGCAGGGCCGAGCCAAAAGCTAGTACAACGAAAAACTGGCCAATTTGCCCCGGTAGTAGGTGTTCACCTTTAAATTCTGTAGTCATCAAATTATAAGTCGGCCTTTTTTGCCGAGACCTCGGTGGTTTCTAATTTGTCCTGGGTATATTTGGATGGGCACTTCATCAAAATTTTTGATGCGTGAAACTCGTTATTTAACATCCTGCCCGTAAGCACAATCTGTTGCGAACGCTCAAAATCTTCAGGCTTGGTACCGCTGAATACTACTTTACACTCCTGCCCTTTATTGTCCGTCATAAAAAACGAAAAATAGTTGGCGTCTTTCGTGGCGTCGTAATACAACTCTTTCTTCTTGTCCAGGTGCCCTATGATATGTAATTCGCTGTTTGTCTCTTTAGCTTCGTTAAAAGACGAATAGGTACTGGAACTGGCGTAGGTACTGATAATAACGGCTATGGCTACTGCAATAACTACTAAACCAAAAATTGAACTTTTTTTCATCTGCAGGTTTTGATATTTTTCCGGTTTACAAAAATACAAAACGGTTTGCTATTAATGTTTATTGCAAGACAATTGTATTATTTAGAATGATTCCAGATTATCTCAGGGTATTATTTAACCAATTCGCTGTAGGTTATAATATCATACCCCAGGCCGCCTTTTTTTACCGTAAGTTCCATAAAGACCGAATTAGCCAGCAGGTACTCCTGAAGCCGGTCTATTTCAATATCCCGGTAAATATCATTGTATTCAATAGTAACATGCGAATGTTCGGTATTGACTGATTTAAGGGCCTTGCTTAGTATCCGCACTTTAACTTTTCCCTCTTTTTTATCAGCAAAGCTTGAATTCAGTTTTAAAAAAATTGCGGTAAATAAGCTACCAAAAAGAACGATCGTAAATATATAATAAACGTAGTTTCGCTCCAGAATAAGTGAAGATATTAAGCCGGTTACCACGCCTATGATCAACAGCGTTTGCAAACTAACCAGCGTAGCAGCGTATTGGTCCTGAGAGTAAAAGTATGAGAAAACGCCAAATGCATAAATGATAAACTTTAGCACCAGGGCCGGCTTTATATTTTTAAAAGTCGTTTTTGCCTTTCGCCTAGATCGTCTCGATCTTCTTCTTTCCATAAATAAATTGGGTGCAAACTATTAATATTTTGTTAATTATTTTCAAAAAAATATTGATTGTTAACACATTATTTTATTGAATTAAGGTAGGGGTAAATATTTTTTAATAATAAACGAAAGAGTGAAAAGTAGCATAAAAAAGGAGATTTGGCGCTTTTAAAGGATAGATAAAAAACAAAAAAGGCGGGATATCCCGCCTTTTTCTATACAAATAAGCTCATTATTTATGGCCAAACACCCAGATTTTTGTACGACACTGCGATCTTATTGATAGCACCGACAAAAGCCGCGGTACGGAGTGTGTCTATCTTTTCGGTGTTTTTATAGGTTTCTCTGATCTCGTGGTAAGAACGGATCATCGTATCTTCCAGACCCGAGTTTACCAACTCTAATTCGGAAGCACCCTTGATAATGGTTGAACGTTGCAGAGGGCTCAATGCAACACCTGTTATCCCTTCCACCATATTAACCAGGTTGGTATTGGCAGTTTCTTCAAAGCGGCGGTTCATACGGCCAAAAGCAACGTGCGAAAGGTTTTTCAGCCACTCGAAATACGATACAGTTACACCTCCGGCATTGGCATACATATCAGGTATGATAAGACCGCCTCTGCTGTAAAATACGGTTTCTGCCTCTGGTGAGGTAGGACCATTTGCGCCTTCGGCAATGATCTTTGCCTTGATATTATTGATATTGGCAGCCGTTATCTGGTTCTCCAATGCAGCCGGCACCAGAATATCGCAGTCCTGCTCAAGACCAAGGTGCGAATTGGTAAACTCCTTTTTAGCACCTTTATAACCTAAAACAGATCCGGTTTCCTTACGATGCTGAAATACCGATTCCACATCGAGTCCGTCCTCGTTATAAATAGCACCTTCAAACTCGCATAAGCCTACGATAATGGCACCAAATTCGGCCAAAAATTTTGCCGTGTGGAAGCCCACATTACCAAGACCCTGTACGATAACTCTTTTACCACTGATACCAGGCTGCAGGCCTAATTTTTTCATATCCTCGGCAACACTCACGCATTCGCGGACGGCAATAGCTACACCGCGACCGGTTGCCTCACGCCTGCCCTGTATACCCTGTAAGGCTATAGGCTTACCGGTAACGCAACCCATCGCATCCAGTTGCCCGGGGTTCATAGTAGCGTAGGTATCGGCGATCCAGCTCATCTCACGTTCACCAGAACCATAATCGGGGGCAGGTACGTCAATGCTTGGGCCGATAAAATTCTTTTTGATCAATTCAACTGTATACCGGCGGGTTATATTTTCAAGTTCCTGTACGGTGTAGTTTTTTGGATTGATACGTATGCCGCCTTTGGCACCACCAAATGGAACATTAACAATAGCACATTTGTAGGTCATTAGCGCCGCCAGTGCCATCACTTCATCTTCGTTAACCATTTCACTATAGCGGATACCCCCTTTAGTAGGCGACTGGTGTTGCGAGTGTTCAACGCGCCAGGCGTCAATTACTTCAAAGCCATCACCTTTGCGTATCGGGAAGCGAAAACGATAAACACTGTTACACGATTTGATCTGGTCCAGCAAGCCGGTATCGTGTTTGGTGAACTGTGCAGCATAGTCAAAATTCTTACATACGTCGCCAAAGAAATGATGCGTTTCCTGGTTGACGATCGGATTATTATTTGCCATAATTTTTAGTTGAATAATTATTATATTGTCAAAAAAGTGCACAAAGTTGGCACAAAAATTACCAATATTGCAAATTAAAAGTTGATAGTGTTTACACTACACAACCTCTATCTACTATTAAAACGAGGTTTAAACCAAATAAGTTTGCTTTTTAGAACTAATTACTTTTTTCGATTTTTTTCAGGCGGCGGTCTATCGAAAACAGGTAAATGGCTAAACCAACAAATATGACAGTGATCGTGGTGATTACTACATAGATCCTACCCGATTTATAAAACTCATTAGCCATACCGTTGCCGGAATTTTCCTGTGCAAAAGCCGCGATAGACGATAAGGTAAGTAACAACAGGACTGATAATTTTTTCATACGATATGACTTTTTAAATCTCCCAAAAAAAGCTCAAATATTGGTTAGGCGAATATTAATTTATTGTATTTCTTTTATGCTCAATGACGCGAATCCGGTACCTGATGGTGGCTATCCAAACCGCCATTAAGCTCCAGCCCAACATGGCCGGGTAAAACACCATACGCATATGGTTATCCAGATCATATTTTCCAAAAGCCGGGTTACCCCCATTTCCGGGGTGAAGGGAATCGGTAAGCCGGGGCAATATAAATATCAGTACCACCATAATGGGGAATGCAAAAATGTTGTAGATGGCAGATATTTTAGCTCGCTTTTGTTCTTCGTCGATAGAGTTACGCAAAACCAGATAAGCACAATACAATAAAAAGGCAATAGCGGCACTGTTTTGTTTGGGATCACCGCTCCAAAACTCGCCCCAGGTAAATCGGGCCCAAATCATGCCGGTGATCAATCCAAGGCTATAAAACAGCAGGCCGGTGTTGACACATTCTACAGCCACCAGATCATACTCTTCTTTACCCGTATTCAGATAAGCCACGCTATAGATTACCGAAATAATAAAAACCGACATCATGCCAATCCACATCGGTACGTGGAAATATAAATTGCGGATGGTCTCATGCAATATCGGCAACGCCGGCACCGGAAAAAGAAATCCCGCAATCAGCGTAAACCCGATAGCCAACACGGCTAAAACCTTCCACCAGCTTTTATAAATTATCTTCATAGTATTTATCAGTCAAATGTACGTTGTTATGCTGAAAAGAAAAAAGGGTCATTGAGGTCAATGGGCATTGGGCATTTGCTTCGCGTCATTAGGGCATTGGTTTATTGGGTCATATAAAATTCCAGCAATAGAACAATTCACTCATTCACTAACTAACTCATTAACTAACTAAATCACAAATTCACTAATTCAACAATTCACTAATTCAACAAATAAATCACTCATCCTTCGGATCATAATTAAAAGGGAGTAAATCATCTATGCGGGATTTGGACCAGGTGCCTTCGTTCAGCGGAACTCCCCTGAAAACAACACCATTCATATCAAATAAAGCATAGGGTTCACGCAGGGTAATGATGCTGGTTTCGAAATTTTCCATATCAAGGGGACGATACAGATCTCTGAAATCGGTTTCTTCCCGCCTTTTGGTATATATCACGTACAGACAATCCGGAAAATGCAGCGCAAATATGCCGGGAGCGTCGGTGTTTGAAAATACCTGGTAAGGCTCCAGCGGCTGACGGATCAGGTTTTCGTGGTAATACCTTGACATTCGGCCCTTTTCCTGCCAAAACAATGCCGAGTCGCGCTGATGCAGCTGCACAAATTGTTTAATTTTTTGTTCTATTACGACTTCATTCGGGCGGTTAGGGTTAATTTCCCGGTATAACCGGTACATCAAAAAGCCATCCTGGGTAAGGCTGCCCCGATAGAGCGATCGGTAAAAATGCCTTGCCGACCCATAATAGGTATCGGCACGCTTTAACTTCCAGGCTTTCTTTTGAGCCTCGCTTCCGGGCAATTCCTCAAATACGATCTGACCTTGCCATTCGGTTACATCACTGATACCTGAACTGGAAAAGGTATCGACTAAAAATTTGACCCTATATCCTAATGCTTTGTTTTCTATCACCAGAAAATCAGACGACCATGCTTCCATTTCCAGTTTGCGACTGTGATAGATCATGTTCATAACATGCGGGTTTACGATCTCGCATTTCTTTGCATTCTCGCCCTCACCAATAAACTGCTTTTTGAATAATTCCAGATTCTTTTTAAAATCAGCTTCTGTACTAATAACAACACCGCGTAACTGATTGATCTTTGGCTTTAAAATTATATTAAGGTTGATAGCATCATTCCCAACCAATACCTGCTCAACATATTGCTGAAAACCAACCGAACTGGCAACTATTGTATATTGCCCCGGTTTAACACCTGCCAAACGAAATGTACCATCGTCGGATGTTTCGGTACCAAATGATGAATTACTTAGAAAAACGCTTACCTTCCCAAGGCCGGTAAGCGATACCGCGTTAGTTACTTTACCGGATATAGTTGTTGTTTGTGCCAGCCCGGCAAAGGGTAAAAAAAGCAAAAGCAGCAGCAGTCTGTTCACACTCATTTTACTAAGACATTTCAATAGGGATTTATTTTGCGAAGGAACATATTTCTGATGAATTATTGATAAAGTTTAATCAAGTTAGATAGATATTTTACACAAATAGCCGGTTTAAAACATCATCTATGAACAATGGAAAATTGATA
>CAISPD010000094.1 GCA_903887275.1 uncultured Mucilaginibacter sp.
GCAGCACCAGGATGTACGCACTGAAAACGGGACCGATTATGGCGACCTGCCCGACTTTGTCGACTTTAATTATGTGCAGAAAGTAGCGAGAATGAACCTATCGGTTTTAGCCAGCCTGGCCATGTCTCCTGCCGAACCGCTTAACGTTGGCATAGTAACCAACTCCCTGAGCAATAAAACTGAATTGAAATGGGATCCCCCAAAAGCAGGCAAAAAGCCGGCCGGATATTTTGTACTTATTCGCGAAACTACAAGTCCGGTTTGGGAGCGAAAGATCTATGTGACTGATGCGCAAGTAGTATTAAATTACTCCAAAGATAATTACCTTTTTGCTGTTCAGTCACTTGACGGAGATGGTCATGAGAGTTTACCGGTAGTACCCAGACCAGTCAGGTAAAAATAAAAAGTCGCTAATACCTGATACCTGGTAACCCCTACTTCACACTCTTCTTCAGCACAATAAAGTACCCAATAATAAAAACACCTGCTGCCACCGCGAGACTTACTGCAATATCTTTGGTAAACAAGTCGACAGCAAACTGAGGCATCGCAGGTGCATTACCGCCTTTGGCTTCGTGCATACTTTTAACGGTGAGCATAGCATGCGAATATGGGTACAGGTAAGCATATTGCCAGCCGGTTCCGGCAAGGATAACGCCTACTATGGTTGCGGCAAAACCTAAACCCATTGGTTTAAGAAAATCGCGGAATAAAAGGCTGAGTAAAAATTGTATCGAAAGTATACCTAATGATGAGAGCAATAATTTGAAATAGATCTGTACCAGGAAGCTTTCCATATGGTACTCGTTAAACTTGAGCGACGGTTTAACGACAGCAAGCAGGTTACCAAAGCCCAGCGTAAATAGCAGGAACAGTGACAGGCAAACAATTACCAGAAACAGCGCATAAAGATATTTGGCAGCGTAAACTGAAAATTTGGATATTGGAAGTGTAAATAAGGTTTTCCAGGTTTCTGCCTTGTGCTCGATATTGTTGACGGAGTAAGCGATAAAAACAATCAGCATCGGCAATAACAGCGAGCCCATTACGCCAAGTATTGCCCCTGCAAATTGAAACCAAAGTGCAGCGCCTGGTTGTTTAGACAGATTATCGCTATGGCTGAAAAATCCTACAAACAGTAAAAGACATATAATCAGTGGCAATATTATCGAACTCCAGAAAGCAGCTGTCTTACGTGTTTTGTAGAACTCCGAACGGAACGATAGTATAAATCCTTTCATTTCCTCAGGCTTTTTGGGTGATATCTAAAAACAATTTTTCCAGGTCTTTCTGGGTCTTGTGGATACTGAAAACCGGGTAATTGTTACGGTTAAGCAGGGCGTTGATCTCGGCCATTTGGATCTTTGAAGCAAATGGTATGGTGATATGACCGTCATTGATCTCGGTCACCGTAAAACCTTGTTTGATCAGGAAGTTTGCTGCGTCGACGGTATTCTCAACTTCAATATATACCTGTGGCTGGCTGATCGCCTGCAGGTCGGCTATGCTGCCCTGGAACAACAATTCGCCATGATCAATTATACCAACGTGGGTTGCCATACGCTCGATCTCGCTCAACAGATGACTGGATACAAAAACTGTTTTGTGATGCTGCGATACCAGCCTGATCAGCAATTCGCGTATTTCAATGATCCCATTTGGATCCAGGCCATTGGTTGGTTCATCAAGGATCAAAAGTTTTGGATCGGATAGTAGCGCAAGGCCAATACCCAACCTTTGTTTCATGCCCAAAGAATATTTGCCTGCTTTTTTGTTTTCGGCATTTTTCAGCTGAACCAGCTCAAGTATCTCATTAACCCGTTTTTCTGAAACCTGCAGTAAAAGCGCTCGGTTCAAAAGGTTTTCTTTACCGGTAAGGTGGCTATAAATTGCAGGTTGTTCGATCAAGGAACCAATTTCCGAAAGGATGGCTATACGATTACTTTGGAGTTCCTTCCCAAAAATACGAATGCTGCCCCGGTCTGTTTTTAACAGGTTGAGCAGCAGCTTTATTGTAGTGGTTTTGCCGGCACCATTAGGGCCAAGGAAGCCATATATACTACCTTCCGGCACCTGCAGGGACAATGCGTTGACAACTGGCTGATTGCCAAAATTGAAGCTGAGCCCCTGCGTATCAATTACCATAATTTTTCTTTGGCAATTGAACAAACAGTTTTAACCAGAGTTACACCTTTAAAAAAAAGTGAAGTGGATTGGGAACTGCTGGTCCCTGAGTCATACGCTCTGTTTTGCCGTGTCTGATAACTTATCCCCATCACTAAAGCAAATACCACAGGTAACAGCAGCAATATAAACGGATTCGAATTGTTAAACAGCTTTTTCATGATGCGTGTTTTTTGATGCAACAAAAGAATAGCTAATTTTTCGGATGTTAAAATGTATTAGACCAACTGGCGCGATTTGTAGATGAACGGTTATTTGCCTTTTATTGCCAGTTCATCGAAGAATTAAGCCAGTTCATCGAATAAAAACTCCAGTTTATATAAAAAGTCGACTTTTAACATACACAAAATATTACTTTAGAAAAGTGAAAAGAAATTGGCAAATATTTTGGCACCTTGTTTTTTGGGTTAGCATCGTATCCTATTTTGTATACCTCACGATAGAAAACAGCAAGATAACGCCCCGCGAAGTGGCGGTCATCTTCGGTATCTACAGTGTTATTAATATAGGGCTGTTTTACCTCAATTACCTTTACATTATACCGCGCCTGCTCGATAGAAAGAAATACCAGTATTATGCCATCGCGCTGGTTTCCGTTATAATCGTTTTGGCATTGGCGAAATATGGCCTTGCGTTAATATTTAAAGATGTTTTACTGGAGCACAAAGGAAGCAAAAACACTTCATTTGCATCTTATTTTACCAGCGCATGTTTAACTAATATCTTTTTTCTTTTTCTTAGTACGGCTTTAAAATTCGGGACCGATTGGTTCCTGAATGCCCGCATTCAACGCGATTTGGAAACACAGCGATTGAGCGCGGAGCTGGCATTTCTTAAATCACAGATCAATCCTCATTTTCTGTTCAATTCGCTTAATAGTATTTATTCATTGGCCTATCAGAAATCAGATGCCGCACCCGAGGCCATATTAAAGCTATCAGAGATCATGCGGTATATGCTTTATGAAAGTAATGATGGGAAGGTTGACCTGTCGCGGGAGTTGCAGTATTTGCAGAGTTATATCGAATTGCAAAAGATCAGGTTTGGTAACAATGCTTTTATCGACTTCCGGATAACCGGCGAAGTGGGAACCCAGCAAATTGTACCGCTACTGCTGATCGCTTTTATCGAAAATGCTTTTAAACACGGGGTAGCTAATGATCCATCGGCACCAATAAGGCTGATCATTAATCTGAATGGTACCAATCTTTATTTTTACATTGAAAACAAAAAGCATCACAATAACCGTGATGTTGAAGGTGGTGTAGGTTTAAGCAATGTTCAAAGAAGGCTCGACCTGCTGTACCCCGGAAAATACAAATTAGAGATACAGGATAAACCAGATACTTATACCGCCGAATTTACCTTAGTTTTGTAATATGATCAGGTGCCTTGTAGTTGACGACGAGCCTTTGGCGCTCCATATACTGGAAGACTATATTTCAAAAATGCCTTTTTTGGAGCTGGTGAAGGTTACCACTAATCCCATTGAGGCTTTGCAATTGGTGCAACAGGGTGGGATAGACCTGGTATTTCTGGATGTACAGATGCCCGAATTAACCGGCATACAGTTCCTTCGTATCGCCAACGGCAAAGCAAAAGTGATCCTTACCACTGCATACCCGCAATATGCATTGGAAGGTTATGAACTGGATGTGATCGATTACCTCTTGAAGCCTATTGCCTTTGATCGCTTCTTTAAATCAGTGCAAAAAGCCCAGGCAGTTTTACAGCCGGCCAGTAAGCCTGACATAAAATTGGAAACTGCGCCTCAGCAAAATGATTTTTTAAGCGATTTTATCTTCGTAAAAACTGAGCATAAGATCCAAAAAGTATACCTGAATGATATCCTTTTTATTGAAGGGCTGAAAGATTATATTTCTATTTTCACGCCCTCAGAGCGTATCATCACTTTGCAGAACATGAAGAAAATGGAAGACGCGCTGCCAGAAAAGCACTTCATTCGTGTTCATAAATCTTATATTGTTTCGATCAATAAAATAGATAGTATTGAGCGCAGCCGAATTTTTATTGGCGAAAAAGTAATTCCGGTTGGCGATACCTATAGAGATGATTTCTTTAAAGTTATCGACGGAAAAAATATTTAGGAAAATCCTTGTTATCCGTTTTCTGCCTGCCCGAGATAATTTTTTATCGCATTTTCTGCCTGTTTAACTAATTCATCGGTAGCAATACCAGCCGGCTCAATTGGCGTCAGCACTTCCCATTGCATCGCTGTAAACGTACTTAGGGGGTAAGAACCATACTGAACCATTTTCCATGAATTGTTGATGGCTATCGGTACTACCAGTGCTTCGGGACATTTTTTTAATATGGTAGCAACACCCGCTGCCTGGAAGGTTTTTACTTGTCCGTCTTTGGAGCGTGTGCCCTCCGGGAAAATAACGCATGACCATTTTTTTTCTTTCATGCGGGAGCCCAGTTTTGCAATCTCTGATATCGCCTGACGGGGATCTTTCCGATCAATATTGGCGGCTCCTCCGTGGCGCAGATTATAGGAAACCGAGGGAATGCCTTTGGTCAATTCTATTTTAGAGATGAATTTAGCATGGTATTTACGCAGATACCAGATAAGCACCGGTATATCATATAAACTTTGGTGATTGGCGACAAAAACGATCGGACGACCAATCGGTAAGTTTTTTTGATTAACAAAAGTCACCGTATTTCCCAGCGCGTAATAACTTCCAACAACAAAGGCGTTCATGGTATCTACGATCCATTTATGTGCCTTATAACCAAAAACATTAAAGGTAAACCATTGCAATGGGTGGAAAAAGCATAGGAAGAAGCCAAACAAAAAGTAATGTATGGGTGATAAAATATAGCCGAACAATTTTCTCATCAGGGCAAAGGTAGGTTTTTGGTTGATTATGTTAAAAAGCCTGAAAGTTTTGTAATGTGGCCATACTTAAAAACAGGCGCAATTAAAGTTTGCCTTCCAGTTGCAACACCCTTGCTTTAAGCACAGCTGCAACGGTAACCGAGTCGGTGATCTGTCCATTGGTAACCATCTGGTAAACCTCCTCAAAGAGTAATTTTCTAACTACCAATTGCTCGGTTTCTTCAGGTTCTGATTCAAATTGATGCAGGCCCCGGGCCAGGTAGACAATACACAATTCGTCGGTAACGGAATTAGAAAGATGCATGCGTTGCAGCTCTTGCCAATGATCGGCCTTGAGTCCGGTTTCTTCTAACAGTTCGCGCCTGGCAGAATCAAGCGGATCAACGTCCAGTGCGCCTCCGCCCTCGGGCAGCTCCCAGCTGTATTGGTTAAGCGGGAAACGATACTGCCCAACCAGGTAGGTATTTAAATGCTCGTCCAATGGCAACACGCCAATGGCAAATCCTTTAAAATGTACTTTGCCGTAAATACCCGGGTTACCTGATGGGTTGATCACCTGATATTCCGTTACCCGGATCCAGGGATTATCATAGGGTATTTTTTCTGAAACTATTTGCCAGGGATTTTCTTCGCTATTTGGCATACTATAAGCGTTTGATGCAGCGTAAATGTAATCTTCTTGCTGTAACTTTTCAGCGCTACCTGTATCTAATTTATAATTATGCGATATTTTCTCTGCATCATATTTCCACCCCTGGCTGTTTTAACTACAGGCCGCATTGGTGCGCTCATCCTGAGTTGTCTGTTAACACTTTGTTTGTGGATACCGGGAGTTATACATGCCATTTTAGTGACCAATGATTATTATGCTGATAAGCGTAACCGCAAGGTACTTCGTGCTATTCGCCAGAACCGGTATTACTAGGCTGTCTTTTGATCGGGGTTACCAAAGAAACTAAAATAAGTCCAATCAAAAATCCCGAAATTGTAGTTACAACAACATGCGGATAATATTTGATACTTAGTCCGCGGCTTAATCTTATAAGTAATACAAATAAGGCTATAGCCACAATTTGTACCCAGTAGTAAATGATTTGTTTCCTGCCAACGCCGGTAAATTTTCCTTTTGGCAAGCGATAGATGGCGAAAGCTATGATCATCGCCCCAACTGCACTACTCACATTCTGTAATATATTGAACAATTCTACACCATGATGGGCTATATCGTACTTTTTCTGTAGGGTCCAGTGGTGTACTACGAAATAGCCAAAAGGGTGGGTAAATGCATCCCAAATAATGTGAGATGCAGCTCCGATAAGGATGCATAGTGCTGCTACGAGGTACCAGGTGAATCCCTTGTATGCTTTTTTATCCGTTTCAAATTCTGAAAAGCGGCGGTTGATGCTTGCGGGCAGGTGCGCAATCAACTTATCCTTAACAACTGTTCTATAGATAAGTAAAACAATGATACCCAGTGGAAGATCGAACCACATGACGCCGGGCCAGGTATGGCTATGCCATGACATGTCTTTCATCCGGATAAAATATTCAAAGTCTGGTATCATGCTGCCAATAATCAGCGAAGTCAATACCGGCGGACGGTTATAGATATATTTTAAAGGTAAAACGGCAGCTGGATGAGAGAAGGTAAATGGCACGGCTAACTGGCAATTAATTCAACTAAAATAAATATTTCTGCTGATATAAATAGTTTGCGAAGGAGCTTGTTTTACGGGCATTTTTAACAAAATGTTTGAATGATGGGCAATTCAATAGCGTAAAGAAGCTAAATAGGGTGTTAAACAAAAATAGCGATAGGTTTTGGGGCCTATCGCTATTTATTTTATGATTCGGAACAAAAAATTATAATCCGAATACTTGTTTTACTTTTTCTACGTAATCAAGCTTTTCCCAGGTAAACAGCTCAACAGTAGTGCTTACCTGACGGCCTTCCGGACTGGTAAATACTTTGGTTACCGTTTGGTGTGGTTTACCAAAGTGACCGTAAGCAGCAGTTTCGCTGTAAATAGGGTTGCGCAATTTAAAGCGCGTTTCGATGGCGTAAGGAGTCATGTCAAACAGCCCTTCAACTTTAGCAGCAATTTCGCCATCACTCAGGCCAACTTTACCGGTACCATAAGTATTTACATAGATACCCATAGGCTGAGCAACACCGATAGCGTACGAAACCTGTACCAAAACCTCATCGGCTACACCTGCAGCTACCAGATTTTTAGCAATATGACGGGTAGCATAAGCCGCAGAACGGTCTACTTTTGAAGGGTCTTTACCTGAAAACGCGCCACCGCCGTGTGCGCCTTTACCACCATAAGTATCAACAATGATCTTACGACCGGTTAAGCCGGTATCGCCATGCGGACCACCGATCACAAATTTACCGGTAGGGTTTATATGGTATTTGATATTGTCGTTAAAGAAGTGGGCGTATTTTGGGTACTTAGCTTTTACACGTGGAATAAGGATGCCAATAATATCGTCACTGATCTTTTTAAGCATCGCCTTTTCTTCGTCAAAATCATCATGCTGAGTTGAAATAACGATAGCGTCTATACGTACGGGTTTGTTATCATCGCTATACTCCAAAGTAACCTGTGATTTAGCATCCGGGCGTAGGTATTTGATCTCCTTATCTTCGCGGCGTATAGCAGCTAATTCGATCAATAAGGCATGCGCAATGTCCAGTGCAAGCGGCATATAATTGTCGGTCTCGCTGGTGGCATAGCCAAACATCATACCCTGGTCGCCGGCACCTTGTTCTTCTTTGGCACTGCGGTCAACACCCTGGTTAATATCTGGCGATTGCTCATGTATCGCTGATAATACGCCGCATGAACTACCATCGAACATATACTCGCTTTTATTATAGCCAATGCGATTGATCACATCACGGGCTATTTTTTGTACATCGAGGTAAGCTTTAGACTTAACTTCGCCGGCCAGAATTACCTGTCCGGTAGTAACCAGCGTTTCACAGGCTACTTTCGATTCGGCGTCGAAAGCTAAAAAGTTGTCAATTAATGCGTCCGATATCTGGTCGGCTACTTTATCAGGATGTCCTTCTGATACTGATTCTGAAGTAAATAAATAGGGCATAAAATTTTGAAAATTTACAATCGCGAAAGCGGAAAAATAGGTACTGACATCAGTAAAAACAGAAACTGGCTTTAGCACTTTTTTACGTGGTTGCAATCGTGCTTCCGTTATCTGGCAGCAATCAAATCAGTCCACTTTCAATCGTCAAAAATAAAACAATTTTTCACAAAGCCGAAAATAGGGTTTACTTTTGACCGACAAAATACAAATGCTTGAAAAGTAAAGCGCTATTCATTATAAACCCGATATCGGGAGGGAAAAACAAGGATAATGTTCCTGAGCTGATCGGAAGTAACCTGAATGCTGATCTTTTTGAGCCCACCATTGTTTTCACCAACAGAGCGTTTCACGGTCATAAACTTGCCAAAAACGGGCTGGGTCAATATGACTATATTATTGCGGTTGGCGGCGATGGAACCGTTAATGAGATTGCTTCGGCTGTAGCCGGAACTGATACTATCCTTGGTGTATTGCCTTTCGGTTCGGGCAATGGACTTGCGCGTTTTCTGGGCCTGCCTATGGATACGGCCAAAGCTATTCAGGCTTTGAACGAGCAAAGGGTTGCTACTATTGACGGAGCTAAGCTAAACCGGCAATGGTTTTTTAATATGGCAGGTATGGGTTTTGATGCCCATATAGCCGAAGTGTTTTCGCATGATAAAACACGTGGGTTTGCTGCCTATATCAAATCCTCGCTGCGCGAAGTACTAAACTATAAGCCAGATATATACCAGATTGAAATTGATGGGGTAAGTTACGAACGCAAAGCATTTATGCTGAGCTTTGCCAATTCATCGCAATATGGCAACAATGCCCACGTGTCGCCGGCAGCTTCGGTGCAGGATGGTTTGCTGGATGTTTGCATTATTAAGCCCTTTCCATTATACCTGTTTCCTGCCCTCGGCCTGCGCATGTTTTTGAAGACAGCCGACAAATCGCGATTTGTTGAGATCATCAAGGGTAAAAACGTTATCATTAAAAGATCCGGTGATGGTCCGGTGCATTTGGATGGCGAGCCACAGATCATGGGCGATTCCGCCGAGATCAGTATCATACCTTCGGCGCTGAAGATCATTGCCGGACAATCATTCAGCGATATTAAACCCGAAATACCATTTTCGGCATTGATCAACGATAAATAGCGCATGGCAAGTAAAAAGAAACTTAATGATTTCTCACAGATTGTTTATTCTACCGATCCTGAATATCAATACCAGGGCGATACGGGTTTTGCCGCATCTACCCTTGCTCCGCAACATCAAAATCTAAAAATTTATCTCGACCGGCGAGGGGGAGGAAAACTCACCACCCGGGTAAGCGACTTTATTGGTAAAGATGCCGACCTGGAAGCTTTGGGAAAAGTACTAAAATCAAAGTGCGGCGTAGGGGGGACCGTTAAAAATGGCGAGATTTTGATCCAGGGCGATTTCCGGGAAAGGGTGCTCAGCCTGTTACTCGCGGATGGCTATAAGGCCAAAAAGGCTGGTGGTTAATTTTGTGTTAACACCTTCATTAATGTAAAGACTGGCTATTATTTTGTTCGCTCAGTACATTATTCAAAACGGTGTGTCCGCCAACAAGCTGATTTTTAGATGCCGGATTCCAGTTAACCTGTTTGTTATATAACGATATAAAACATAAAAGCAGGTTTAAAACATACCAGTATAGCTTGATTAACAAATAGTTACCGCTAGTTGAAAGGTAATTAAGCTGTCGAAGTAACACTTTTTTTGCAGCCTTGCGCTTGTTATTATCAAAAAATATAGTTTTCATTGTAAAAAATTGTCGGTAAAAGGGCAATTTTTTTGTTTAACAACGTTGGTGTATTTCATTTACATGCGAAAACCAACATTTGCATTAAATAATCATAAAGAATAGAACAAAAAGTTTTTTTATATCATTTAAATTCTAATTTTGTTATCCGCTTTTTACCCAGCACATTAATTAACTTATATTATAAACAAAAACTAAACAAAATCTAAAGTAATGGCAACCGCACCAACAAAACCAGCTGCTCCTGTTAAAAAAGAAAGTTCAGGCGCATCGAGCATTTTTGCACTTCTGACTATTCCTATCTGCCTTGTAGTGGCAGTATTAATTTTCCTTTTCATCCTTGGTGATTCAAGCCACTACGCAGGTGGTGATGTTGAACACGGTAACCCACAAGACGTTTTCGGAACTGTACACAGAGGTGGTCCGATCGTTCCGGTGATCATGTCTTTTGTATTAATGGTAATTGTTTTCTCTATTGAAAGAGCTATCGTTATCGGCCGTGCTTCTGGCTCTGGCAGTGTTGATGCTTTCGTTAGAAAGATCACTTCATTATTAAATGCAGGTAATATCGATGGCGCCAGCGCTGAATGCGACAAACAAAAAGGCTCTGTTGCTAACGTTATCAAATCAGGTTTGAAAAAGTACCGTGAAATGGAAGCTGATGGTACTTTGACCATCGATCAGAAAACTATGGCAATCCAGAAAGACATTGAAGAAGCAACTGCTTTGGAAATGCCTATGCTTGAGCAAAACCTTACCATCATTGCAACCCTGGTATCTATCGGTACATTGATGGGTCTGTTAGGTACTGTGGTAGGTATGATCCGTGCATTCGCAACTTTGGCTGCATCTGGCGCTCCTAACACTTCCGAACTGTCTTCTAGTATCTCTGAAGCGTTGATCAACACTGCTTTGGGTATCACTACTTCGGCTTCTTCAATCATCCTGTATAACTTCTTTACATCGAAAATTGACAAGCTGACTTACGCTATTGACGAAACTGGTTTCAGCATCGTACAAACGTTTGCTACACACGCCAAGAAAGCATAAAAATACTTTAGTGCTATGTTTTTCGCCACCTGTCAAAGGGCAGGGGCGAAGGAATAAACGACTTTAATACACTAAGATATTTTTTAAAATTTTCAATTATGGCAAGGATAAAAGTTCCAAGGAAAAGTACAGCAATGGATATGACGGCTATGTGCGACGTGGCCTTCCTCCTGCTTACCTTTTTCATATTAACAGCAAAACTGCGACAGGAAGATCCGCTGCACGTTGATGTACCACCATCAACTACGGTTATTCCGTTGCCCGATGATAACGTTGCGACTCTTTCAGTGGGTAAAGGCAAGATATTCTTCGGAATTGAAGGCACCGCAGTTCGTGAGGCCCTGCTTGACGAAATGGGAAAGAAATACAATATTCCTTTCACAGCTGCTGAAAAGAAACGTTTCTCTGTTATTCCAACGTTTGGCGTGCCTATTGCGCAGCTGCAACAATATATCGCATTGGACGAAGAAAAAAGAAAAGCCTTCCCGCAGTCTGGGATACCTGTTGATACAACCATCAATAATGAGTTGACCAGCTGGATCTATGAGGCCCGTTTGGTTACCAAGAGTTTGAACAATAAAGACTTAAGGTTTGCAATCAAAGGTGATGCACGGGAGGAATACCCAGCCTATAAAAAGGTGGTTGACGTTCTTCAGAAGCAGGCGATCAATAAATTCGATTTAATTACATCGCTTAAAACCAAATAAAATACCATGGCAGAATTAGATACCTCCGGGGGCGGGAAAAAAGGCGGGAAAATCAGGAGTAAGAAAGCGTCGACACGTATTGACCTTACGGCAATGGTTGACCTTGCGTTTTTACTTATCACCTTCTTTATAATGACCACCACCCTAGCCAAGCCTAAGGCGATGGACATGTTTATGCCCGATAAATCAAAACCAGAAGTTCAATTACCAGTTCCGGAAACAAGGACAATGACCCTGTGGCTCGGTTCAAACAGTAAAATTGAATGGTTTGTAGGTAAACCGGGAGGCTCAAGGCCGACAATTGATAATTTCGGCAAAGATGGCATCCGCAAGACTTTGGTAGAACAAAATAAAAAAATCGAAGAGACTCACCAGGGACCAGACAATTTTATGATCGTTCTGGTTAAACCAAGTGACAAATCGACCTATAAAGATTTTGTGAATATCATTGACGAGATCAACATTGCTGGCATCAAAAGTTACGGCGTAGTGGACATTACTCCAGGCGAAGTAGCTCAATTGAAAAAAGACGGCAATTATTAATTAATTAACATAACATTAAAGCCTTAAAAGAAGATGTTAGGACAAAAATTGGACATTCTGAAACAGGAATGGATTGATGTGATCTTCACGGATAGGAATAAAAGCTATGGGGCTTATGACTTAAGAAAGCAGAACCCCAAAAACACCAGCAAAGCGCTCTTAATTGGTGTGTTGGCGTTCGCTTTTGCTATTTCCCTTCCTACGATTATCAATATTATCACAGGCCTGATTCCAAAGGCAGAGGATAAAGTAAAAATTGTGCCGGTAGTGTTACAACCACCACCGCCACTCAATAAACAAAAACCACCTCCGCCACCACCGGAACCACCGAAACCAAAGATTGACCAGGTTAAGTTCCCTCCTCCGGTTGTGAAACCAGATAACGAGGTGAAAGAACAACCACCAACGGTTAAAGAATTGGAAGTAGCTGACCCGGGCCAGAAAAACATTAAGGGTGACCCTAATGCCGACATTAAAATTGATGAACCGGTAGGTAACTCTGATGTTAAACAAGTTACGGAAGAAGATCCGAACAAGATATTTACCTCTGTGGAGCAAAGCCCTGAATTTCCGGGCGGTGAAGCTGCTTTTGGTAAATACTTACTGAAAAATGTGCGTTATCCTGCTATTGCAAAAGAAAATAACGTGCAGGGAAAAGTATTCCTGAATTTCGTGGTTGAGAAAGACGGCTCTGTTACTGATATCAAAGTTGTTCGTGGTATAGGAAGTGGTTGCGACGATGAAGCAATTCGTGTGTTGAAAAACTCTCCTCACTGGAAACCTGGTATTCAGAACGGTCGCGCGGTTCGTGTATATTATACCGTTCCGATCTCGTTTGCGTTAGCACAAGAAGAATAGTAAGATCAATGTCTTATAAATTCAGATTTAAACAAAAATCGCTCATCGGGCGGTTTTTGTTTATTTTGGGCTTCGTCACCTTTTTGGCTTGCGCCACACTGGGCCTGATGTTTATTTTGGGAGACGAACTGTTTTCGCAATTGAATTTAACTCACAACGTAAGAGTTACCATTGGAGCCTTACTGTTAATTTACGCTGCGCTTCGTTTTTCACGTTTATTTAGAACCGAACCGGATGAGGAGTAATTGGAAGATAGTTTTGATATTGTTTGCGGCGTTTTTAATGCTGCAAAATTGCAAACGTAATACGTCGGCAAAAAACTATAACGATACCTATAACTCGGGCACGATAGCAACTGTTGCCGATGAATCATTTGCACCAATTGTAGATGCCGAACTTTACATTTTCAAGAATGATAATCCAAAGGCAAGTCCAACAGTAACCTATCGTACTGAGACTGATGCGTTGCGGCTATTATTAAACGACAGTTTACGTTTTGCATTTTTATCGCGCGAGCCTAACGCTGACGAGCGTGCCTTGTTTGCCAAACGTAATTTGCCGGTTGTAACCCGGCAGTTTGCTATCGATGCAGTAGCTATCATCGTTAACCTTGCTTCTGCAGATACTGCTATAACTGTAGACGAGATCAAAAAGATGCTGACGGGCCAGGCTAAAAGTGATAGGAGTATTGTTTTTGATAACCCTAATTCGAGTCTGGTACGTTATTTGAAGGATTTTTCAGGCGTTTCAACATTCAAGCAAAAGAATGTTTATGCCTTGAAGTCAAATGAAGAAGTAATTAAATATGTGGGTCAGCATCCTGAAGCGATAGGCATTACCGGATTCAGCTGGATAGATGATCCCGGTAAGGAATATGCAGATGCCGCAGCCAAAGTAAGGGTATTGGCTGTGAAAGATGAACATAGTAAAACGGCTCCGGCGCAGTATTTTCGGCCTTCACAAACTACGCTTTATTTGAAACAATATCCTTTGCAGCGTAGTTTATACCTGGTGAATTGTACAGGTAGAAAAGGACTTGGCACGGGGCTTGAGTTGTTTATAGAAGGAGATAAAGGACAACGTATTATTCTAAGATCTGGATTATTGCCCACTTTGATCCCGGAACGGAATATTATGATACACAGTAATAAACTATAATTTGATATACCGATTACAAACCGAACTAAACTTTTAACAGTATTGAACATCAATAGGATAATGGTACAGTTCAGCCAAAACAAAAATTATTAAGATGAAAATGATCAATAAAATTGCAGCAGCCGGTTTAGGCCTGGCGTTGATGGGCTCATCTGCTTTTGCGCAAAGTCTTGCCGATGCTAAAAAAGCTATTGATGCAGAACAATTTCAGAAAGCCAAGTCTGTTCTGAAAAACCTGGTGACCACTGAGGCTACCAAGGATGAAAATTACTTTTATCTGGGGTGGGTATATATCAAACAAGATTATCCCGATTCAGCTAAGGCTGTTTTCCTGAAAGGCTTGAATGTAAATGCTAACTCAGCCTTGAATCAGGCAGGCCTGGGTATTGTAGCTAAATTAGATAAAGATCCGGCTGGTGCTGCTGCCAATTTTGCAAAAGCAATCACACTCGCCGGAAAAGATAGTAAGCCATTTGTGTATATCGGTAAAGGCTATTTACTGCCGGATGCCAGTGGCAAGGTATCACCAGCTGATGCTAATGCTGCATTGGATGTATTAAATAAAGGTGTAATAGCAAGTGCAGTTAAATCGAAAGATAAAAATGCGCCGCCAGCTTCTAATGATCCTGAATTATACAGTACCCGAGGTGAAGCCAACCGCTTGTTGTTACAAGCCAGCCCCGCTTATACCGATCTGTCGACCGCACAAACCCTCGATCCAAGATCGCCGGGCGTATATGTTGCTCTGGGAGTACTTTGGAAATATGCCGATAACTTTGATGGTGCAGTAGAGCAGTTTCAGAAAGCGTTGGCTATTGATCCTAATTATGGTCCTGCTTATCGCGAATGGGCTGAAACTGGTCTTCGTGAAGCGCAGACTGTGCCTTCAAAGGCATCAGCCAAAGTGAAAGAAGCAGCAGATCACTACAAAAAATACATCTCGTTAACAGATGCTTCGGCTGAATCAGAAATGCGCTATGCCGACTTCCTGATCAACGCAGGTGATTATCAAACACTGGCTCAGGTTACTTCAGATCTGACCAAAACATCAAATGCCAACTTACGCGCATACCGTTACCTGATGTTTGCTGATTATGAGAATAAAGACTTCGCAGGTGCAATTGCAGCTGGTAATAACTGGTTTACCAAAGCTGATCCGAAACGTATCATCCCGCGTGACTATGTTTACCTGGGTCGCGCTGAAATTGGCGGAGGTCAGGACTCGGTAGGTATTTTAAACCTGCGCAAAGCATTGCAATTAGATAGCTCGCAGACCGATTTGTACGGCGAAATTGCGAAAACGCTGTTTACTAAAGATCATAAATATGTTGAAGCAACAGAAGCTTACAAACAACTATTGGCAAAGGGTACAAAAGTTAAATTGACCGACCGCTTGTATTTGGGTCTGAGCTATTACTACACTTTCCTTGGCCAATATGCCAGCAAGAATAAAGATATCGCCGCTAAAGCTGATACTTCATTGCTGACCAAGGCTGATTCAGAGTTTAGCTATGTTGCTCAAAAAGCAGCTCCGAATATCCCGGGCGATGTTTTGCTCTATCGCGCCCGTTCAAATGATTATAAGGAAGCGGATCGTAATAATATCAAAGGCCTGGCAAAACCTTATTATGAGAAATATATTGAGATCATAGTTGCCAAAGGCACACCGGATGATGCTACAAAAACTAAATTGTTAGAAGCCTACGATTACCTCGGCGCTTACTATGAATTCAAGGAAAAGGATGACGCCAAAGCAGCTGATAATTATGGCAAGGCAAGGGATCTGGATCCGAACAATAAGGGCGCACTCGATTACTTTAAACGTAAGGGTGGTGCCAAAACCAAATAAAGCATTTTCAATTCGCATAAAAAGCCCCGCAAGGGGCTTTTTTATTGTTAAAGCCTTAGTATATTTGCAGCATGGAATTGAGTAAACCCATTGATTTTCTGCCGATCATTTTTCAAATGATCGTGGCAGTGGGTTTTGTGGTGACAACCATGTTTGTAACCCACAAAATTGGCCCCAAACGCGCTACCAGCGATAAACTAACCCCTTTTGAATCAGGTATAGAAGTTGTTGGTAATGCCCGTACACCGATGTCTATCAAATATTTCCTGGTAGCCATCCTATTTGTATTGTTTGATGTCGAGGTGATCTTTATGTATCCATGGGCGGTTAATTTTAAAGAATTAGGTGCTCAGGGTATGTATGAGATGTTCATCTTTATGGCAACTCTGCTGCTGGGCTTTATTTATGTAATTAAAAAAGGAGCACTGGACTGGGACTAAGCGCCGGCTGCTCACTTTGACTGTTGGGTGAAAGTTTGCATCATAAGCTGGGTGGTCCTGATTGGGATATTTAGAAATCTGCAAGCAATTTGGATTGATTCTAAATAAGTTTCCCTGACATTGTAGTGTATTTTTTACATGGTTAATTGTTGTAAATTTGTATACTTTATCGGGTTTTCCCCGGTAAAATAAAACCTATTTGTTTAGAACATGAGTGAAATTCAGATTGTTGAAGCTCCTCCGGGTATTGAAGGTTCGGGATTTTTTGCCACTTCGCTTGATAAGGCGGTAGGTCTGGCACGTTCCTATTCGCTTTGGCCTTTGCCATTTGCAACTTCATGCTGCGGAATTGAGTTTATGGCTACGATGGGTTCGCATTACGATTTGGCCCGTTTTGGAGCCGAGCGTTTGAGCTTTTCGCCCCGCCAGGCCGATTTACTGATGGTGATGGGGACAATTTCTAAAAAAATGGGACCTGTTTTAAGACAGGTTTACCTGCAAATGGCCGAGCCTCGCTGGGTTATGGCGGTTGGTGCCTGTGCTTCCAGCGGTGGTATTTTTGATACGTACTCCGTATTACAGGGTATTGACGAAGTGATCCCGGTTGACGTTTATGTTCCAGGTTGTCCGCCACGTCCCGAAGCCATTATCGATGGATTTATACAGATTCAGAAATTAGTGCAAACCGAGTCGTTGCGCAGGAGAAGTACTCCCGAATATCAAAAACTTTTAGCTTCATACGGTATACAATAATGGGTAAGATAAGCAACGAGGAACTGCTCAATAGTATCAAAGCTAAATTTGAGAACGAGGTAAGGAATTTTACCGAACCATTCGGCCTGCTTACTTTCGAAACCGACCGCGAAAATATCATCGATCTGCTTACTTTTCTGAAGAACGATGAAAAACTGCAATTTATTTATTTAACCGACATTACAGCTATACATTACCCTGAAAGCGAAAAGCCGATTGGTGTAATATATCATTTGCATAGCCTGGTTAATAATGTTCGCGTTCGCATCAAGGCGTTTTTAGCTGATGGCGATGTTCATATGCCTACTGCTACTGGCTTATGGAACGGAGCAAATTGGATGGAACGTGAGACTTATGATTTTTTTGGCGTAGTGTTCGATGGGCACCCTGATTTGCGTCGTATTTTAAATGTAGACGACTTAACAGTTTTCCCGATGCGTAAGGAATATCCTTTGGAGGATCCGAACCGTGTTGACAAACGTGATTACTTTTTTGGCAGATAATAGAAGATGAAGACGCACCTGGTATTTGATGATAACGACCCGCAAAGCGAACTATCTACGCTTAACCTGGGACCAACGCACCCTGCCACACACGGCGTATTTCAAAATGTTTTGCAACTGGATGGCGAACGAATCGTAAGCGGCGTTTCAACCATTGGCTATATACACCGTGCATTTGAAAAAATTGCGGAGCATCGGCCTTTCTATCAGATAACTCCACTAACTGATCGTTTAAATTACTGTTCCTCGCCTATCAATAACATGGGCTGGCACATGACAGTTGAAAAGTTATTGGGTATAACAACGCCTAAACGCGTTGATCATATGCGTATCATCATTATGGAACTTGCCCGTATCGCTGACCATATTGTATGTAACGGTGTACTGGGTGTAGATACCGGGGCATTTACAGGGTTCCTGTACATGATGAAATACCGCGAGCATATTTATGAGATATATGAAGAGATCTGCGGCTCGCGTCTCACAACCAATATTGGTCGTATCGGTGGTTTCGAACGAAATTTCAATACTATAGCTTTTGATAAGATACGTAAGTTTTTAAACGACTTCCCTTCGGTACTGAAGGAGTTTGAAGCCTTGTTTAACCGCAACCGTATTTTTATAGATCGTACAAAAGACGTTGCGGCAGTGACGCCAGAACAGGCGCTTAGTTACAGCTGGAGCGGTCCGATATTGCGGGCTACCGGCGTTGATTATGATGTTCGGGTAATGGAACCATACTCCTCCTATGATGAGTTTGATTTTGAAGTACCGGTGGGCGTAAATGGCGACGTATATAACCGTTTCCTGGTACGCAATGAAGAGATGTGGCAGAGTTTGCGCCTGATAGAACAGGCTCTTGGCAAAATTGAGAAAGAGTCGTCAGAAATTTTCCACGCCGATGTACCTGAATTTTACCTGCCTCCAAAGGAGGAGGTTTATAATAACATGGAAGCGCTGATCTATCACTTTAAAATTGTGATGGGCGAGATAAATACACCCAATACCGAAGTTTACCATGCGGTTGAAGGTGCCAATGGCGAATTGGGTTTCTACCTGGTAAATGATGGCGGTCGTTCGCCATACCGCTTGCATTTCCGCAGGCCAAGTTTTATCAATTACCAGATGTATGCGCCGATGAGTAGGGGTATGTTGTTATCGGATGCGATCATAAACATGAGTAGTTTAAATATTATAGCCGGAGAATTAGATGCTTAAAGTAGAAGACACAGGCGCCCCGGTTAGCTTTTCACCGGAACTGCTAAAGCAATTTGATGAAATTGTGGGTCGTTACCCTAAAGGGAAGCAAAAATCGGCCTTGTTGCCAATTTTGCACCTTGTGCAAGCCGAATTTGGCTGGGTAAGCTCGCCTGCGATGGATAAAGTAGCAGAATACCTGCTGTTGCAACCCATAGAAGTGTATGAAGTGGCAACATTTTATACGATGTATTTTATGCGCCCGCAGGGCAAGTTTGTTTTGGAGGTATGTCGTACCGGTCCTTGTTGCCTGGTTGGTGCCGAAAAGATCATGGACCACCTTGAACAAAAGTTGGGTGTAAAAGAAGGCGAAGTAACGGCTGATGGCCTGTTCAGCTGGCGCGGTGTTGAATGCCTTGCGGCATGTGGTTTCGGACCGGTATTACAAATAGGCCCCGAATACACATTTTACGAAAATTTAACGAATGAATCGGTTGATCAATTGATCGACGATCTGAAAAAGAAAGCAAATAACTAATGTATTTAACTAAAACAAGGCTTATTATCGGTGATTTATTTTTCCTTGTTTCATTGGGGTTTGCATTGTGGGCGATTTTTAATTCGAAGCAAAATGTGCTTGCTTTTGGGATGATATCATTGATATTGATCTTAAGAAGCATCTATTTTCATTATAACTGGTATAAAACAACTGGCAAGATATATTGAATGGAATAATTAATGAGCAGAACAAGCCTAATATTAACGGATACTGTTTTTGTCGTTGTTCTGGTCACTTCATATAAAAATGGTGATTTGAAGAGCTACCCGATCATATTGGTGCCGTTTATAGTAGCTGCTTTTGCCACCTGTATTATAAGGCATGTTAATTATTATCACATAACAAAAAGGATTTATTAATAGCAATGGGACGGAAACTACTTTTAGAACATATTAACGTACCCGGTATCAACACCTTTGAAGTTTACCGTAAAAAAGGAGGTTATGCCTCGGTGGAAAAGGCGCTAAAAACGCTTACTCCTGATGCTATTGTGGAGGAGGTGAAGAAATCGGGCCTGCGTGGTCGCGGTGGTGCCGGTTTCCCTACCGGTATGAAGTGGAGCTTTTTGGCAAAGCCGGAAGGTGTGCCACGTTACCTGGTTTGCAATGCCGATGAGTCGGAACCAGGTACTTTTAAAGATCGTTACCTCATGACCCATATCCCTCATTTACTGATAGAGGGCATGATCGTATCAAGTTTTGCTCTGGGAGCGCATACCTCCTACATCTATGTGCGTGGAGAGATGATGCCGCAAATACGCATTCTGGAGAAAGCTATAGCAGAAGCTAAAAATGCAGGCTTTTTAGGTAAAAATATTTTAGGTACTGGCTACGACCTGGAGCTGTACGTACAGCCGGGTGGCGGCGCTTACATATGCGGTGAAGAAACTGCACTATTGGAGTCGCTGGAAGGCAAAAGGGGAAACCCGCGTATCAAGCCACCTTTTCCAGCAATTGCAGGATTATACGGATGTCCTACTGTTGTAAATAACGTTGAATCAATAGCGGCAGTAGTGCCGATCATTAACGATGGCGGCGAAGAATATGCTAAGATAGGCTTGGGCAGAAGCACCGGTACCAAACTGATATCTGCCGGCGGCAATCTGAAAAAGCCGGGTGTTTATGAGATCGAACTGGGGCTGAGCTGTGAAGAATTTTTATATTCCGACGAATATTGCGGTGGCATAGCTAATGGCAAACGCCTGAAAGCAGTTGTAGCTGGTGGTTCGTCGGTGCCAATTTTGCCTGCTAACCTGTTTTTGAAAACAATCAACAATGAGCCCCGCCTGATGAGCTATGAGTCTTTATCGGATGGCGGTTTTGCTACAGGCACCATGCTTGGTTCAGGTGGTTTTATTGCATTTGATGAAGATCAGTGCATCGTGCGGAATACCTGGAACTTTGCCCGCTTTTATCACCATGAAAGCTGTGGTCAATGTTCGCCATGCCGCGAGGGAACCGGCTGGATGGAAAAAGTATTACATCGCCTTGAAAACGGTCATGGTAAAGTGAGCGACCTGGATCTGTTAGTGGATGTATCGAAAAAAATAGAAGGAAATACCATATGCCCATTGGGTGACGCTGCAGCCTGGCCGGTAGCCAGTGCGATCCGTCATTTCAGGGACGAGTTTGAATGGCATGTTACTAATGCTGCGGAAGCGGTAACACGTAATTTTGGTTTAGCACATTATGCTGACCCACTGGTTAAGGCCGAAGCAGTATAAAATTAGCGGCAGGGTTAAAAAGATCGACTTTTAATTTAAACATGAAAGTAACAATAGACGGAATTAGTATAGATGTAGAACCCGGAACAACCATCCTGAATGCCGCAAGGCAAATAGGAGGCGATATTGTTCCGCCTGCAATGTGCTATTATTCCAAATTGGCCGGAAGCGGCGGTAAATGCCGTACCTGTTTGGTTAAGGTGAGCAAGGGTTCTGAAAAAGATCCACGCCCGATGCCTAAGCTGGTAGCCTCTTGCCGCACCACCGTAATGGATGGTATGGAAGTGCAGAACATTACTTCGCCAGAAGTGATTGAAGCACGCAAAGGTGTTGTTGAGATGCTTTTGATAAATCATCCACTGGATTGCCCGATTTGCGACCAGGCCGGGGAGTGCGACCTGCAAAACCTTGGTTTCGAGCACGGTGCAGCTAAAACCCGCTATGAATTTGATCGCCGTACTTTCCATAAGATAGATATTGGTGATAAGATACAATTGCACATGACACGTTGTATCCTTTGCTATCGTTGTGTGTTTACTGCTGACCAGATCACTGACCACCGGATCCATGGTATTTTGAACCGTGGCGATCACTCGGAAATATCAACCTATATACAGGCTGCTGTCGACAATGACTTTTCAGGAAACGTGATCGATGTATGTCCGGTAGGTGCATTAACTGATAAAACCTTCCGTTTCAAAAATCGTGTATGGTTTACCAAACCGGTTGAAGCGCACCGTGATTGTGATCACGAGAAATGCAATGGTAAGGTAACACTTTGGTATAAAGGCGACGACGTATTACGTGTAACTGCACGTAAGGATGTTTATGGCGAAGTGGAAGAATTTATCTGCAATACCTGCCGTTTTGATAAAAAGAAAACCAGCGACTGGGTAATTGAAGGTCCGCGTAAAGTTGCTAACTGGTCTGTACAAAGTGCCAATCATTACGAAACGCTGCATCCGCTACCTGTGTTGCAAACCAACCCGGTATTGATTGAAGCGAATAAAGAACAATTTGAAAGGGAGACACGCTTATAATGGGAACTACAGATATTATAGTAAAGTTTATCCTGATCGTAATAATTTTCCTGATCAGTTTGGTAGTTGCGATGTACTCTACCTACGCCGAGCGTAAGATAGCTGCATTTTTCCAGGATCGCCTTGGCCCAAGCCGCGCCGGTCCGTTCGGTATTTTGCAGCCTGTTGCTGACGGTACCAAAATGTTTTTGAAAGAAGAGATCATCCCCGCTAATTCGAGCAAATTTTTGTTCATAGTAGGCCCCTCGCTGGCTATCATGACCGCTTGTATAGGGTCAGCAGTTATCCCATGGGGGCAGACGCTGGTTATAGGTTCCTATCATTTAGACCTGCAGGTTACAGATATCAACGTTGGCGTATTGTATCTTTTTGGCGTAGTTTCGTTGGGTGTATATGGTGTAATGATAGGCGGATGGGCGTCTAACAACAAGTATTCGCTGTTAGGTGCTATCAGGGCTGCATCACAAAATATCAGCTATGAAATTGCCATGGGGCTTTCGATCATTGCACTTTTAATGACCACCGGAACTTTAAGTCTGAAAGAAATTGCGGCGCAACAGCACGGCTGGCATTGGAACGTGGTATATCAACCTCTTGGCTTTCTGATATTCATTATCTGTGCATTTGCAGAAACCAATCGCTCACCGTTTGACTTGCCTGAATGCGAAACCGAACTGGTTGGTGGTTATCACACCGAATATTCGTCAATGAAACTGGGCTTTTACCTGTTTGCGGAATACATCAACATGTTTATTTCGTCGGCGGTAATGTCAACACTTTATTTTGGCGGTTACAACTTCCCTTTTATGCATAGTCTGGGGCTATCGGATAATTGGGTAACTATTTTAGGTGTTGTAGCTTTATTTGCAAAGATATTTTTCTTCATCTTCTTTTTCATGTGGGTTCGCTGGACTATACCGCGTTTCCGTTATGATCAGCTGATGGATCTGGGATGGAAAACTTTAATACCATTGGCCATAGCCAATATTGTGATAACCGGAATAGTTTTGACCCTTATCAAATAACAAAGCATTAAATGGAATCATTAAGTAATAGACGTAAGGTACTTGAATCAAAACCATTGAACTTTTGGGAGCGCGCCTATCTGCCTGCCATTGTAAAGGGTTTGGGCATAACCATGAAGCACTTTCTGTTCACGAAAGCTGTTACGATAAGCTATCCTGAGCAAAAACGCGAGTTTTCAGAAAATTTCCGCGGAATGCATTCGCTGAAACGGGATGAGCATGGCCGCGAGCGGTGTACTGCCTGTGGTTTGTGTGCGCTTTCATGCCCGGCAGAAGCTATCACCATGATCTCGGCCGAACGCAAACCAGGTGAAGAGAATTTGTACCGCGAGGAAAAGTATGCTGCAGTGTACGAGATCAATATGTTGCGCTGTATATTTTGCGGGCTTTGCGAAGAGGCTTGCCCTAAAGAAGCTATCTACCTTGACGGAGATATTGTACCCTCTGATTATTTGAGAAAAGATTTTATTTACGGTAAGGATAAATTAGTAGAGGCACCACTAAATCAATAAAAGAAGTTTATAACTTTGCCTCGCATTTGAGTCAAGGTTGTTTTGTAAACCAAAAAAATGAGTATATTCTACTTTATCGCATTTTTGTCAATACTGTTCGCAGTACTGGTTATATCTGCAAAAAACCCGGTACATAGTATCCTTTACCTGGTACTCACCTTTTTTACTTTTACCATTCAGTATATTTTATTGAACGCTCAGTTTTTGGCGATCGTTAACTTTATTGTATACATGGGGGCAATTTTAGTATTGTTCCTTTATACACTGATGCTGATAAATCTGAACAAAGATTCGGAACCAATGAAGACCAATTTGGTGAAGATAGCGGCAGTTTTGGGCGGCGGATGTTTGCTGGTTGTACTGGTAGGAGCTTTGAAGGTGCTGGGCATATCACAACCGGTGATATTGAAAAATCCCGACCTTGGTTTAGTAAAAAACCTGGGTAAAGTTTTATTCAACGAATTTTTATTGCCTTTTGAAGTATCGTCGCTGTTGCTGTTATCGGCAATGGTAGGTGCGGTTTTACTGGCAACAAAAGATAAAAAGACAACAGCCTGATGGAAAGCTTTTTTGATACCGTAAAAACAGTTCCGCTCAATCATTATATAATTTTGAGCGCTGTTATTTTTTCAATAGGAGTAATAGGCGTACTGCTTCGTCGGAATGCCATCGTTATCTTTATGTCAATTGAGCTGATGCTTAATGCTGTTAATTTACTGCTTACGGCATTTTCAGTTTATCATGGCGACCCGAACGGTCAGGTATTTGTGTTTTTTATCATGGCATTGGCAGCTGCAGAAGTAGCTGTTGGATTAGCCATCATTGTGATGATATACCGGAATACAAATTCGGTTGATATTAATGTGCTTAACCGCCTGAAGTGGTAGAAGTATAGGCCTGTAAGCCTGGTTGAACGCATGTTTTAAATAAAAATTGAAAGAGGTGAACGAACATCGGATCACGTCAAATTAATATAAAATGGATAATTATATCTGGCTTATTCCCATACTACCTTTTGCGGGGTTCCTCATTAACGGACTTGGCCGTAAGGCCTTGCCTAAAAGTGTTATCGGCGTTATCGGGTGTTCGGCGGTGCTTGCTTCCTTCGTGCTGAGTGTTTTGGCCTTTAATCAGGTAAGCAATGGTGAACAGATCAGTGTTAATATATTCAATTGGTTTGATCTGGGAACATTTAAGGTTTCGTTCTCCTTTTTAGTTGACAGGCTCAGCGTTATCATGATGCTGATTATTACCGGAGTTGGCTTTTTGATCCATCTGTATTCAACCGGATACATGCACGATGATGAAGGTTTTGGTAAGTTCTTCGCATATCTTAACCTGTTCATATTTTTCATGCTGTTATTGGTGATGGGGGCTAATTACCTCATCATGTTTATTGGCTGGGAAGGTGTTGGTTTGTGTTCATACCTGCTTATTGGGTTTTGGTATACCAACCCTGATTATGCAGATGCCGCCAAAAAAGCATTCATTATGAACCGCATCGGTGATCTGGGCTTCATTATCGGAGTATTCCTGTTGATCTCCTATTTCGGAAGCAGCGAATTTGCAGACATATTTCCAAGAGCTGCGGGAATGAAAGATGCTGCGGTGCCATATACATTGATCACTATTTTGTTATTTGTAGGTGCAGTAGGTAAATCGGCACAATTGCCCTTATTTACCTGGTTGCCTGATGCAATGGCTGGTCCAACACCAGTATCGGCACTGATACACGCTGCAACCATGGTAACAGCAGGTGTATACATGATCGCACGCTCAAACATTTTGTTTACGCTTGCTCCTGTTACGCTCAATATCGTTGCTATTGTTGGTTTAAGTACTGCAGTTATAGCAGCGCTGATTGCGGTATCTCAAACAGATATTAAAAAAGTATTGGCTTATTCTACCGTTTCTCAATTAGGGTACATGTTCCTTGGTTTGGGCGTAGGGGCATATACCGGCGCATTCTTCCACGTTTTGACCCACGCCTTTTTCAAGGCTTTATTATTTCTTGGCGCTGGCTCGGTTATTCATGCAACCAGCAACGAACAGGATATGCGTAAAATGGGTGGTTTGAAAGGAAAACTTAAAATCACCTTTGCAACGATGCTTATCGGCACCATAGCCATATCGGGTTTACCTCCTTTTGCAGGCTTTTTCTCTAAAGACGAAATATTATCCGCCGTTTTCGAACATAGCATAACCATGTATGTTATCGGTGTTATCACGGCTATGTTTACATCATTCTATATGTTCAGGATGTTGTATCTAACTTTCTATGGTAAATTCCGTGGAACAAGCGAACAGGAGCATCATTTGCACGAATCTCCACCAAGTATGACCATACCATTAATCATTTTGGCTATACTGTCAATGGTAGGGGGCTTGATCGGTGTACCTGAGGTTTTAGGTGGGCATCACTGGTTGCGCCAATGGTTATCACCAATTTTTGAACTATCAACTGCCCGGTTACCACATGCTGAAATATCGTCATCAACTGAATTTTTGTTGATGGGAATTTCGGTAACAGCGGCACTTGTTGCTTTAATCTACGCCTATTTGCGGTATGTTAAAGGTAATCACGTTCCGGTTGCAGAAGATGAAGAAAGGCCAGGTTTGGTTAATTTGTCTTATCGTAAATTCTTTTTGGACGAGATATATGATTACCTTATTCGCAAACCGCTTGATGCCTTGTCAGTATTCTTTTATAATGTTGTTGACCTGCTGGCAATAGACGGCATTGTTAATGGCTTAGGAAAAATTAGCATTGGAGCAAGCAAACGCTTGCGTCTTTTGCAAACTGGTAATGTTGGCTTTTACATATTTGTGATGGTATTGGGAATTATTGCCATTTTGATATATAACATAGTTAAGATATAACAATAAGCGTTTACAGATAAAAAGATGACAGTTAGTATTTTAATTTTTTTACCGGTTATTGCGGCACTTGTTGTTTTATTTTTCAAAAATGAGACCGCAAAATATGCGGCTTTGACCTTTGCTTTGGCAGAATTGGCGGTCACCGGATATTTTGTTTCAAAATTCGTTCCTAATGCGCAGCAGCAATTCACGGTTCTTGCGCCATGGATTCCGCGGGTAGGCATTTATTTCAATGCTGGTATTGATGGAATTAGCCTGATCATGGTGATCCTGACAACGCTACTCGTTCCGCTTATAATCCTGAGTACGTTTAAACACGAACACAAAAAGGCCTCTGTTTTTTATGCACTCATCCTGTTTATGCAGGCTGGCCTGTTGGTGGTATTTACAGCTTTAGATGGATTTTTATTTTACGTAGGATGGGAAGTTGCCCTGATACCAATTTATTTCATCAGTGCCTTATGGGGCGGCGAAAACAGGATAAAGGTTACTATTAAGTTTTTCATTTACACCTTTGCCGGATCACTATTTATGTTGCTTGGTTTGATCTACCTGCACACGCAGGATCCATCATCAACATATGACCTGGCTCATTTTTACGATCTGCATCTGGATGCTCACCACCAGTCGTGGATATTCTGGGCATTCTTCCTGGCATTTGCCATTAAAATGCCGATCTTTCCTTTCCATACCTGGCAACCTGATACCTATACTGAAGCACCTTCAGCAGGTACAATGCTGCTTTCAGGCATCATGCTTAAAATGGGTATTTTCGGAGTTATACGCTGGCTTATTCCAATTGCCCCGCTTGGTGTAAAAGAATGGGGCTTAACTGCACTAACTCTATCCGTAATTGGTATCGTTTATGCATCTATAATTGCTTTCAAACAAAAAGATGGCAAGCGTCTTGTAGCTTATTCTTCTATTGCGCACGTAGGTTTGATAGCTGCTGCGCTTTTTACATTTGTTAAAGCCGATGGTACTTTTATCTGGTCGATCAAATCATTACAGGGCGCATTGATACAAATGCTTAATCACGGTATTAATGTTGTTGGTTTATTCTTTATCTGGGATATTATCAGCAGACGTGTAAAGACCAGGGAACTATCGCAATTAGGCGGCATCGCCAAAGTTGCGCCTAAGTTTGCTATAGCGTTTCTTATAATAACACTGGGAACAGTGGCACTTCCATTGACCAATGGGTTTATCGGTGAGTTTCTATTGTTAAATGGCATATTTCAGTTCAATATCTGGTATGCAGCAATTGCAGGTTTAACCATGATATTCGGTGCTGTGTATATGTTGCGGATGTATAAAGCGGTAATGCAAGGTCAACCTAATGAGTTAACAAGCACCTTCAGCGATATCAGTGGGTCAGAGACATTGGTTCTTGGAATTATATGCGCATTAATTATTGCGATAGGTATTTATCCGCAGCCCATTTTATATTTATCAGATGCCGCTGTAAATAATTTGATCAACACAGTTCAATCTAATTTTACGTCAGTTAAATAACCATGAATACCCTAATACTGCTGTCCGTTTTACCTATAGTGCTTTTGTATTTAGGTTTATATAAGGCAAAAAATGCCTTACTACCGGTTACAGTGATTGGCTTACTGGTTGCCCTTGGTTTGGCTATTGCCGCCTGGACAAAAACTGATAGTGCTTTGCCAATTTATCACGGAATGATGAAGTTTGACAACTTCGCAGTGGCTTTTTCGGCAATTACCATAATTTCAACCATTCTGATTCTGCTGCTTTCGAAAGAATACTTTGAAAGGATAAGCTCACATGTAGCGGAATATTACGCTATCATTTTATTTTCACTGGCTGGCATCATTGTAATGGTATCCTATTACAACCTGACTATGCTGTTTGTTGGGATCGAGATCATGTCCGTTAGTTTATATATTCTGGCGGGTATTAAGAAGACCGATTTTGCATCCAATGAAGCGTCGCTCAAGTACTTCCTGATGGGGGCGTTCTCAACAGGCTTTTTATTATTTGGTATAGCATTGATCTATGGTGCATCCGGCTCCTTCAGCCTGGAAGCAATTCGCAATTGGGTAGTAGCCCAGCCTAAAATAGATCCACTGTTTTATACCGGTATCCTTTTGATCATCGTGGGCCTATGCTTTAAGGTAGGTGCTGCGCCCTTCCATTTCTGGGCACCGGATGTTTATGAAGGATCACCAACACTTATAACCGCTTTTATGTCTACCGTAGCTAAAACAGCTGCATTTGCCGCATTCCTTAGGTTATTTGCATTTTGCTTTGGTCCATTGTCCGATTTTTGGATGCCCACGCTCCTTGTTATCACAATCGTAACCCTGTTTGTTGGTAATATTACCGCATTGTATCAGCAAAGCTTTAAACGTATGCTGGCATTTTCGAGTATTTCGCATGCAGGCTACCTTTTATTTGCAATAGTTGCCTTAGGATCGGGCTCAGCCAATTCGGTCTTCATGTATTCTACGGCGTATTCAATTGCTTCTATTATTGCATTTGGTGCACTGATCTTGGTTCATCAGCAATCGGGTACTGATAATTTCGATGCCTTTAACGGCCTTGCAAAAAAGAACCCTTTCCTGGCATTGGTGCTTACAGTTGCAATGCTATCACTTGCCGGTATACCGCTAACTGCCGGATTTATTGGTAAGTTCTTTGTCTTTTCCGGAGCATTGTCGCAATACCATACAACCCTGGTTGTTTTGGCCGTGTTGAATGCCATCATCAGTATATTCTACTATTTCAGGGTGATCATAGCCATGTATTTTAGAGAAAGCGAACGCGATGAAGTTGTTGTTCCGGGCTATTTCAGGTTCGTCCTCGGGCTGGCTGCGGCTATTACTATTTTCATTGGTATTTTTCCGGGTTTTATTGCAAACCTAATTTGATAGCTTCACTTCTTACTAATTAAGTCATTTTATATTAGTAGTTTTACGAAGATAGTTAATGGAAAATTTCTGGGAACATCTTCAAAATTTAACAGACGCTCACTCCATTATCAGAAAGGGCGGTTTTTTTCTTTTGCTGGTCGTTGTATTTGCTGAGACGGGATTGTTCTTTGGCTTTTTTCTTCCGGGCGACTATCTTTTAGTTCTTGCTGGCCTGTTATGTGCGATGGGAGTATTGCATATGCCGGTTTCTGTACTGATATTATCGCTGATTGCGGCAGGTGTTTTAGGGAATTATGCCGGGTACTGGTTTGGTTATCGAACAGGCCCTGTATTGTTTAAACGCAACGAATCCCTGTTCTTTAAAAAGCGGTATGTTACGATGGCCGAAGACTTTTATGCAAAGTACGGAGGGATGGCATTGGTTCTGGGCAGATTTTTCCCAATAATTAGAACTTTTGCACCTATCTTTGCAGGAGTTGTCAGGCTGAATGTTAAAAAGTTTACTATTTATAATATTGCCGGATGCGTTGCATGGGTGACAACCCTAACGCTTACGGGATTTTTTTTGGGACGCAAATATCCGGAGGAGATCAAATATTATCTTAAATATGTGGTATTAGGCCTGATCTTTATCACTACTGTTCCACTGGTTTTTGCTTTTATTAAACGAAAATTTGCAAAGCCCGAAACTGGAGAGTAAATTGGAAAGTCTATCAAAATTACTATGAGCACACAACATCCATGGCACCAGGTTTCACCAGGTGATAATATACCCGAAGTAGTACATGCTATTATCGAGATCCCCAAAGGTTCAAAAGCTAAATACGAAATTGACAAAGATTCGGGACTGCTGAAGCTTGACCGTGTTCTTTTTTCGTCAGTAATGTATCCGGCAAATTATGGTTTTATTCCTCAAACCTATTGCGATGACCATGACCCGCTGGATATTCTTGTACTTTGCTCGGTTGACGTATTTCCAATGTCAATTATTGAAGCTAAGGTAATTGGAGTTATGCACATGGTCGATAATGGCGAACAGGATGATAAAATTATTGCGGTTGCTAAAAACGACATGTCAGTTAATTACATCAACGATTTGAATGAATTGCCGCCGCATGCTATGAAAGAAATTGTAAGATTTTTTCAGGACTATAAGAAGCTTGAAGGCAAAAATGTTACTATTGAGCACCTGCTCGGAATGCGTTATGCGCACAAAGTGATCAACGAAAGTTTGGAGCTTTACAAATCCACTTTCCCGTCGTATCAATAAATTATCAATGGCCCCCGACTTAGAGATAAACGGATATTACATATTACTTACGGTATTCCTGGTACTCCTGAATGGCTTTTTTGTAGCCGCAGAATTTGCTATGGTTCGTGTGCGCGGTTCGCAGCTCGAGATCAAGGCACAGGCAGGTAGTAATACTGCTAAAATAGCCAAGAGTATTATGGCTAATCTGGATGGTTACCTTGCTGCAACGCAAACCGGTATCACCATTGCATCGCTCGGATTAGGCTGGGCAGGGCAGGAAGTGGTAACCAAATTGATGCTCAAAGCATTTGCAGGTGTAGGGGTTGTTATCAATTCGGAGTTTATCATCAATACCAGTCATGTTGTAGCATTTGTATTTATAACAATACTGCATATTGTTTTCGGCGAACTTGCTCCAAAGTCATTAGCCATACAAAGGTCAGCACGTACATTAATGACCATTGCTGTTCCGCTTCGGTTTTTCTACTTCATTTTCAGGCCATTTATTTGGTTTCTGAATGGATTTGCTTCCTTTATTTTAAAAGGGTTAGGATTAAATGCGGCCCCGGGATCCGAAGCGCATCATAGTTCGGAAGAGTTGCAGTACCTGCTTGACCAGGGTAAAGAAACCGGCGCCATTGACTCTACGGAACATGAATTGATACAAAATGTATTTGATTTTAACGAACGCGTGGTTAAAAACATCATGGTGCCACGTACTAAGATTTCGGGTGTTGAGATTGATACTGAAAAAGATGAGCTGATACAAACCCTCATAACCGAAGGCTACTCCCGTATGCCGGTTTATGAAGAAACTATTGATAAGATCATAGGCATTGTACACGCCAAAGACATTTTACCCCTGCTTGCACATAAGCAGGATTTCGTATTAAAAGATATTATACGCAAACCCTACTTCGTTCCTGAAACCAAAAAGATCAATGACCTGATGGCAGAACTGAAGCAAAAGCGAATTCAGATAGCAATAGTTTTGGATGAGTTTGGTGGTACTGCCGGAATGATCACCCTGGAAGATATTGTTGAAGAGCTTGTGGGGGATATCCAGGACGAATACGATGAGGAAAAGCCGATCGTTGAGAAAGTTAGTGATACGGAATTTATTGTAAACGCTTTGGCTCCTATCTACGATGTGAATAGCCACCTGCCTCACGATTTGCCGGAAGACGGCGACTTTGATACGGTATCAGGTTGGTTAGGTGATGTTTTTGGGAAAATTCCTGATGTTGGAGATCATACCGAATCAAACGGGTATAATATTATCATCCTGAAGAAGTCTGATCAAAACATTGAAGCGGTTAAACTCGAACTGCTGCTAAACGAAGAAGATACCGTCGACCTGCATTAAACTGCTTGCAATGCACCTTTTTTACACTCCGGATATTAGTGTTAATGCTTCAACGTATTTCCTGAGCGAAGACGAAAGCAAACATTGTGTTAGAGTGCTACGATTGCAAGTGGGTGACATCATAACCCTGATAGATGGTAAGGGTAGTTTTTTTAAAGCTGCCATCACCGATGCACATCCCAAAAGAACAATACTGCAGATCATCGAAATTCAACCAGACGCTAATAAGCGTTCCCACTATTTACATATTGCGGTTGCTCCTACAAAAAATATCGAAAGACTTGAATGGTTTCTTGAAAAAGCCACTGAAATAGGCATAGATGAAATATCACTTATTATTTGCCAGCGTTCTGAAAGAAAAGAGGTAAAGTTTGATCGCCTTGAAAAAATAATTACTTCAGCCATCAAGCAATCAATCAAAGCATGGCATCCCCGATTGAATGAACCTTTACCATTAAGTAAATTGTTCGCTACGCCTTTTGACGGGCAGAAATTCATCGCCCATTGCGAACCAGGCTTGAAATTTAGTTTAAAGGAATGTCTGCAAATTGCTGGCCGCAGCCTGATATTGATTGGACCGGAAGGTGATTTTACACCCAAAGAAATAGAAGAAGCACTGAAAAATGATTTTAAAGCGATAACTTTAGGAGATAGCCGTTTAAGAACAGAAACGGCTGCACTGGAGTCGTGTTTTGAAGTGAATTTTTTGAATCGGATATGAAAACTGTAACTTTTATTGCCCTCCTCGCAATTTTTTCCCTCAGCAGTTTCCATACGCCTACCTACAAAATTGCAAAGCTTAAATACAATGGCGGTGGTGATTGGTATGGTGATAGGACGGCTTTATCCAACCTGGTTAAATTTTGTAATGAAAACCTGAAAACAAATTTTCAGGCTGAAGACGAAGTTGTAGAAGTAGGAAGTGCACAGCTTTTTAATTATCCGTTTATTTTTATGACAGGGCACGGAAATGTGATCTTTTCAGCCCAGGAAGCACAAAATTTACGCAAATACCTGATAGGAGGTGGCTTTCTTCATGTATGTGATAATTATGGGCTCGATCAGTTTATCAGGCGCGAGATGAAAAAGGTTTTTCCTGAACTTGATTTCGTTGAACTTCCGCTTAATCACCCGATTTACCACCAAAAATATGATTTCCCCAATGGCTTGCCTAAAGTACATGAGCATGATGGTAAACGTGCGCAGGGGTTTGGCTTGATCTATAAAGGAAAGGTTGTTTGTTTTTACGACTATCAGTGCGATTTGGGCAATGGCTGGGAGGACTTTGGTTCTTATACAGGTGATACGCAGGAAACGCGTTTGAGAGCGCTTAAAATGGGTGCTAACCTGGTACAATATGCAATGACCCAATAGGTATCATCTGTTTAAGAATATTTCTTACAGGGGATACGCTTTGATTATAAGGTTGAATTAATGCTAAGTAACTGTTCAATAAATCAAGTTGAAGATGTTTTATGTATAAGATTAAAGTAAACGACAAGTTTGATTACAGCGTTGAAAAGCGGGATGCAGATTTAAAGGTCAATGGTCAGGAAATAACAGCAGATATCCGGAAATTAAGTCCTTCTGCTTATCATATTATCAATAACCTTGGCTCTCATAGTGCAGAGGTGGTTAGTTTTGACAGTGAAACAAAATCAGCAATTATAAAGGTCAACGATAACCTGTATCAGGTAACGGCCAAAGATCAGTATGACCTGCTATTGGAAAAGCTTGGCCTGAGTAATCTGAACAGCGCAAAAGTTAGCGAAGTTAAGGCTCCGATGCCGGGCCTGGTTCTAAAAGTTTTCGTTAATGAAAGTAGCGAAGTTGTAAAAGGGGAAAACTTATTTATTCTTGAAGCAATGAAGATGGAAAATATCATCAAATCTCCGGCTGATGGAATTGTTAAACGATTACGGATAAAACCGGGGGATAAGGTTGAAAAAGGGCAGGTGCTGATAGAGTTTTAGAAATGCCCAAAAACAAAAAAAAGCCAACTGGAAAGTTCCAATTGGCTTTTTTTTGATGTTCAACTTATTATTGAGGTTTATAATTTTTAGGTTTTTTAACCGAATAGTGCGGCTTACCGGCAGGGCTGATCTCAGGAGCACCTACCATCGTCATAGCACATCGGAAACCAACAGTAGCACTTGATTCATCCTCGTCCATAAAGCGGCGTGTTGCAGGATTAAGCCAGAAGGCCATATCGTTCCATGAACCGCCTTTATAAACTTTCGACTTATCATTAACCAGTGTAGTTGTACCGTAAAGTGAATTATTCACGGAGTCGGCTGCACCTCGGAAGTCGGGGTTGTAAGGTTTACTACCAGGAGCTTCGGGAGTGGAATTTCCAGCACCGCCATTAGCAGCAGATTGCTGATTTGCAATCATTTGTTCGTAAGTCAGCTTTTTGTTAGACTTAGCTGCGTCCAGGATCGGTTTACCGTATTTATCTTTAGCATAGGTACCTTTATTAACGTCGGCCATACGCTTATCTTTATATTCATTACCGCGGAACGGGTTGAAATCTTCGAATTCTTCGAACGAAGTTTGACGATAAGTATCCTGTACCCACTCGTTTACGTTGCCGGCCATCTGATACAAACCAAAATCATTCGGTGGATATGTCCTTACAGGCGCAGTGATTTCAGCTTTATCGTTCAGATAACCACCTACACCCATATTATCACCCAGGCCACGTTTAAAGTTGGCAAGGATCAAACCGCGTGTTTTCTGCTTTGCTGAACGTACACCCAAACCATTCCAGGGATATACTTTATTGTTGTCGATATTTTCGAATTCAGTATTGCCAATAAGTGAAAGCGCGGCATATTCCCATTCAGCCTCAGAAGGCAAACGGTACTTTTGTTTTAGGATACCGTCTTCAATTCGAACAGGGCGAACAGGTTGTTTGTTATTTCCTTTAGCATTTCCAGCGCCAGCACCAGTTGAAGCAGTTGGGCTGATATCCGGCATCATTTTCTTACCGTCGATGCCCTGACCTTTATATTGACCATTCAGGTATATATCTGTATTGAAAGGATCTTTATTCGCTGGTTTTCCGGCTCCTGCAGTAGCTTTACCTTTACCGCCGCCAGCAGCATCTTTCCAGCTTACCATACGTCCGGTTTCACGCAAAATTGTTTCGTTCATACGGTCAGTACGCCAGGTGCAATATTCTTGTGCCTGATCCCAGCTAACACCTACAACGGGATAATCCTGAAAAGCAGGGTGACGAAGATAGTTTTCTACATATGGGTCATTGTATGACAAAGGACGGCGCCAAACCAGCGTATCCGGAATTGCGTCATAGTATAATTTATGATCATTAGGGAAAGTAATGCCTATCCAGTGCATATAATCAAGCCAGTCCTGATTTGACACTTCTGTTTCGTCCATATAGAATGATGGAACAGTAACCCTGCGGCGAACATTATTATAATCGTATGTTACGTCCTGATCAGCACTGCCTCCCATTACGAATGTACCGCCTTCAATCGCTACCAGACCGGGCCCGGGAGCTGGATGAGCCTGCCTGAAACGTTCATAACCTCCGTTATTCTTGTCGTTGTAAACCATTCCGGTTTTTGACGATCTTTCCGGCTTACTACAACTGCTCATTAACGCACTTAAACCAATCAGTGCGGTGGCCGTTCTCGTAAAAAGTAATTTCATATTTTACTAATTATTTGACGTGTAAATCTAAAAAAAATGAATTAATAATTAACTCTTGTGGCACATTAATTTCTAAAAAAGGTCAAACCTTTGTTTGCCTTTAAACGTAAAAACCTGCATTGAGTTACACTAATCTATCAATTTTAACTCAAATCGGTAAATATTTGAATCTCTATATATTAAAGAGCAGGAAATTGTGTTTTTATAGAGATACTGATATTTTTCAATTTTAAATTTAAATTGCACCAATGAAGTTTCTTACTACCCGTTTCAGCCGCATATTATTGTTTGCCGCCCTTGTTTTGCCTGTTTCTGTATTTGCTCAGTCTATTGGTCAGGGGGGTACAAACACTAATGGGAGCAATTCATCGCAGATACCCACTGCAGTGCCGTTTTTATTGATAACGCCGGATTCAAGATCGGGCGGCATGGGCGAAGCTGGCGTTGCCACATCTCCTGATGTTAATGCTAACTATTGGAATCCTTCTAAATTAGCGTTCCTGGAGAGCGATGACGATGTTTCAGCGTCATACAGTCCATGGTTACGTAACCTGGTACCTGATGTTAGTTTATCTTATATAGCTTACGCTCACAAACTCGACGACCGGAACACCTTTGGGGCCTCACTGCGCTATTTCAATCTTGGTTCAATTGAGCTTACCGACGCTTCTCAACAGTCATTAGGCACCTATACACCCAATGAATTTTCTATTGATGGATCTTTTGCCCGTAAGTTTGGTAACGATTTTTCATTAGGTTTAAGCCTGCGTTATATCCACTCAAGTCTTGCTAATGGTTCATTTTTATCCGGACAGCAGGTTAAAGCTGGTAATGCCGTAGCTGCCGATATTTCGCTCTACTATAACAAACCGATAGAGGAATTTGGAAAGAGTGCGACATTTTCATTCGGTACCAATATTTCAAATATTGGCTCAAAGATCAGTTACACCGATAACGGAACTAAATACTTTCTTCCTACTAACCTTAAGATCGGCATTGCCAATACCATCAATATTGATGAATACAGCCAATTCACTTTTGCGCTCGACCTGAACAAACTGCTGGTACCAACGCCACCAATATTGGATGCCAACGGTAATATAGTTAAGGGTAAGAGTGCTGATGTTTCGGTTCCAGCCGGTATTTTTGAGTCATTTACTGATGCGCCAAATGGCTTTAGCCAGGAGTTGCAGCAGATCAATATCTCGCCAGGAATTGAATATTGGTACAACAAACAATTTGCCTTACGCGCCGGATATTTCTACGAGAACCCCAATAATGGCGGCCTGCATTATTTTACGCTGGGCACCGGATTTCGGTATGATATTTTTGCTTTCGATTTTGCCTATATTGCAGCCAGCCAGCAAAGCAGCCCTTTAGCGAACACCCTTCGGTTTACGCTGATGCTTAACATAGGCTCTGGTAAAAAATAATGGGTAAAATAAAGGTAGGTTTTGGTTTCGATGTTCATCAGTTAAAGGCAGAGCACCCTTTTATTTTAGGCGGAGTAAACCTCGAACATCATGCCGGTGCATTCGGGCATTCAGACGCTGATGTAATACTACATGCTATTTGTGATGCTCTTTTAGGTGCAGCTAACCTGCGCGATATAGGTTTTCATTTCTCGAATAAAGATGATCGCTGGAAAGGTATCAGCAGCCTGGTGCTTTTGCAACATGTGATCAAACTACTCGCCGAAAAAGGCTGGTCAGTTGGCAATATAGATGCCATGGTGGTGCTTGAAGAGCCAAAGATCAATCCCCATATTCCGGCTATGAAGGCCAATATAGCCGCCGCAGCCGGCATTAGTGAGGAGGACATCTCCATCAAAGCTACGACAAACGAACAGATGGGTTTCATAGGGCGCCAGGAAGGCGTAGTTGCCTATGCAGTATGTCTGATCGAAAAAGTATAATACTTCGTGATATAGCTGGTTGCGGTGTTGCGGAGGCGTCTTTAATTATTCAGGATATCAGCCTTTGATCGGATCTTTTACCTTCACGTTGCCGGTACGTTTCAATACACCCCATCCGCTCATTTCGCCCTTCAAAGCTTTTCGCAGCGATTTAAACAATACATAATACATCAGCTGTCGCCAGATAAAGCGTTGCGGAATAATGTAAACCAGCTTTCGGTAGCTCTCCTTCTCCATCTTGAATGCAATGATGGACACCAGAAAATCAACAAAAACGAAAATGATATAATAAGTAAGAATATGCCATGGCTTGTCGCCAAACAGGCCAATAACCATCATCAGATCTGCAAGTGGTGAGAATAATGGCAGGATGATTTGGAATACAAGAATATTAGGCATTCCTACCATCCCAAAAAACTTATACTTCTTGTTAAATAAAGCATCCCGGTTTTTCCAGAAACTTTGGATCACTCCGAAGCTCCAACGGAAACGTTGCTTTAAGAGAGCTCCCAGTGTCTCGGGCGCTTCGGTATAAGCAATGGCATCAGCACAGTTTTTGATCACATACCCTTGTTTTAAAATGCGCATGGTAAGGTCGCAATCTTCTGCTAACGTATCTGAAGTAAATGCGCCTGCTTTAAATACCGCTTCCTTACGGAATGCACCGATAGCACCCGGCACTACGGTAATGCTGTTGATCAGGTCGAAAGCGCGGCGATCCATATTTTGAGCCGTAATGTATTCGATCGATTGCCACATGGTGATGATATTGTTTTCGTTACCCACTTTAACGGTTCCTGCAACGGCACCAATTTCGTCATCGGTAAAATAAGCCATCAACTGGCGTACGGCATCATTTTTAAGTTGGGTATCGGCATCGATACAAACTGCGAAATCATATTTGGCATGTGATATACCAAAATTTAATGCAGATGCCTTGCCGCCATTAGGTTTGGTTAAAACGTTAACAATGGGGTGATTGCCATAGGCATTATTTACAATTTCGTAGGTTTTGTCCTTCGATCCGTCATCAATAAATATGATCTCGAACAAAGGATATTCGATCAATAATAAACTTTCAATTGTTTTTATTGCCGTAACCTCTTCATTATAGGCCGGCACAATGATACTTACCGGGTAAAGGATAGGCTCATCGGTACGGTTGGCTTTTTCTTTCTTGTCTTCATAAAACTGACGTATAGCCAGTACGGCGATCAGCACAATACGACCTAATGCCAGAAATATAGCAGAAAGGAACAGGTACAACATAAACCAGTTGCCATAAAAAGTTCCCTGTACAAAAATATCGTATAATGTACCCATAACGCCGCTATTGGCATCATCGCGGATAGGGGGCATCAGATCGGCTTTGGTTTTGTGCAGTACGTCGGCAATGGTGGTAAAAGTATAACCGTGACTTTTGAAATAATGTATGATTCCCGGCAATGCTTTTACCGTTTCTTCGCGGGTATCGCCTCCGGCATCATGCAATAACAGCATGGAACCTGCATCTTTTTGCCTGATGGTGCGGGCCAGAATACTGTCTGCGGTTACACCGGGCTGCCAATCCCAGGGGTCAATTGATTCACCTATCGTGATATAACTTTGTCTCCGGCTTTCAGCTACCGGAATAACTTCAGCAAGTGTCTGAGGTTCGGCATCCGCATTAAATGGTGGGCGAAACAAGATAGTACTTCTGCCGGTTACAGATTCTATGAGTTTGCGCGTTGCGTTAAGTTCAAGGTTTACCCTTTGTATGCTAATGGTAGAAATATCGGGGTGGAAGAAGGTATGGTTGCCGATCTCATAACCGTCTTCATATTCCCTGCGCAAAATGGATATGTTTTTTTCAGCCATTGAACCAACCACAAAGAATGCAGCCGGCACATGTTCACGTTTCAGAATGTCAAGTATGCGGGGGGTAAATTCAGGGTCGGGGCCATCATCAAAAGTTAAAACTACTTTGCGTGGTGCATAGCCATAGCGCCTGATCACATATTTTGTTGGCAGCTTGATGTAACGTTGATTAGTTATGGCATAGTTAACGGTATCGATCGACACATTGATCTGCCCGGTAGTTGGTGTAGTTACCAGGTCGAGTACCTCACCGTCGCCGGCATAGTCGATGCGGTTATTTAAGCCGACGGTTTGAAGTTTTTTCAGATCGAGCCCGGTTTTATGCAGTGAGTCGATCGATAAGTTCTTTTGGAAAAAGCTCCAAAGGCGCGGATCTTCCGAACCAAGACGCCACAAGGCAACGCCTCCGGTGGCCCAATCGTCGGCCATTCGGATAATGTTAAAATTGGTAGCTGCGTCGGTAAAGTAAACCGTGTGCTCCAAACTGTCCAGGTCAAAATAGGTATAATGTAGATTTGCCGAAGCAGGGTCGTAGCTTATAGGGCTTTTATTTTCTTGAGCATAACTAATGGCCTGAAGGTAACTGGCAGGCTTCCCGGTACTGCTTTCAGGCCAATCATATCCACCGCCCTGTACAGTAAGGATAACTTTCTCGCTAGGTATTTTGGTGCAAACCTTATCCAGTATCTCTTCAACCCAATGCTGGTTTGAAAGATCGCCGGGATTGCTGTCTTCAGTATGTTCATCAATAGCCATAATGAACAGGTAATCGTTGAAGTGCTGCAGTTTTACAATATCGTATTGCTCATCCTCCGGAATTACGTTGGTAGTAACCAGGTAGCCAAGCGGATGAAGTGTAGCATAAAACTCTTTTTCAAGCGTTACAAAGTCTTTGTCGTTCCGATCCTTTATTTCTTCAAACTCAAGGTTAACACCTCTGAAATGGAACTTAGCAAGTTGTTTGGCAACGCTGTTGATAAATGTTGCGCGAAGTTTCTTTTTCTTAACGATCCGATAAATATCCTTGCTATCAAACCCGCCATGCTGATTATCAAAATTGATATAATTGGAAAGTGAAATCAGAATAGGTTTATTGTATTTCTTGTTCAGGTTGGTTAAGCCAGTATCAATTTTAGTTGTGATGGTATCTGCGTTCCTGGTAACCGTAAATCCTTCACTCACAACCATATCGAGGCGTGCAATATGATCCACCAATGATGTGTATGCCTGAGGCTCCCAGGCACGGTAAAAACCGGCATTGATACGATCTTTATTATTTGGGTGCTTTAACTGGTGCAGGCGAAGATTTCGACGCAAAGCATCAATCTTTTCGGTATCTATTTTAAATGCCCGGAATTTGGTCGACCTTTTTAACTGCTCCAGCTCTTCGTGAGATAGCTTTTTGGGCGCCGGATTAAGATTTGGTAAGGCAGGATATTGTTTAGAGGTTACTGTAATAGCTGCACCGACAACGGCTGCTGCCAAAACAATGATCAGGCCGCGGCTAAGCCACTTAAAACGGGTCCACCTTCCCGGCGTATCAGTTTGAAAAACCTGTTTATCAGCCATTTATTTGGTTTATAACTAAAGATTCGAGATAAGAGGTAATCAAAGGATTGTTAAGCTGTTCGGTTTATACAGATTAATTTAATCATTAAAATATTATGACCTTCGGCCTTTTATCTAAAATCAAATCGCTGCAAATATATTATTTTACTTTAGGTGGTTCAATATGCGAAAAATCTACACCGCATTTGCAGTTTTCGCCACAGCCTTTTTTTGCTGTGAAGCTTTTGTAAAGCATCCTTCCTACATAAAAGACAGCACCGGCAAAAAGCAATGCTACGATCATTAACTGGTAATTCATGTCACAAATTTAATACATTTCCAGCTCTTATATACGTCTGTAATGCCTAATTAGTATAAGGTTTTACTTTCGCATGAAGGCAACCGTGCCTCCAACCCAGTCAAAATCTTTATTGTAACGTACGCCGATCATTTTTCCCCTGCTTAAACGCGCAAGGTTTATAGCCAGCGTTGGCTTACTTGCGCCATCTGGCCAAAGGTATAGCAGGCGGACTTCGATTTTTACGCCACCATCAGGGGCCTGTAATACAGGTTCATAATTTACCTTTTCCTGCAATATCCAATTCTGCGGATCTTTGATGTTTTCGATATCTTCTTTTTTTACATCGATAATAACCCCCTGTCCGGCGAAGGAAAAAAGTGGTTTCAAAACATAGTTTTCAAGATCACTGGGTATTGATTGGATGTCTTTTAAAAACCGGGTCTTGGGTACATAATCGCCCTTCAGGAATGGCATGGTAAATTTGCTGATGCGGTAAAACCAGTTGGGGTGGGTTATCCATTCTACATCCAGCGGCTTTCTGATATCTACTACTTTATCAAAAATATCCGGATCGCTTTCAATCTCGTCAAAAATCAGCCGGTTATAAACCCGTTTGATCTGCTTTAAAGCGCCCCTTGTTTTATAAAATAACTGCCCATTTTGTTCAATTAGTTCGTTCAGGGCCAATACTGGTATTCCCAGAAACTTTTGGGTGATATAAAAATCGACAGCCGTTTTCTGATCAGGCGCATTAACGTCCATTAATACCACCTCCTCCGGCTGAAACTTACCGATGATTGTTTCTTTTAATAGGTTCAGGTATTGTGCTTTATCGGTTCCGTTGAAAAATATTGTCCATTCGTCACCGATAGCAAAACTTTCGCGGTATGAATCTGCCAAATGGACCTGGAAACCATAGAGCGATGGGAAACCCTGCAATTCGATCAATTTGGGAACTATATTTCCATCGGCATCCTTACATACGCCAAAGTCAAGCGCGATGAAATGCGCATGATCGTTCTCTCGAGCCACCTTCCAATTTTCCGGAATGGCCCTGTCAGTCAGCTCTTTGAAATTGGGCTGCATAATCACGTCGATGATATCCCTGCCAGCTGCCAGCAGCTTATCGCGGAAATCATCCGTGAGGAAAACTGGGCTCTCGGCCACCCTGAACTGAACAGGCTTTGAAAGCCCATCATTCAGCGCATGCAGAAAATCAGTATACTTTTCTTCAGTAAAGTGCTCGTTAAATATTTTCCGTGCAGCAGCATCCATAAAAATTAAAGATCAAAATGCTAACCTTATTAACTAACCCGATAGCTATCGGGAAAACTCCTACAAGCGATATAACCTTACGCTTCCTGCCAACTCAAAACTGCCTGATCCAGGAAATTAGGGATGATATTGGCCTGCGTAAACGTGATTTTATCCGGATCATCCAGATGCTCCAGCATATCATTGTATTTGGCTAAGCCATGTTCGGTAACTACCTCTTTTTTCTTTTCTTCTTTCAGAAGCCAGTTTTTCATGCCCTTAGCATCTGCTTCCGGGTGAAATTGTGTAGAGATAAAATATTCACTGAAACGTATCGCCATCATAGCCCTTGGGAATTCAACATGTGGGCGTTCTTTTTCAATGGCCAGTAATTGCATACCCAGGCCCTCAAACCGTTTTTGATCCGGATTGATCACTTGCCAGCTCCTTGAATCAACGGTATAGAATGGGTCACTCATGTTTTCAAATACCTGGTCGGCTTTTCCGGCTTCGGTAAGGTGAACCGGCAGTACACCAAAAGATGGCGAGCGGCGGATATTGATATTGCCGAGTTTATACTTCCTGCACATCAGCTGAAAAGAATGACAAACAAAAAAGGCATGCTTTTTCTGCGGATTATTAGACAGGTTATGGTCTTCCAGTTTGTCGATCAGGTTAAAGTATTTCTTTTCCCATTCGGTCCCCTCAGTATCTAGCGGGCTACCCGGACCGCCACTAACTATATAAATATCAAAGTCGTTGTATTGCGGGACCTCACATTTCCTCCGTACATCGAAAATGCTGTATTCAAGATTCAACTGGTTTTTTTCCCGGTATCGTTTTAAAATTTCCTGGAAACCGCGCATACCTTCATTGGAAACGCCGTCGTACAGGTCGAGGATGGCTACTTTTAGTTCTGGTTTATCTGACATTATTTTTTTGAGATATGAACTATGAGACTTGAGATGAACAGATAGCTTGCTGAGTCTCAAATCTCAAATCTAATCTATATTCCTTTAAGCGTTTGAGTAGTAATATAATCTACCACGTCGGCAAAGTTATGGTTTTGTTCGTAAACGGCCAGTTGGCGATCGGCTCCGGTACCATGCTCCAATATCTTGTGTACATATTGCAGGTCTTCCCGGCATCCCAGTTCGTCAACCACGTCATCCACAAAATCGAGCAATTCAAGTACAAGCGAGCGGGTGTTGACTTCCATTTCCTTGCCAAAATCGATCATCTTACCGTCGATACCATAACGTGCAGCGCGCCATTTATTTTCATTGATCAGTGCCCGGTTATAGGTAATAAAGGCCATGTTTTGCAGACGCAGTTTGTATAGTTTGGCGCAAAGAGCCTGGAAAAGCGCCACAAAAGCCATGGTTTCGTCTATCAGCATTGGGCAATCGCATATCCTGAATTCGATGGTCTCGAAGAAAGGATGAACACGGATATCCCACCATATTTTCTTGGCATTATCGATGCAATTGGTCTTTACCAATAACTTGATATAGCGGTCGTATTCCTCAATACTGCTGAAATAATCGGGGATGCCAGTACGCGGAAACTTATCAAATACCTTGGTGCGGAACGATTTAAACCCGGTATTGCGTCCTTCCCAAAAAGGCGAATTGGTGGATAAAGCATAAACGTGCGGCAAAAAATAGCGCACCTGGTTAGCGATATGTACGGCCAGGTCGCGCGATTGAATGCCCACATGCACATGCAAACCGAAAATCAGGTTTGAGCGTGCTGCATCCTGCATTTCATCCACGATCTCGAAATAGCGGGGATGATCGGTGATCAACTGGTGCTCCCAGAGCGAGAATGGGTGAGTGCCGGCGGCGCCGATGCGCAGTCCCAATTCACCTGCTAACTGGGCCACAGTGCCACGCAGTTTGCTTACCTCTTTACGCGCTTCCGTGGTGTTGCGACAAATGCTGGTGCCTACCTCAACCACGGCCTGGTGCATTTCGGCTTTTACCTGGTCCTCCAGTATTTTTTGGGCGCCTTCAACGATCTTCTGCTCATGCGATCGCAGTTCCCGAGTCACCGGGTCCACCACCATAAATTCTTCTTCGACGCCTAGGGTAAATTCGTTCATAATTTTTAACTGGTTAAATTTCTTTGGGTCGGGCTTGAAAACCCTCCGGTATCAATTTACTTTTTTGGAGCCGCCTTTTTTACAACCTTTTTCTCATGATCCAAAAGCGGCAAACAGGCTGCGCCTGTTTTCACGTATTCGCCCCAGGTTAAGTTATCGCGACCGTCTTTTTGTTTTTTAGCGCGCTCAATGGCATAATCGGCAGCGGTTTCAACTACCCAGTCGAAATTTTCCTGCCCTACGCTGGTTACCTCGGCATCCGGTGCCGGGTTGCAGAAATCGATTGCATAGGGCACACCATCGCGGATAGCGAATTCAACGGTATTAAAATCGTAACCTAAATATTTATTTAGTTTGATAACATAGTTTTTTACGAGGTCCAATAATTTCTTTTCAGCAGGTGCTTTGCCATGTTCGTAGCGTAAATGGTGCGGGTTGCGCGGCTCATATTGCATAATGCGCACATGCTTGCCACCGATGCAATAACAGCGGAAATAGTCGTCGAAAGTAATCTCTTCCTGCAACATCATTACATATTGTTTGGTGAGATCATATTTCTCAAAAAACTCCTCCTTGTGGTGCAGCTTGTAAACTTCCTTCCAGCCGCCTCCGTCAAAGGGTTTCATGTAAGCAGGGAATCCCACATAATTGAATATAGCATCCCAATCCAGGGGAAAAGCCAGGTTGCGAAATGATTGGGAGGTAGTATCATCCGGCAATTCTTTTGAGGGTAGGATCACAGTTTTAGGTACCGGCACGCCAATTTTAACCGCCAGGGCATTGTTAAAAAATTTCTCATCGGCACTCCACCAAAATGGATTATTGATCACTGCCGTACCACTTATGGCAGCGTTTTTGAGCATGGCCCGATAAAAGGGAACATCCTGAGATATACGGTCGATGATAACGGAATAACCCGAAGGCTCGGCCTGCATCACCTTATCAATGTGTACAAATTCTGCTATTATATCTTTTTCAGCTTTTTGGTTGACGCGGTCAACAAAAGCCTGCGGGAACGAATTTTCCTGCCCGAAGAGTATGCCAATTTTTTTCATGATATGTTGTTTAGCTGCCAGATATGAGCTATCGGAATTGAAATTTGAGGCCATTTGTTGCGGCTCAATTTCAACACCTAAAACTGCACATCTGATTAATTAAATTCAAAATTTATAATATCGTATTCCTGGCTCACGTCTCACATCTACCTTATCGTACTCAAATAATGTGGAAACATTGCGCGCCACATCGGCCAGTCGTGCTCGCCAATTCCACGAACATCAAGCCAGTGATTGATATTTTTTTGCCATAATATATTTGACAGCCTGTCATTATCAGCCCGGCAAATATCGTGTTCGGCTGTACCCAAAATGATATTCATATCCCATAGTTCCTGCCGGCTACTGCCGGGCAAAAAATCAGGTGGGTTATTGTAAAACACGTCATCATTATAAAATCCATCCATAAACTGCTTTACATCAAAAGCGCCACTCATGCTAAATAAGTGCGCTACCCGGTCGGGATGTTTTAAAGCAAAATTAGCGGCATGGTAGCCGCCAAAGCTACAACCCGCCGTTGCAACTTTGCCTACACCGGTTTCACGCATGGCCCATGGAGCAAGCTCGTCATAGAGCATCTGATCGTAGATATTGTAATTTCTTGCTCGTTCAGCCGGGTGCACGCCTTTGTTGTACCAGGTTAGCCAGTCGAAACTATCGGGGCAATAGATCTTTACCAGTCCTTCGTTCACAAACCAGGCCACAGATTCAATCAATCCTTCGTCTTTATTCTGGTAAAAACGGCCCTGTGAAGTAGGGAACAAAATTACCGGAAAGCCGCGGTTGCCGAAAACCAGCATTTCCACGTCGAGGCCCAATTTATGCGAATACCATTTGTGATATTGTTCTACCAAAATACTTGCGGGTTTATGATGGTAAGTTAATAGCTTTCCATCAAAATGGCAACAATAGTATCAATAAATCCGTATTATTATTTGAGTGAGATAACCTATTTTTGTACCTTATTAAATTCCTGGAAAGATGTATTTGGGCCGGAACGTGAGTGAAATGAACATAACAGCTGCTAACATAACTATTGAATCGCAATACCTGAAAAGGGATGTGACGATCACGCTTTTAATGCCGTCGGAACTTGTTTCCGCCGAACCATTTAACCTGTTGTTATTAAATGACGGGCAGGAAATGGAAAATCTGAGGCTAGCCGATTCGCTCGAGGTTTTGTCGGAAACAGGTATGATCAGACCCTTGATCATCGCGGCAGTACATGCAGGCAATGATCGTTTGCATGAATACGGTGTTGCCGGTCACCCTGATTTTAAGCAACGCGGGTCAAAAGCATCAGCCTACTCTAAATTTATCACACTGGAACTATTGCCTTTTATAAAGCGGGAAACTGGCGTTGAAGATTTTGATACAGCTGCTTTTGCCGGATTTTCATTGGGCGGATTGTCGGCCATCGATATTGCCTGGCATCATCCCGAACTGTTCAACAAAACCGGGGTGTTCTCAGGTTCTTTCTGGTGGAGGAGCAAAGAATTAGGCAAAGGATATACCGAAGCCGACCGTATTATGCACCACGTGATCCGCGAATCAAAACATACACCAGCACTTAAATTCTGGTTGCAAACCGGCACCAAAGATGAAACAGCCGACCGCAATAAGAACGGCATCATAGACTCGATCGACGATACGGTTGATATCATCAAAGAACTGGAAGCTAAAGGTTATACCCGGCCGGCGGATATTCAATACCTTGAACTGCTTAACGGAACTCATAGTACCGCTACATGGGCTTATGCTTTACCTAAGTTTTTGGTTTGGGCGTTTGGGAGTTAGGTGATTGTACTTGTTGTATTAGTTATACTGGTTGTAGTAGTTGAATGGATAGGAGAGTAGCCTTTATAATTCGATTGGGTTTGTTACCCTGAATCTTTGATTTAAAAATCGATGCAGAGGCGAATTTAAGGTTTGATTGTTTTGGTGTATTTACTGATGCCCGGACGCTTAAATCACAGATTATCAGGATTTAGCTTGCTTGACAAATTATTTACTGGCATTCCTATTCCTGATACCCGAAATCAAATACCCAAGCCCTAATAACTATTAGCTGATCAACTAGTTTCCTTTTCCCTTTTTACTTTACAGAAAACGGTTGCACCGACCACAACATTTGCCATCTTTGTTTGTCAATCAGTGAACGCTATCGATATGGCCATGAAAAAAATGAAATTTTTAATATTCCTGAACTTTGCTGTATTCATGGCTATTCCATTTATAAGCACAGCGCAAACCAAAGACAGTTACGAATATAAACCCCAATCGCAGGAACTATACAATGCCATTGTTCACATGGACAGCGTATATTTTAATGCCTATAATACTTGCGATATGGCCACGCAGGCCAGTATATATGCCGATAGTATTGAGTTTTACCACGATAAAGGCGGATTGATGACCTCGAAAAAGGATCTTTTGGATGCTTTGAAGAAGAATATTTGCGGCAAAGTTACCCGGGTGCTGGTGCCGGGAAGTATCGAGGTTTATCCTATAGCCGGATATGGTGCGGTTGAGATAGCGCTGCACCGGTTCGTCAATCACCAGGAAAGCGAAACACCATCAAAGCCGGATAAGTTTATTGTAGTTTGGCGACTTCGGCATGGGCATTGGCAGATAACGCGCGTGATCAGTTTACATTGAGAACAGCCCGGCAGGCCGATAATTTTTTAAACCGGCTATCGAAGCTCAGGTTAAAAATATATAAATCCCTCGCCAACCGCCTTCCGCCACCCGTCACCCACGCCAATGTTAACCCAAAATCATTTCTCCGCTAATAGTTGGCCATCCCTTTCTATTCCGGTTAATTAACCGTACCTTTGCGCCAAATTTAGACCGTAGCAGAGCTGCGGAGCAGAGGCGTCATTTTCATGCAAAAAATCAGAAATATTGCGATCATCGCACACGTTGACCACGGAAAAACCACCCTGGTTGATAAGATATTACATAGTTGCGCTATCTTCAGGGACAACCAGGAGACAGGCGAACTGATATTGGATAATAACGACCTGGAACGCGAACGAGGAATTACCATCGTTTCCAAAAACGTTTCGGTACGGTATAAAGATGTTAAAATTAACATCATTGACACACCTGGTCACGCCGACTTTGGCGGTGAAGTTGAGCGTGTTTTAAAGATGGCCGACGGTGTATTGCTATTGTGCGACGCCTTTGAAGGTGCAATGCCTCAAACACGGTTTGTGACCCAAAAGGCATTATCGTTAGGTTTAAAACCTATTGTTGTTGTAAACAAGGTTGATAAGGAAAACTGTCGCCCTGAAGAAGTTTACGAACAGATATTTGAATTATTCTTCAACCTTGAAGCTACTGAAGATCAGCTTGATTTTCCGGTGATCTACGGTTCATCAAAACAAGGTTGGATGAGTACCGACTGGAAAAAGCCTACGGAAGACATTTTCCCTTTAATGGATACGATCCTTTCGCATATACCTTCAGCTCCGGAAGCAGAAGGTACTTTGCAGATGCAGATCACTTCACTTGATTATTCTTCTTTCGTTGGCCGTATCGCTATTGGTCGCGTTGCAAGAGGAGTGATCAAGGAAAATCAGCCCGTATCCCTGGTAAAACGCGATGGTAAGATACAGAAGTCGCGTATCAAAGAGCTTTATACATTTGAAGGTCTGGGTAAAGTGAAAGTATCCGAAGTGAAATCGGGCGATATATGTGCAGTAGTTGGTATTGAAGGTTTTGAAATTGGTGATACCATCGCTGATTTTGAAAATCCTGAACAATTGGCCGTTATAAAAATTGACGAGCCTACCATGAACATGTTGTTTACCATCAATACCTCACCATTCTTTGGCAAGGAAGGCAAGTTTGTGACCTCACGTCACCTGCGCGACCGCCTCTTTAAAGAAATGGAAAAAAACCTGGCGCTGAAAGTAGTTGAAACGGAATCTCCGGATTCATACCTGGTATATGGTCGTGGTATCCTCCACTTATCGGTATTGATCGAAACTATGCGTCGCGAAGGCTACGAATTACAGGTAGGTCAGCCACAGGTTATCATTAAAGAAATTGACGGTGTAAAATGCGAGCCGGTGGAAACTTTGATCGTTGACGTCCCGGGTGAAGTTGCAGGTAAAGTTATTGAGTTGGTAACCCAGCGCAAAGGCGACTTATTGGTAATGGAGCCGAAAGGCGATCTGCAGCACCTTGAATTTGAAATTCCTGCACGCGGTATCATCGGTTTGCGTAATAACGTGTTAACTGCAACCGGTGGCGAGGCTATCATGGCCCACCGCTTTAAATCATATGAGCCCTGGAAAGGTTCTATCCCAGGCAGATTGAATGGTGTTTTAGTATCCATGGATACTGGTAAAACAACAGCGTTTGCCATTGATAAACTTCAGGACAGAGGTCGTTTCTTTATTGACCCGGGCGTTGATATATATGAAGGACAGGTTTTAGGCGAGCATATCCGTGATAACGATCTGGTGATCAACCTTACCAAAGGTAAACAGCTGACCAATATGCGTGCATCAGGTAGTGATACCAACGTTCGCATTGCTCCGGCTATCAAATTTTCGCTGGAAGAATCAATGGAGTATATCCAGGCTGATGAGTACATCGAAGTTACGCCATTAAGCATCCGTATGCGTAAGATATACCTGACTGAGAACGAACGTAAGGTGAATGCTAAAAAGTTTGTGAATCAATAATCTGCTGAACAGTGTCAGTTTTTTTGGTTTCCTCAATTGGTTATTAGGTCGAAAGCATTGAACAAACGGACTGTTTGCATAGCTTTATAAAAAATTAAAAAAATGAGAAAGCTCACAGCTTATCGATGGCTGGGATTAATGGTATTGTTTTTGGGTCTACTAAATTATTCCTGCAAAAAGTCAAAACCTGTTACACCTGCATTGCCTCCGGCAAATCTTGTAGCGCATTGGCCATTAGACGGAAATGCCGAGGATGTTTCCCGGTATCATAATAATGGGATAGCTTTTTATACAAGCCCTGTTGCCGATAGGTTTGGAAAGCCTAATGCCGCACTTCAATTTGATGGGCTGAAAAGTTATATTGCCGTTCCAGACAGCGTGCGCTTGCGTTTGGCTTACAGTGACTTTACCCTAAATGCATGGGTGTATATGGACTCATTTAATACTTCATTTGCATCGCCAATTATCAGCAAAAGAACTTCAGGAGTTAATAGTGGCTGGTTGTGGGCCGTAAACGGTGTTGGTAACGAATATCTCGGCCCACTTGGATCAATATACTACGGACCGGGTGGTGGTGGAAGTATAGATGCAGTTAGTTATAAAGCCATTCCTTTAAAACAATGGACCATGATAACATGCGTTTATACTGTGCTTACCCAAAAGCTGGTTATTTTTATTAATGGTGTTGCTGATAGGGAGGTCTCAGGTGTTTTAACACCGAATGGTACAATTTCTACACCATTGTACATAGGGTATGATTTGCAGGGAGCTTACTTTTTACAAGGATCAATGGACGATATAAAGATCTACAGTACAGCTTTATCGCAATCTAATATCGATAATCTATACCTCGCCACCAACTGATAATATCCTGATGGTGTTTAAATAAAAACCCAAAGTTACCCTTAACCGGGCGCTTTGGGTTTTTTGTATACATTTGTTGTAAGCTATGCGTATACCTTTAATACCAGGATTTGACCAGGAAGCATTCAATAAGTATTTCAAGAATACCGGGATGCTTTTTGTGGGTCGGGTTGGTAGTTTGCTTATTAAAATGCTGGTAGGCATCAGTGTCGCAAATTACCTTGGCAGGGCACAAAACGGAGTTTTGTATGGCGGCACAGTTTATATCTATTTCTTTTCGGCAATAGCAACCCTTGGGCTCGACCAATATATTGTAAAGGAACTTCATCAGTTCCCCGAAAATCGCGACCAAATATTGGGTACCTCTTTCAGGATGAAGTTGATGGCGGGCCTTGCTTGTATACCACTTATTTGGCTGGCATATCAGGTATACCCTGCAAAAGGTACACCGTATGATTATGTGTTTATTTTCTCAACTATCGGAATCATCCAGGCATTCAATGTGATCGATTCTTACTTTCAATCAGAAGTTCAGTCTAAATATATCATGCAGGTTCAGATTACAGGTAACCTGGTTTCAGCTGCAATAAAACTTGGCCTGATTTTTTACAAACAGCCCCTGCTATGGTTCGTTTACTCCTATGCCTTCGATTTTGTATTGCTGGCAGTAGGTTATTATCTTACCTATCAGCGTAAAACAAGAAGTATTTTCAAATGGACATATAGCAATTCACTTGCGAAAAAACTGTTAATTTATTCCTGGCCGCTTATTATTTCGGGTATCATGGTATCATTGTTTATGAAAATAGACCAGATCATGCTGCAAAATATGGAAGGCGTTAAAGAAGCAGGTGCTTATGCGACGGTAGCGTCTCTGAGTGAAGCCTGGAATTTTGTGCCGATCGTTGTAGTTTCCTCCCTGTTTCCAGCAATTTTAAATGCCAGGCGCGATGATCCCGAGCGATACCGAAAGCGAATACAGCACCTCTATGATCTTATGGTTTACCTCAGTGTTCCGGTCGCGATAGTAGTGAGTTTCGCGGCACCATTAATTTATAAATTATATAAGCCCGAGTACGCTTATGCCGCGCCGGTATTATCAGTTCATATTTGGTCGGGAATCTTTGTATTCCTCGGCGCAGCAAGCAGCCAGTACCTGATAGCAGAAAACTTCAACAAATTAACGTTTGTCAGAACAGGGGCGGGTGCTTTGGTTAATATCTTGCTTAACCTTGTATTGATTCCTAAAATGGGCATGATGGGTGCTGCTATTGCGACGTTAGCAGGTTATGCCAGTGCTACATTTTTTGTTTTAGCTATTCCAAGATTGAATAATCAGGGATTAATGATGTTACGATCATTATTTCTATTTTCGCTGTTTCAAAAACTATTAAAGCGTGAATAGATACCTGTCGGTGTTCCGGTTACTTTTTCAGCCATCCCGGTTGAAAGCATTATTGTCATTCAATCACAAAGGATATCTGTACGAGATCGGGTGGTTTAATTCATTTAAGGCAAAAGCGCCCCTGGATATCAACGGCGAACCCATACCCTGGGTAACCTACCCTTTTATCGATCTGATCAACGAACGTATAAAAAAGGAACATGCTGTTTTTGAATTCGGCTCGGGTAACTCTACTTTTTATTATGCCAAACATGCCGGTATTGTGGTGTCTGTTGAGCATGACAAAACCTGGTATGAGCGAATCGTAAAAAATAAGCCTGACAATTCAGAGATCATCTTCTGCGAATTGGTAAGGGATGGCGACTATTGCCGCATGCCCGTTAAACTCGAAGAGAAGTTTGATATCATCATCATTGACGGGCGCGACCGGGTAAACTGTTGCAAACATGCGATAGATGCTTTAACGCCTTCCGGTGTTATTGTTCTGGATAATTCAGAGAGAGAATCGTATAAGGCCGGGATCGATTTTCTGATCAAAAGCGGATTTAAACACCTTTCATTCAGCGGCATTGTTCCCGGATTGTTTTACAGGGTAACAACTTCGCTATTTTATAAAGAAGGAAATTGCCTTGACATTTAAGCTATCAGCTTAAATAATAATGTTCGGAAGGTTTTGGCTACTAACTGGTAACCTTTTTCTTTCAGGTAACGATAGACTTCCGATTCCGACAGGTTGTCAAAATCTATGCGGTCCTCAACTAAAATATAGGATGGTTTGTATTTATCCCAGTTATTTGATTCAAGCACCTGCAGATCCAAACCTTCTACATCGATCGATAAAAAATCAATTTTTTGTCCGGCTGGCAAATAGGTATCTAATACTTCAGCCAGAGGATAGGTCTCAACTTCAATCTCTTTAGTAATAAAATAAGGATTGGCTCCGCTGTTCCGCTCTAATGAAACTTCTTTTGAAAATCCGTTCAAAGCCGGCTCGTTGAAACAGTAAAAGGTAAGTTTTTCCTTTTTTTCGCTGATGCCAATATTTAGATTGATGTCGTGCCGTCTAAAAACATTAAACGCTTTGATGGCCCCCGGAGTAGGCTCAATATTAATGCCCCGCCAGCCCTGCTGATAAAAGTGAAGTGTATTTGAATAGCGATAGGGGTGATGCGCACCTACATCAACAAAAAAGCCTTTGTATTTCTTTTTACCTTCAAAAAAGGATCTGAGCACCATATCTTCACCTTCCTGTGAATAGGATTTAAGGGATAAAAACTTATCTATCGGAAAGTGTTTTAAGATATATCGCTTGAGCTTAAACATTCGGCTAAAGTAATAATATTTATAAAAAATTATCCTGTGCAATTTCGACTGTTATATGCAATTAGCCATTGTCTGCTGAATATAAAATCACCCGACCAAACATTAGTCTTAGCTTTCAATTCAATAAAATTGAAATCTTCTTATCTTCGCACCTATGCAGGAGCAGATGATCACCGACAGCGTAAAAACCGCTTACGACGAATTTTATAATAAACACGACGAAGCTTGGCGCATGCTTGGGGCTAAATACAAAGCGCAACATTTGATAGAACTAGGTAAGGGGCGTGCATTTAAAAAAGTATTGGAAGTAGGCGCAGGTGATGGCAGTATATTACAATTATTATCCGAACAAAACTTTGCCCCTGAGTATCATGCAGTAGAAATTTCGGAAAGCGGTGTTGAACATATAAAGTCACGAAATATCAGCGGCCTTCAAACAGTAAGTATTTTTGATGGCTATCATTTGCCTTATGCTGATAATAGTTTCGATCTGATCATCCTTTCGCATGTTTTAGAACATGTTGAACATGAGCGCCTGCTGCTGCGCGAATTGAAAAGGGTAGCGGAATGGGTACTGATCGAGGTGCCGCGCGACTATAAGGCTGATGTCGATAAAAAAATAAAACATTTCCTGGCCTACGGACATATTAACGTTTACACACCGTCATCGCTCAGATATTTGCTGCTTACGGAAGGCTTTGAAATAGTTGCCGACCTTACATCGATGATAGAGCCTGAGGTAACAAAATTCAATACCTACGTTAACCAAAAGAAGCCGAAGAGCCTGGTGACCGATCTGAAGATCAACACTGAATACGCGTTAAAGAAGGCCGTCATCAGTTTTGGTGGTAAGAAGAAAAGTGAGGAATTGGCCAATGCCTATACCGTACTTTGCAAAAAAGCCGACGGGCAGGTAAACATATTCTGAAACCCAGTTTAACATGCAGAACCTGGCACCCATTGCCCTTTTTGTTTATAACCGGCCCGAGCATACCCGGCGGACTATAAGTTATTTGCAAAAAAATCTGCTTGCTGAGGAATCGCGACTTTTTATTTTTTCCGACGGGCCCAAAACTGAAGCAGACAATACTAAAGTTGAACAGGTAAGGGCCTTAGCTAAAGAAACTACAGGGTTTAAATCTGTCAAATTAATTGAACGCAACCTTAACCTGGGTTTGGCCAACTCCATTATCAGCGGGGTTACTAAACTGGTGAATGAATACGATAAAGTGATTGTTTTTGAGGATGATTTATTGTCATCACCCTATACACTTCAATATTTTAACGAGGCTCTTGATCGTTATGCGAAAGAGGAAAAAGTAATGCACATAGGCGCTTATATGTACGATTTGCCCGATAAATCGTTGCCACAAACTTTCTTTTACCGTGCGGCTACAAGTTGGGGCTGGGCCACCTGGGCAAGGGCATGGAAAGATTTTGAACCCGATATTGACCACCTGATCGGTCAATTCGACAAGGGCATGATTCACCAATTTTCTATTGAGGGTAAAATGAATTTCTGGAAGCAGATTGAGCAGTTTAAATCGGGGCGCAACAATTCCTGGGCCATACGCTGGTATGCTTCCATCTTTCTTAAAAAGGGGTTAACGCTTAATCCCTCGAATTCGTTAGTACATAATATTGGTCATGATGGATCTGGGGTGCATTCTAATAACGAAC
>CAISPD010000095.1 GCA_903887275.1 uncultured Mucilaginibacter sp.
TCCGTTTGGGACAATTGCTGATCCTGATTTGACATATTGAAAGGTAAAGAATTATTATTAAAATTTACGACACTGAAAATCAGAGCGAACCGCCTGCTACCAATACCGGCTCACTCTTTAACTCCTGCACATACGAACTTCCGGCAATACATGCCAACATACGCGAAAAGGCCATTTTTGCTAATTTAAAACCGCTGGTTTCTATATACGTGATCCGTGGATAGTAGTAGGTAGGAATTATACCTTCACTGATAGCCAATACACCAATATCCTGCGGAAGACGTAATCCCAGGGTCTGAATCGCTTTCATTACCCCTATCAGAATCTCGTCGCTCATACAAAACACAACATCATATTTTAAGGGACTAGCCAGATGGTCCATCAATAATGTAAAAGTGTCTGCTGTTGAGCCAGCATGTAAGCTATTCAATTGCGCATCAGATCCATATTTATTGAACGTTTCGGTAAAAGCCTGAAGTCGTTTTCGGGTAATGGACAGCTGATTTTTACCAAAAATTGCCAGAATGTTCTTTTTCTTTTGCGCGATAAGTGTTTCCGCAGCCATAACCGCAGCGGCGGCATCATCCACACACACTTTATTACAAGCCTCGAACGCCGGAACAATATCAAAAAAGATCACTGGGATATCCTGTTCTACGAGTCGCATAAAGGGATTCAGGTCGTTGGTGCGCGATGTGATAGAAACAAAAATGCCGGCAAGCCGGTTTTGTTTACAACGACGCAGATTCTCGATCTCAGTTGCCGGATCGTCGCCCGATTGAAGAATGATGAGCGAATAGCCATTATAGCGCGCTTCCTCCTCAAGTGAACTGATAAACGACTGGTAGAAATCGTTGGCAATACTGGGTATGATGACACCAAATTCGCGACTGTGATTGGTGCGCAAATTAATGGCATAAGTATTAGGTTCATAGTCGACCATAGCCGCCAGCTGTTTGACCCGATTACGGGTTTCTTCGGAAACATCAGCATGATCTTTAAGCGCCCTCGAAACCGTGGAAATACTTAAATTAAGTAATTCCGACAGTTTTTTTAAGGTAACATCGGCCATTAAGTTTATAATTGGTGACTAAAAATAAATTCTTTTTTTGTCAAAAACAAAAGGTGTCAAAAATACACTCTAAAACACCATGTGATTGCCAGGCTATTGAACATCGAAAATCCAGAATGGGCTGATAAAAAGCCAGATAGCCCGAAAAAAACCACCTGATTATGATATATTTTTCCACAACAAACATTTCCGCAAACGTTTGCGGAAACATTACCGGAACTATTAGGCCCAATTCGGATAAAATTTAAGCCCTCAGGCTTTAATTTAGTAGTTACTAACCGATTATTAACCGAATTAATAATTTTAATACTTAATCTTTATCCACCGGGCGCTCTGGAAATTTCAGGGCGCCTGCGGGTAAAAAAATCTAAATCGTGCGGGGGATATCGGTAGGTGAATAGATCCAATAGTAAATCAACATAGGTATATCAAACTGATGAAACCATTTCTGTTAATGTTAGTGTTTTTACTTACGGCTTATACAGCATCAGCAGCAGTACCAGCTACTGTACCTCCGCAAACTACCAATTACGTGATAGCTATAATACTACTTGGTTTGGGCCTGGTGGGCATGGTAGTTTTGCTATTGAGCGAGCGTCAAAAATTACATAGAGCTCATGATGTTATTCTGGAAAACGAGCGTCAGCTGAACATCGTAACCGAAAAACTAAATGACAACGCTAAAATAAGAGAAGAGTATATCGGCTATTTCGTTAATATGATTTCCATGTATATTCAGAAGATAGAAAAACTGAAGCAGGGCGTGGAACGGAAGCTGACTCAAAAGAAATACGAAGACATAGCAATCTCTTTCAGAGATATCAATATCAAAAAGGAACGTGAAGCCTTATTTACAAATTTCGATAATACTTTTTTAAGACTGTTTCCGAATTTCATTAGCGACTTCAATTCGCTATTGAAAGAGAGTGACCAGGTATGGCCCAAAGAAGCAGGTGTATTGAACACAGATCTGAGGATATTCGCTTTGCTGCGGCTGGGTATATCCGACTGTGAGACCATGGGCAGCATTCTGGAATATTCGCCAAATACGATATACGTTTATAAAACAAGGATCAAATCGAAAGCCATATTGCCGGGTGAGCATTTTGAACAGGCCATAATGGCGATCAAAGCTGTAACACCAGAGGTAATTACGCTATACCAAAGGTCGGCCTGACCCTAAGAGGCAAGTTTTCATAGTAAACATTTAATTGAGATCAGTTTGGTTAGTTAAATTGAGATCTGTGTCCCGGGATGAGATCCGGGACACTTTTATTAATGTTAAAGCGCATTTTGCACCAATTATAAAAAGAAGCTTTTATAAATTATTTGAATATCAGCAGTTAATATTAACTTACCCGCTTTAAACCAGCCATCTTTCAATTTTATTATGTCATTCAGTAAACCAAAGCTAAGCTTCTGGCAGATCATCAATATGAATGTCGGATTTTTCGGCATTCAATATAGTTTCGGCTTACAGCAGTCGGCCATCAATCCGCTGTACACTTTCCTGCATGCCCGGCCCGAACAATTGCCCCTACTGAATCTGGCCGGCCCGCTAACCGGCCTTTTGATCCAGCCGCTTATTGGTGCTATGAGCGACAGAACCTGGCATCCTCGCTTTGGACGTCGGAAACCCTATTTTTTAATTGGTGCTATTTTTTGCAGCCTTTGTTTATTTGCATTCCCGTTTAGCAGCTCGCTTTGGATGGCAGCCGGATTACTTTGGATCCTGGATGCTGCAAACAATACTGCTATGGAGCCTTATCGTGCCTTCATAGCCGATAAATTGCCTGAAAAACAACGTCCTTTCGGATTTTTGACCCAGAGCTTTTTTACCGGATTGGGTATAACATTAGCCAATCTTTCGCTGGGATTTTTCAAGAATATCATTACTGGTGAATCACATACATCAGATGGGCGCTCAGGTATTCCCTATTGGGTCTTCGGTTCGTTTTTTGTTGGTGGAATATGCTCTATTGTCAGCGTGATATGGTCCATTACCACAACACCAGAGATACCGCCAACTGCGGAAGAATTAGCAGAATTGAAGGCGAGGAAAAAAGGCATATTTGAACCTATCAGAGAAATATTTGCTGCAATTGGCGACATGCCCGGCGTTATGTGGCGTTTAGCGCTGGTTTACCTGTTTCAATGGTATGCCATGTTCTGTTACTGGCAGTTTGTTTCGCTCAGCATTGCCAAATCAGTATTTCATACCACCTCTGATGGCAATAAAGAACTTTACGAACAAGCCGTGGTTTGGGCTGGCAAGGTAAATGGATTCTATAATATCGTTACGTTCCTGTCCGCATTCGGACTTGTTTGGATGGCGCGAAAATTTAGTGCCAAGTACGTGCATATAGGTTGTTTACTGATGGCCGGGCTGGCATTGCTGGTATTTCCATACATTACTAATAAAGAATTGTTGTTTGCTCCCATGGTAGGCTTCGGTATAGCCTGGGCAAGCATGATGGGTGTACCCTATATCATGGTAGTTGATAGCATACCAAAAGAACGTTATGGCGTTTATATGGGTATAATTAATATGATGATCGTGGTGCCTATGATACTGCAAACGCTAAGCTTTGGTTACGTTTACCAACACCTTTTAGGAGCAGATCCGGCAAATGCCATTACCTTTGCGGGTGTGCTACTTTTACTGGCTGCTATGGCTACAACGCGGATCAAACGCGATCATGTTTCAGAGGATGTGGTGATACCTGCCGGTGCCGGACACTGATTTTATAATGATAATTTTGTAACGTGTACAATCCTGCTTTACACCAACAGATAAATACGATACTCCGCAAACAAAAAATTGATATTGCGGGAAAGGACAACGCATTTTATGTGCGGATGATGGCTAATGCCGACCACATCCAGACTTTATATACCGAGATCTATGCCGAACATCCCCGGGCAGGCAAAGCCTTTGAACAACTGATTGAAGGCATAACCAAAGTTTACCTGGCCCGGCCGCAAAGTATGCGTGATAAGGATGAGCAAAAGGAACGCAAAGGATACTGGTACCTGGGCAATGATATTGCAGGCATGAGTTTGTATGTGGACCGTTTTTGTGGCAACCTTGCTAACCTGCCAGCTAAGCTCGATTACTTCGAAAACCTTGGTGTGAACTTTCTGCACCTGATGCCCATATTTGAGAGCCCGGCAGAAGCCAGTGATGGGGGCTATGCGGTATCTAACTTCCGTAAGGTAGATGAACGGTTCGGGACGCTTGACGACCTGGTGAACCTGCGCAAACATATGGACGAAAAAGCCATGTACCTCATGGTAGATATTGTCCTCAATCATACCTCTAACCAACACCAATGGGCCGAACGTGCAAAGGAAGGCAATGCCGAATACCAGGATTATTTTTACATGTTCGACAGCAGGGAGATTCCCGACGAGTTTGAACGAAGCATGTTTGAGATATTTCCGGAGAGTTCGCCGGGCAATTTTACCTGGGTGCCGGAATGCAATAAATGGGTGATGACCGTGTTCCACCACTACCAATGGGATCTGAACTATACTAACCCGGCCGTTTTTGTGGCAATGCTTGACAATGTATTGTTTTATGCCAACCTTGGTGTAGATGTCCTGCGGATCGATGCACCTGCTTTTATCTGGAAACAGATGGGCACCAATTGCCAGAACCTGCCAAAAGCACACACTTTGTTACGCCTTATTAAGCAGTGTGTGATGGTAGCAGCTCCGGGCATGGCAATTTTAGGCGAAGCGATAGTTGCGCCAAAAGATATACTGAAATATTTCGGTACCGGTGCATACACAGCCCGCGAATGCGATTTTGCCTACAATGCCACGCAGATGGCCCTGCAATGGGACATGCTGGCTACAGGCGACACCCGGGTAATGCTGGCAGCACAATACCTGATCTTGCAAAAACCATTCGGCACTTCCTGGATCACCTATACCCGTTGCCATGACGATATTGGGCTTGCTTATGACGATGATATGATTCGGCAGGCAGGTTATAATTCCTATGACCATCGCAAATTTTTGCAGGATTACTACTCCGGAAAATACCCTGATAGTCCGGCTACGGGGGCGTTGTTTTCATCGAACCCCAAGAATGGGGACGCCCGTATCAGCGGCTCACTTGCCTCACTTTGCGGATTGGAAAAGGCCCTGGCAGAAAAAAACAAAAAAACGATCGATACCGCTATCAGTAAAATTTTATTGATGCAGGCACATAGTTTTTTCCTGGGAGGTGTGCCAATGTTGTTTTATGGCGATGAGGCAGGCTATACTAACGATTACTCATTCCTTGACGACCCGGCTAAAAGCTACGACAATCGTTGGATGCACCGCCCGGTGATCGACTGGAAAAAGAACGAGCGGATCCATAAAAAAGGCACTGTTGAACACCGTATATTTTCTGCCACCCAAAAACTGCTGGCAATCCGTAAAAAACTAGCAGTTATTGCTGACTATAAGAATCTCACCTGGTTAAATCCATATAATATTCATGTAGCGGGTTACCTGCGCACTTTCGAGGATCAGGCATTTTTTGGCGTCTATAATTTCAGCAATAAAACAGCCTACCTGACCTGGGCAGCCTTTAAAGAACATGGCATCAACCCCGAAAAACTATACTGCCACTGGACCGAAAAAGAATTTATTACCGGTGGTAATGCTGATTTTCTGGTACTTGAACCTTATGGCTTTCATTTATTGGAAGTTATTGCCTGAACCACTGATTAAGGTTATTAGGCCGATCAAATCCAAAGGCAAAGGTCAGTATCGCTGATTTACTTTTCCCGATAGGCAGCAAAACTTAGTATTGCGTTAATTACCCGCAATACCAGATACCTGATACTATATACCCGATACGAAATTGACCATGAACTATGAACTAAAAATCAATACTCCACCCATTTACCCACCTTTATCGCTACTTTGCTGCCTTCGCCAAATTTCCCCTGCTGACCGTTGAGTATACGGAGTGATACACCTCTGTTTTCGACCAAAAGCTCCTCGTAAAAACCTTTAAAAAGAACTTGTTTTACCAGCCATTTCCGAGTCGCGCTTGTGGTTATTGAGGCTGATCTGGCTTCTATCCATTCCGGGTATATCATTACCTGGCCCAGCTTAGCTTTGAGTCCTAAAACTTTAGCTTCTTCGATACTCAGCACATTGCAGTTAGCTAATAGCCGCGCTGTATACAGGTATTGGGGTTCGTTATAAATTTTTCGTGGGTTTCCTGCTTCAACCACTTCGCCGTTTTGCAATACCAGTAAAGTGTCGGCCATACTAAGAACTTCAGCAGGGTCGTGCGAAACCATGATCACTGTTAAACCTGTATCCTTAACAATCTGCCTGATATCTTCCTGCAGCCCATCGCGAAACGATGTATCCACCTGGTTAAAAGGCTCGTCTAACAGCAATACCTGTGGCGAGGTAACCAATGCCCGGGCTATGGCAACGCGCTGCTTCTCACCTCCGCTCAAATCGGCCACCCGTTTTCCGGCAAGGGCTGTCATATGCAATTGTGCCAATATCTGATCAGTTTTTTGTTGCTTGGCATTCAGATCGGTATTAGGCAGCAGTACCGAAATATTATCACGCACCTTGGCAAAAAGATTCAGGTCGTCTTCCGCCTGCGTTACCATTTTCATGGCATCATGGCCAGGGATAAGCTTTTCTTCAGGCCCCCATACCCGTTCATCCTTAAACAACACCTCACCATTATCGGGTGAAAGCAATCCATAAATAAGACTCAGCAATGTGCTTTTCCCACTCCCGCTGGCACCAACTATTGCGGTTACTTCCCCGGCGCGTACAGCAAGGTCGATGTTTTTTACGCCACCCCCACCTGGGTAGGTTTTACTAAGGCTATTTGTTTGGAGAAATATCTTGTCCATTGTGAACAAAGATACTTGTTTGCCTGGATTGGTTGTATTTAGTTGTATTCATTGGGTATTGGGTATCAATTGAATTGTGATCAGTTAGCTGATCACAATTCAACTATATAAATACTGACCGATCAAAACCCGAATGTGAGGCCAAAGGAAAAGTTTTTCAGGCCAGCCTGGTTAGGACTATTCTCAAACATGTCGTTGGCATAGTATTTGGCAAATACACCCCAGCCTGCATAGCCTATCCTTACAAAACCGCCATATCGTACTTTGGCAAAATTATAGCTATCGTGAAATTTCTGTTTACCAAACTCCGGGCTGATCTGCTTTACCATGCCGTCGAGTAAAAGGCCCGCTTCCGGTCCGAAAACAAAATGGAACCTGTTCCCGTGGCTGTCGTCGCCGGTGTGAAAATCAAATGATAAGGGGATACGTAGGTAACTTGAACTAAAACGATTTTTACTATAGTGAATACTGTCCTGACGATAGCTAAGTACAGGCTGGTCGCGCAATATGGTGATATCGTCGCGCAAACGAATCAGTGTCCAATCAAAGCCCCCGGAGAGGTAAACTTTAAAATTCTTATTCACTTTAACCCCCATTTGGAATACATCAAAACCTACATTACTGGTTTTCCATGAGTTATAGTTCAGGAACTGATTTTTTGGAGAAAGGGTAAAGCTACCATTGTCTACCAGTGTAGCCAGCCCGATATCAAATCGCGAGAAGGTGATTCCAATAAATGGGCGAGGATAATTATGTTCATGAGGCCGATTATGCCAGTTGATAGCATCATCATCATCCCAACTTTTGTGATCGTATTTATTGCTATCATGCTTTTTTACACTATCAGTGCTGGTTCTTGCCGAATCTGTTGTGTTGCTTTGCGCGAATGCTAATCCTGCTCCTGCGCATAAAAGAATTGTTAATAGTACACGTTTCATATCTCTTTTTTTTAACATTTGTTTTGGGGATTGGTCATTTGGGACCGGGCATTGGGCATTAACTAATACCTGTTACCCGATACCTGATACCTGATACCTGACAACTACCTGCTCCCTTTAATTTCTTTATCTTTCTTTATTTTTTTGATTCCTTTACTTACTTCACCGATAACCGATTCATCATCATCATCGTTATCAACCAGCGCAGCCCTACTTTTATTAAACCGGTCAGAAACCAGACTTACCAGACTGGCCAAGCCGCGCTTGGTACCAGGCCGGGTTGATACATTGGTTGCCGAATTAGCCTGTTCATCAATATTTGTTACCTGAGCCGAAACTACCGTGCTGGTTGCAGCTTTAGTAATAACCGGTTGATCTGGAAGATCAATATTTAGCGGAACATCCTTTTCAGGCACAACATGAAGCTTTATCGCGCTTGCAGGTGACAATTCGGCCATAGTTACCTGAATTGCATCAGGGTTTACTTTGGTACCCTGTTGCTTATTTGGTAATGCTTCTTTGATATTATCAGGTATGATCACTGGTTTTGCTTTCCCGGTTTTGGCAACTGCAGTATTAACAGTTGCTTTAACATGGGATGCTGACTGGGCAACCGGCTTTATGATAGCTGGAGTTGAAGGCGGTAGTTGTTTTTTCACCTCAACTGCAACCCGTGGCTTTTTATCTGCCGGCTGATCATGTTGGCGTTGGATATATATCCACCCCAGTGACAAAGCGACTAATAAAACAGCCGCAATTCGTATCATCGGCAACAGTATCGCCCGCCTGCGTTTACTTTGTATCGCTGTATCGATACCAGGCCAGAGATTTTCTGCAGGCTCAACTTCGAAATGTTCCAGTTTCGACCTGAAGAGGTCGTCAAATTCATTATCCTGCATAGCCATATTTCTTTCCTTCCATTTTTGCTATTTGCTCTTTCAATATTGTCCTCGCCCTTGATAATTGGGATTTGGACGCCCCCTCAGTTATACCTACTATCGCGGCAATTTCTTTATGCGAATACCCTTCAATTGCGTAAAGATTGAATACTATCTTATATCCCGGCGAAAGTTGCTGAATGAGCGCAATCAGGTCCTTTGCATCCAGGTTGGCCAGCGCCAAAGGTTTTACCGAAGGTTCATCTGCCGATTCGTCGATATCAACAATCTGCATCATTTTATGGTGCTTGCGATAATATTCGATTGAACTGTGCACCATGATGCGGCGCACCCAACCCTCAAATGATCCATCGCCCCGATAATCGCCCATCTTTTGAAAAACCCTGATGAACCCATTCTGCAACATGTCTTCAGCTTCCATCTTATCAACAGCATATCGCATGCATACACCCAGCATCTTGGAGGCAAATTGCTTGTAAAGCAGCTCCTGCGCCTTGCGATCACCTGCAGTGCATTTTTTTATCAGCTCCTCTGTGTTGTATTTATGCTCCAATAACATCATTTATTAGTTAGATGAATAAGCATGGCAATTGGTTGCACGGGTTTCGAAATAATTTTTTTAAGGGTGGCGCCAGGCGTAAATCAAATGTTCATTGAAGTAATAAAGTAAATAAAGAAAGCCAAATGAGAACCCATTGACCTATACAAGTTTCATCATATTTATTCAAGCGGGATTTCATACGCAACTGAAATAAAACTTAAACAAAAACATGCATATTTGTTTAAGGCAGTCTAATTTCACGTGACAAATAGATTTGTTCCGAAAATTTACCGCCAGTATCTAAGTTACGAACTACGCGAATTTCAAGGTAAGTTATATTTACGGACAATGCCGTTGATCCAAATGGCTAACCAGGAATGTTTCGGACACAAGCAATACATTAATTGATGAAAAAACTACTTTATATTTTCACGCTTGTTTTGATAAGCAGTATGCTTTTCGCTCAGACGCCCCCTACCGAATCCTACACGCTGTTGAAACCAGACAGGGTTTTTGACGGCGAAAAGGTACATACCGGCTGGTGGGTACTAGTGAAAGGTAAACATATTGAAGCAGTTGGTGAACCGGCTTCTATTAAAGTACCGGATGGCACAAAGGTGATCGATCTGAAAGGTACAACGCTGCTGCCCGGATTGATTGAAGGACACTCGCACCTTTTCCTGCATCCTTATAATGAAACCAGCTGGAACGACCAGGTGCTAACTGAGAGTCGCGCTGAGCGCACTGCACGAGCGGTGGTACATGCCAAAGCGACGCTCCTTGCGGGCTTTACTACGGTGCGCGACCTTGGCACAGAAGGAGCTGCTTACGATGATGTGGGTCTTAAAATGGCCATCAATAAAGGAATAATACCTGGCCCACGAATGCTGGTTGCTACACGTGCCATTGTGGCTACAGGCAGCTATCAGCCAAAATCGCTTGTAGAGAATGCCGACCTCCCAAAAGGCGCGGAGGAAGCAGATGGTATCGACGGGATAACCCATGTGGTACGCTCACAAATAGGGCATGGCGCCGACGTAATAAAGTTATATGCCGATTACCGGTGGGGCCTTAATGGCACTGCCGCGCCAACATTTACAGTCGATGAATTAAAAAAAGCCGTTGAAGTGGCCAAAAGCAGCGGCCGTATGGTAGTTGTACATTCAAGTACCGAAGAAGGCATGCGGAGGTCCATCGAAGCTGGCGTAACCACCATTGAGCACGGTGATGGGAGTACGCCCGAATTATTAAAACTGATGAAAGATAAAGGAATTGCGCTATGCCCTACACTGGCTGCTACCGATGCCATCGCATCTTATTTTTTTGGCTGGAAAGGTAGCGGACAGGAGCCTGAGATGATCTTTAAAAAACGTGCCTTTTTTAAAATGGCACTGCAATCTGGCGTAACTATTTGTATGGGCGGAGATGTGGGTGTATTTGCCCATGGCGAAAATTCCCGCGAAATGGTATTGATGGTCGAATATGGCATGAAACCCATCGATGTATTGCATTCTGCTACTGCAGTAAATGCACAGGTATTCGGACTGAAAGATCTGGGAAGCGTTAAGCCTCAATATCTCGCCGACCTGGTAGCAGTTTCAGGTAATCCGGATGAGGATATCAAAACGATAAAATTGATGAAATTTGTAATGAAGGACGGCGTCATCTACAAACAGGATTAATCTAATAAAGGCCCGGCAGGCAAGGCATTAATTTAAATTTCAATTTGATACCTTGTAAATTAATTGAACCAATACTCTTGCTATAGACCAAATGAAAAAGTTTCATTCTCCTCTTGCAGCCATACTGCTATTTTCGGTAAATGTGGTGTATGCACAAATAATTCCTATCGAAAGTAAAAGCAATGCAATTGTATTGCATGTAAATAGCGATGGGTATCTCAGCATGGTGTATTTCGGTAAAAAACTGGCTGATAAAAATGAATACCAGCAAATCCCTTCCACACAAAACCTGGATGAAAGCAACTTATACAGCTCGGCTTATACCACGGCTGGTACCCATAATGTTTTGGAGCCGGCTATTGCCCTGACACATGCTGATGGCAACAAGTCGCTCGACCTTAAGTACGTTGATCAGTCGCTGGTAAAACTGAGCGATAACGTTTCGCAAACCAATATCAGGTTGAAAGATCCGGTCTATGCCGTAGAAGTAGTTTTACACTATAAGGTATATGCTGCCGAAGATGTGATCGAGCAATGGAGCGAGATCAGCAACCTTGAAAAGAAAGAAATCAGTTTAAATAAATATGCCTCTGTCAATTTATACCTGCAAGCTAAAAGCTTCTGGTTGAAACAATACCATGGCGAATGGGCCAAAGAGATGCGCCCGGAGGAAGAAAAACTGACACACGGTATCAAAACTTTGGATAGTAAATTGGGCGCTCGCGCCGACCTGCTACAACCCCCGTCCTTTATCATATCAATAGATAAACCAGCTGGGGAAGACGAGGGCGATGTTTTGATCGGCAACCTGGAGTGGAGCGGCAATTTCCGGGTCGATCTGGAAGTAGACCCTACCGATAATTTACGTTTGATAGCCGGCATTAATAATTACGCTTCGGATTATAAACTGGCGGCCGGAGCTGTTTTTGAAACACCGAAATTTGTTTATACTCTTTCCCATCAAGGTAAAGGCGAAGCAAGCCGAAACTTGCACAATTGGGCTCGTAAATACCAATTAGTTGACGGAGAAGGTCCGCGGCTTACTTTGCTGAATAACTGGGAATCAACTTTCTTTAGTTTCGATGAACAAAAGCTAAGTGAAATATTGAAGGACACCAAAAAACTGGGCGTCGACCTGTTTTTACTTGACGACGGTTGGTTTGCCAATAAATACCCGCGGAACGACGACCATGCCGGGCTAGGCGACTGGCAGGTTAACAAGACTAAATTGCCGGATGGTGTAGGTTTTTTGGTAAAGGAAGCAGAAAAAAATAGTGTAAAATTTGGTATTTGGGTAGAGCCCGAAATGGTGAATCCTAAAAGTGAACTCTATGAAAACCATCCCGATTGGGTAGTAAAACAGCCAAGGCGTGGCGACTTTATGATGCGCAACCAATTGGTACTTGACCTCAGCAATCCTAAAGTGCAGGATTTTGTTTTTGGTGTTATCGATGACCTGTTTACCAAAAACCCAAACCTGGCCTATATTAAATGGGATTGTAATTCGGTGATCTATAATGCCTATTCGGCCTATGAGAAGGACCAATCCAATTTTTACGTTGATTATGTAAAAGGGCTATATAAAGTAATGGATCGCATGCGCCAAAAATACCCTAAAGTGCCTATGATGCTATGTTCTGGCGGCGGTGGCCGGGTTGATTACGGAGCCCTGCGCTATTTTACCGAATACTGGCCAAGTGATAATACCGAGCCTCAGGAAAGGGTATACATCCAATGGGAATACTCGTACCTCTATCCTGCGCTAACAAGTTCAAACCACGTGACCAACTGGGGAAAAGAACCGCTTAAATACAGAGTAGATGTTGCCATGATGGGCAAACTGGGCTTTGATATTGTGGTAGGCAAACTATCCGCCAACGACCTGCAATTTTGCCAGCAGGCCGTAAAAACCTATAAGGAATTTTCGGAAGCGATATGGCATGGCAATCAGTATCGCCTGCAAAGTCCATGGGATAATGATGTGGCAGCAATAAACTATGTTGATTCCTTGAAAAGTCGAGCTATTGTATTCAATTACCTGGTGAGTCATCGCTTTGATGCTGGGAGCCATGCGCCTGTTAAACTCGGTGGTCTCGATCCGGCTAGGCATTACGAAGTGAAAGAGGTCAACCTATATCCGGGTGTAATTTCTGCTGTTAAAGGAGGCATTTACAGCGGCGAATATTTAATGACCGTTGGCATTAACCCAGAAGTTAGGGAGGAAAGGCCGAGTGTTATTTTGAGTATTGAGGAGAGGAAATAGCAGGCAATAATGCACCTGTCATTTCTTAGTCCTGTAATACTTATAAACCTTTACAGCAGACATAATGATCATGGTAAAGGCCAAAAGCCCTGCGATACCGTAGATCCAGCTTAAACTATTTTTAAGTACTGCCAGGAAAACTATGGCGAAAAGCAAAATGGTAGATACCTCGTTCCAGACACGTAATTGGGTTGAGGACCATTTAAAAATACCTTTCTTCATCTGTTTGATCTTGTTCTGACAGACGAAATGGTAAACGATCAAACCCAAAACAAAAGCAATTTTCAAGTGCATCCATGATTGCTGCAACCAGGCCGGTATCAGGTAAAGCATCGTTAAACCCGCAGCTATCACAAGGAACATGGATGGCACGGTAATCACATACCACAACCTGCGCTCCATGATCTCAAACTGTTGTGAAAGTATGGTACGATCCGGTTCGGGCTTTTCCTGCGCCTCGGTGTGGTAAATAAAGAGTCGCACAATATAAAATAGCCCCGCAAACCAGCAGACGATAAAAATGATATGTATGGCCAGGATATATTGATACACGATATGAAACTATTGATATTTGTATTCCTTAATAATATCTACCGCATATTTTACATGATCAAACGGGATATCGGGCATAATACCATGACCAAGGTTGAAAATAAAACCATCCTCACCCTTCATCCGGTCGAACAAACGATAGATACGCTCTTTAATTACTTTTTTATCGGCGTATAAAATATGCGGATCCAGGTTGCCCTGTACAGCAATACCTTTTGGCAAACGCTTTTTGATATCCAGCAGATCAACATTCCAGTCGATCGAAATTACATCTGGGTTGGCTTCTGCCATCAATGGCGCAAATACTGAGCTACCTTTGCAGAAAGATATCACCGGGATATCTTTCCGGTTCAATTTGCTGATGATTTCTGCGATATATTTATGGGAAAATTCTTTGTAATCATCCCATGCCAAAGCCTGTGCCCAACTATCAAATATTTGTACAGCGTTTACACCAGCTGCGATCTGCATATTCAAATAATCAGCCGTAACAGTAGCTATTTTAGCCAGCAATTGGTGCGCCAGTTCGGGTTGGTTATGCAGCAATAATTTGGTCAGCTTAAAATCTTTTGACGATCCGCCTTCCACCAAATAACTCATTACAGTAAATGGAGCACCGGCAAATCCTATCAGCGGAATTTTACCGTTCAGCCGCTGTTGTATTACTTTGATCGCATCCGCTACATATTGCAAACGGTGAACCACATCGGTCTCCAGATTATCCACATCAGCTTGAGTACGTACAGGGTTAGCAAATTTAGGTCCAGAGCCTGCATGAAAACTCAGATCGCCACCCATAGCTTCCCCGGTTACCAGGATATCCGAAAAAAGAATTGCCCCATCTATACCCAGTAAATCTACAGGCAACATGGTTACATCTGCAGCAATTTCGGGGGTCTTGCACATTTCTAAAAAAGAATATTTGTTCTTTATGTCCCAATATTCCTTCATAAAACGCCCGGCCTGACGCATCATCCAAACGGGTGGCCGTTCTGTTTGTTCCGAAAATGCAGCTTTGATCAGTAATGAATCTCTCATGTTAACTTAAGAGACGCCGGCTAAAGCGCCTCTGCTTTATTTATTTTAATTCTTGTTTTAGTTTTTCAATAACAGCCTTCATTTTGGCTGTGATTTTGTCTTCATTTAGTTGAGCTTCCTGCAAACAGCTTTTAGCTTTATCATAGTTCCCCAGCCTGATATTCACATTGGCTGCATGTACCAGGGCGGCTACATGTTCGTTTACAGAGCGAAGCGGGAATTTTGCCGCTTGTTCGTAATGTTCAGCGGCAGCCTCATACTCATGCTTGTACAGGCAAATGGCTCCAAACATGAATTCGTAAACGCCCCTGCGTTTAGCTAAAAGCCATTCGGGGTTTTTTATCTGTTTCAACAGGTCCTCGGCCCCGGCATAATCTTTATCATGAAAATGCTTTGCAGCCAGCACCAGTGTCCCTTGCTTAAAATAGTCGATGATGATCAAAACAATCAGCAACACACTAGCAAGCGCGAGTTCCAAAACCTGTTTGTAAGCGAAAAAAGCCAACAGCGCTATAAAAACCAGCGTTACCAGTACCCTCGCCTTATTACTGAACATGCTTAGTGATTATCGGTAAATTTATATCCTACGCCTCGAATTGAGTGAAAATAAACCGGGTTTTTAGGATCCGGTTCAAAATATTTGCGGAAGGTAAGAATAAAATTATCGATGGTACGGGTTGATGGATAAACATCATAATTCCATACCGTTTCAAGTATCTGCTCACGCGAAACAGCTTCGTTACGACGCTCTATCAAGAGCTTTAGCAACATGGTTTCTTTTTTGGTCAATGCAGTAACCGATCCATCACCATTAACCAGTTCAAAGGAGTTGAAATGGATGGTTTTGTCCCCGATCTTATAGCTATTGAACTCTTTTAATTCTTCGCCCTTCAGTCCGCGTTTCACCAAATTGTTGACACGCAGGATCAATTCTTCCAGATTAAAAGGTTTAGTGAGGTAATCGTCTGCCCCTTTTTTCAAACCCGCGATCTTATCTTCGTTGGTGTTTTTGGCGGTCAGGAACATAATTGGCACTTCCGAATTTTCGAGGCGGATGGTCTCAGCAACCACAAACCCGTCTACCTCGGGCATCATTACGTCCAGTATCACCAGGTTAAAACGCTCTTCCTTGAATTTTTGCAAAGCCTTTTTACCGTTATTGGCGGTAGATACTTTATAGCCCTCAAGCTCAAGATTTAATTTTATAGCTTCCAGCAAATGTTCTTCGTCCTCTGCCAGTAATATTCTTTTTTTGTTTGGCATGCTCTTTTTTGATTAATTGTATGTTTTGTGTTAGACGTATCACGCTTTACGTAGTACGTTAGACGTTTTAATTTTATCTAAAATTCAATTCGAATTGAGGCCACATTTAACGTAATACGTCGAACGTTTAACCCGCCCAACCCGTACTCAGGCAAATACCACCTCAAATACACTGCCCGAAGGTTCGTTATCTTTAACCCTGATGCTGGCTTCATGTTTATCCAATACTTCCTTCACTATGTATAAGCCAAGGCCGGTTCCTTTCGTATTGCGGGTATTTTCGCTGCCCACCCGATAAAACTTATCAAAGATGCGGCTCTTTTCAGTTTCAGCTATACCTATGCCATGATCGGCCACTTCAAAATATACTTTATTTTCTTTCGAATATAATTTCACATCCACTACTTCACAGGGACCCGAATATTTAATGGCATTTTCGATGAGGTTGGTCACAACCGACGTTAAAGCAAATTTATCGCCGGTGATCTCGATCTTAGGCTCAATCTCCGCATTGATCAACTGCTCGTTCAAATCGCATTTATTTAACTGAAGGCGATTCACAACATTATCTACCAAAGCCGAAAGGTTGAACTGGGCTTTCGGAAAAGTGTACGACTTATTTTCAATTTTAGATGCCAGCAACATATTCTCCACCATATCATCGAGGCGCTCTATATCCAGCAGTGATTTGCCGATAAAATCCTGAATCTGTTCTTTGGTCAGGTCGCGCTTTTGAATTGTTTGCAATAACAGTTTAATTGATGCCAATGGCGATTTCAGTTCGTGAGTAACTGACAGCAGAAAATTTTTCTTTTGGTTCTGTAGTCTGCGTTCTTTTTTGATCGATTTATGCAAACTGATTGCCCCTAATACAAATACAATCGCAAACATGCTGCCTTCGCCTACTATCATCGCGGTACGCTTTGGTTGCAGACGTACAAGCATATAGCCCCACCAAACCAATTCAGTAAGGGCGTAAGTGATTATCGCATAAAATATAACAAATGGTCTTTTCATTTGGCTGCTGTTATATTGGTTCCGCTTGCCAGCGGGATAAAATGTTATTTAAATGGTTCTACTAAAAGCTATTATTTTCTAAATACGATATCCAGGCTTTCAAATATTGCACGTTTTGCTTTTTCCAGTTCTACCCGGGTATGCGCGGAAGAAATGAAGCCCACTTCGTATCCCGAAGGGCCAAGGTAAATTCCCCGATTCAACAACTCGCGGTGCATCACTTTAAATTTCTCCATGCTCGCCGGATCGATCTGATCGGCTTTGCTTATGCTTTCCTCATCGGTAAATGCAAACCAAAATATTGAACCAATGCTAAATACTTTGAACTTGTAATTTTTTGCCGATGCATAACGCTGGATCGATTCTGCAAATTCTTCCGTTTTGGAATTTAGTTCGCGGTAAAAACCCGATCGCAGTAACTCGGTTAGCTGAGCAATGCCGGCAGCCATTGCTACAGGATTGCCCGACAAGGTGCCAGCCTGATAAACAGGTCCATCAGGCGAAACGCTACCCATTACTTCTGCTGAAGCACCATAGCAGCCTACGGGTAAACCGCCTCCGATGATCTTCCCATAAGTTATGATATCAGGTTGAATATCGTAATAGCCTGCTGCACCTTCAAAGCCTACCCGAAAACCGGAGATTACTTCGTCGAAAATAAGCAGGGTGCTGTTTTGGGTACATATTTCGCGCAAATACTGTAAATACTCTTTGGTTTGCAACAAAAGGCCATTGTTAGCAGGCACCGGCTCAATGATCACCGCTGCTATTTGGCCTTTAAATTCTTCAAATGCTATTTGCAAAGCTTCTTTATCATCCAATCCTATCACAATAGTTTCGGCAGCAAATGATTTGGGTACGCCAGCTGAAGAAGTTTCGCCGAATGTTACAAGCCCCGAACCTGCTTTAACCAGCAGAGAATCGGAGTGACCGTGGTAGCAACCCTCAAACTTTAAAATTTTATCGCGTCCGGTAAATCCGCGCGCCAACCTGATAGCAGACATAACGGCTTCGGTACCTGAACTTACAAATCGAAGTTTTTTGATGTATTTGTTATTCTTCAACAGCAAATCGGCCAATTCATTCTCTAAAGCTGTTGGTGCGCCGAATGACATGCCATGTTGCATCACCTCAATCACCTTTTCCTTTACTTTAGGGTGATTATGCCCAAGGATCAGCGGTCCCCAGGAACAGCAGAAGTCGATAAACTGATTGCCGTCGGCATCCCATATCTGACAGCCATCACCTTTTGCAATAAATAAAGGCGTACCATAAACTGACTTGAATGCCCTAACCGGTGAATTTACTCCACCAGGGAAATATGTTTTCGATTTCTCATACAACTCGGCCGACTTCTCCCTGCTGATATCTGGTTTGCCGGTGGAACTTACCGGTTCATCACCCTCAACAGAAAACATTTTTTTTATTGAATCAAGCATTTTATTAGACGATAGGCCACAGTCCGTAAACTATGGTTTGTTGTTTATTTTAGCCCATAGTTTATAGACTATGGATTGTTTTTTTAGTCGATAGTCCATAGTCCATAGACCATGGATTGTTTTTTTAGTCGATAGACCATAGTCCATAGACCATGAATTGTTTTTTTAGTCGATAGTCCATAGACCATGGTTTTTTGTTGTTAATTTATTTAATCTATTATATCATGTTCTATCGACTATGGACCATGGACTATAGACCATGAACCATGGACTATAGACCATGAACCAACATCTCAAACCCAGCCATTCTCCAGCACTTCCTTCGCATGATACGTAAGGATTGCGGTAGCACCTGCTCTGCGTATACTGGTTAATATTTCGGTAATGGCACGCCGTTCGTTTAGCCAGCCCTTTTGTATCGCGGCTTTTACCATGGCATATTCGCCGCTCACATTATAGGCGGCAATAGGCAACTCGGTATTATCTTTTAATAATTTGATCACATCCAAATAAGCCAATGCAGGCTTCACCATCAGAAAGTCCGCACCTTCAGCTTCATCCAGATCAGCTTCTATCAAAGCCTCCCGCTGGTTAGCCGGATTCATCTGATACGTTTTTTTATCGCCAAATTTTGGAGCCGAATTTAAAGCATCGCGGAAGGGTCCGTAAAACGCGCTTGCATATTTAGCAGTGTATGACATGATCGAAACACCGGTAAACCCATTCTCATCCAGCGTTTGCCTGATATAGCCAACCCTGCCGTCCATCATATCAGACGGTGCAATTATATCAGCACCTGCATGTGCATGGGCGAGCGCCATCTTACTCAATACTTCAAGGGTTTCATCATTCAGTATTTCGCCGTTCTCTACAATACCATCATGACCGTCGCTGCTATAGGGATCCATCGCAACATCGGTGATCACGACAGCTTCCGGGAAATGCTTTTTCACCTCGGCTATCGCATTCAGGTAAAGGCTGCCATTTCTGTAGCTTTCGGTAGCATATTTATCTTTGAACGAATCTTCCAGGTTAGGGAACAGGTCGAAGGATTTTAAGCCCAGTTTAAGGCAGCTTTCTATCTCGCGCAGCAGGTTATCAACTGAGTTCCGATAAATGCCCGGCATTGATGCAACTTCGCTTTTTTGGTTAGTACCGTCGACAATAAATAATGGAAAAATCAAATTGGAGGCATTCAGATGCGTTTCCTGCACCATCTGCCTTATTACTTCGTTTTTGCGGTTTCTTCTTGGTCGTTGAAGCATTTTATGGGGGTTGCCGGGAAAAATCACCCTCAGCAACCAGAAAGACAAAGTTAATTAAACGCAGGCAATAATCTTAGTTATTAACAGTGCAAAAGGTGTTTTATGGCGTAAAGATGATTTTGTACAACAGCTCAAATTTGAGATGACAGCTAATTTTGATTAGCTTTATCGTAAAAGTTAAAATCACTTCAATGAAATTATCCTTAGTTGCCTTGTTTTGGGTTCTGTTATGCTTTTTGGTTGCCAGAAGATCATTCAAAATGAGATCACTATTTCACCATATAATAACCCAAACGAGATCAATGTTGCCTTATTGGGTAACGAAGATGCCAGCAATAAAACTTCTATTGAAGAGCCATTAGCCGCGTGGACCATCGGTGGCGTACCGGTTACAATTCGTAACCTGTTAAAATTTGACCTCAGCCAGATCCCTGCTCATGCTTTGATCATTTAAGCTAAGCTGTATATGTATTCGGATACGATACCACAAAACGGCGATCTGCAGCATGCCAATTATGGTATCGATAATTCTTTCGTTATTCAACAGGTTACCACACCCTGGGACCCGGCTCAGGTAACCTGGTTTAATCAGCCGGCAACTACTACCGAGAACCAGATCGTTATACCCAGTACAAGCCAGCCATTTGAAAACCTGGAAATCGACGTAAGAACATTGATCCAAAAGATCGTCAACACAAATGCCAATTACGGGTTTATGTTAAGATTACAGAACGAAACCAAATATACCAGCAGGATTTTTTGCTCGAGTTACTATTTTAATACTTCGCGACACCCGCGTTTGGTTCTTCTTTACCAGGGAGGAACGCCTACTTACCTGCTACCTTAGGGGTAAATAGCTTTAAATACTAAAACCAAATACGGCTTCAGCGAGTCCTACTTCGTCAGGAGAGTAGGGCAATGAATATGTTGTGCCCATCTCGTCAAATTTACTGCCAGTGGATTTGCCTATCGCGATTACCTTTTGCCCCGGATCAAGCAGGTTGTTGGCGAAATAGGCTTCCACGTTTGAGGGACTGGTAAATACCAGAATCTCGGCTCCGGTAGCTTGCACATTTTCCTCAAGAACCGTTTCGTAAACCGAAAGCTCAATGATGGTCGTTTCGGATGACAGGCCTTTTTGAATACTTTTCAGAGAACCCTCTGCACCTGGGAATACAACTTTTTTACCATTGGCAAGTACAGCGAATTCGGCAGCAACTTCCGCGGTATCAATTCCTGTACCGGTATAACTACTCGGGTATCCTTTTAAACGCAATGTTTCTTCTGATCCGGCACCCATTACGCCAAATTTGATAGCCGCAGGCAATTGCGGGTCTAGTTGAAAAAAATACTCAACCGCATTTTTGCTACTGAAAAATACCCAGTCTGCATCCTGCAAAACATGTGGAGATAGTTTGGTTATTACCGGTACTGTGCGTATCAGCGAACGTGCTTCTACCTGGATACCGTGTTTTTCGAGCGCCCGTCGGAAATAACTTTGTTCAGACAATTCGCGTGATATAAATACACTTGCGGGCAATTTCCGGTTAGGGTCAAATAAGGAAACTACTTTTTCGGCTAAACCTTCAGTAGTTGTTGCGGTAAGAAATGACCTGTCAGGAAAATCCTCTCCTTTTTCGGCTTTTGATGTAAAAACCTGGAACAGGCCTTCTTCTTTCCGGCAATAACAACCCAAAGGCAGGTGACAGCCTCCGCCAAAAAGCTTCAGCACACTGCGTTCAACCAAAAGTTGTTCGGCTACCTCCGGGTGATGTAATACCTGCAGCGCATCAAATAATTCTTTATCACTTTCACGAATTTGTATAGCCAATACTCCTTGTGCCGGAGCCGGCACCAATTCGGCAGGAGTTAATTCTTCAACATGAAATTCACTAAGATCAATATTCAAGCGGCTTGCACCTGCTTTTGCGATCATAATAGCATCGTATTTTTCGTCGCGCAGTTTACCTATACGGGTAGGCACGTTTCCACGCAATTCGGCTATCTCCAGGTCCGGACGATAAGCCAGTAATTGCGCCTTACGGCGATTGGACGAAGTTCCTACCAGTGCCCCATATTTGAGGGACATTTTTTGGCGGACATCTACACAATCTTTAAGAATCAATAAATATTCAGACGGATCTTCGCGTTCGGAAACTGCCGCGATGATCAGGCCCGGCGGATTCTCAGTAGGCAGGTCCTTATGCGAATGTACGGCCAGATCGATAGTGCCAGCCAATAATTCTTCTTCCAATTCCTTGGTAAAAAAACCCTTACCTTCCAGCTTATCAAAGCTAAGGTTCAGGATACGATCGCCCTGGGTTTTAATTATTTTCAGTTCGGCTGTAATGCCATTAGCAGCAAGGCTATCTTTTACAAAATGTGCCTGCCACAAAGCAAGTTCACTTCCCCGGGTACCTATGATCAGTGTTCTCAATGCGTTAAAAGTATGGTTGCGAATTTCAGGATTTTAATCGGATTTTTCAACGTTATGGGTAAATGCGATCGATGACAAATAAGGCAACTACAGACACGATTTCACCTTAACAAATAGGATAATTTCGCGAAAGAACCGACTTTGTAAAAAGTTATCAGTTACGAATTACCGACAAAATTAGCCTTCGGACTTTCGGACTTCCACGGACTTGCGGACTATTCCGCCCAGGTATTGATCATGATCTCTTTGGCCATGATCATTGGAACGCTGATGTACTTCTTTTCCATATAGTTCATCACTTTCTCCAATACCTCGCGCGATTCAGCGTCAAGATTTTGTACCTCATCGGCAAATACTGAGTTGATAGCAGTATGACGAATCTCTTTGATACGTTCAGGAACTTCGCGCATGGCTAACTCAATGCGGCGTTGTTTCAGTTGCGGGATAAATTCAAGAATATTCTGGTCAATGATCTTTTCTGCGTTCACCAGCTCGTGGTAGCGCTCCTGCATGTTGTTTTTGGCAACCTCGTTCAGGGACTGAACTTCGATAAAATTAACCGGAAATCCTTTGGTTACTTCTGGCGCAGTATCATTAGGTATTGCCAGGTCGACGATAGTTTTCTTACCGGTTTCTCCGTTCAGCAGACTTTCATAAAGCTCTTTGGAAATGATAGGCTCGACAGAGGATGTACAGGTAATGATCACATCAAAGCCTTTGTGGTAATTTTTTAATTCTTCCAATTCAAAAGCCTCTCCACCAAGATCAACTGCCAGTTCCTGTGCTTTTGACAGCGTGCGGTTAAAAACAGCGAAATTTGAGAATTTGTGCTTTTGAAGATATTTTGAAATGTTGCGGTTAGTTTCGCCTGCGCCAATAATCAGAACCCGGGAATTAGAACATTGATTCAGTTCTTTTAATTTGCGATAAGCCAGAGAAACTACAGAAATAGGATTTTTTGAAATATTGGTATTGGTATAAACCTCTTTTGCTGTTTTTACCACCGTATTCATTACCATTCGTAAGTAATCACCGGTAAGTCCAGCTTCTTTGCATTGCTCGTAAGCCTTGCGCATTTGGGCCAAAATCTCTTTTTCACCAACCACCAGGCTTTCCATTGAACAGGAAGTGCGCAGCAAATGGGTAAGAGCATCGGTATCTTCATATATACTGGCACCGCTTAAAAACACTTTTACATGCTCCTGGCAAATACCCATATCCAATGCGCCAATAAATTTTTCGGCAAAATCTGCATCGATAACAGCATTGGATGCCATTACAAATTCAACACGATTGCAGGTAGCCAGATAGAAAATTTCGGGAATGTCAAAAAGTGCCTTAACTTTTCGAAGCTTGTCAGTCAGGTTTTCCTGGCAGATCACCAACTTACCCAATTCCTTCAGCTCGATCTGCTTGTGTGTAAAAGCAATGACTTTTAA
>CAISPD010000096.1 GCA_903887275.1 uncultured Mucilaginibacter sp.
ATACGGATATCATTAGCGATCTTCATTAAAGACACTGCGATCTGTTTCAAGGCACCGTGACTTTCAACGATAGCATCATGTGCTGCCAGGGCTTCAAATTTATTTTCAGCAGTACGGAAAGGCAGACCGGTAAATTTGGCGATGTATTCAGCAACTTTAACGTCATAGCCTTTTGGGGTATTGATACCTGTACCAACTGCAGTACCACCAAGGGCCAGCTCGGAAAGGTGATCAAGTGTATTTCTTAATGCTTTGATACCATGATCCAGTTGCGATACATAACCCGAAAATTCCTGACCAAGGGTAAGCGGTGTAGCGTCCATCAGGTGGGTACGACCTATTTTCACTACATCTTTAAAGGCCTCTGATTTAGCTTTCAGGGTATCACGCAGTTTCTCAACGCCGGGTATAGTAACTTCCATCACGATCTTATAGGCTGCAATGTGCATCGCAGTAGGATAAGTATCATTGGATGATTGCGACTTATTAACGTCATCATTTGGGTGGATAAAGGTTTTGCCTTCACCCAGCACATTACCTGCCAGAACGTGGGAGCGGTTTGCAACCACTTCGTTCACGTTCATGTTAGATTGCGTGCCCGAACCCGTTTGCCAGATCACCAGCGGAAATTCTGATGCCAGTTTACCTTCCAGTATCTCGTCGCATACCTGAGCTATCATGTCGCGCTTTTCAGCGCTAAGCACGCCGAGGTCGGCATTGGTATAAGCTGCCGCCTTTTTTAAGTAAGCAAAGGCATAAATGATCTCCTTCGGCATCGATGCCTCCGGACCAATTTTAAAGTTATTGCGTGAACGTTCGGTTTGTGCACCCCAGTATTTATCGGCAGGTACCTGTACCTCGCCCATAGTATCGTGTTCGGTTCTGAAACTCATGGTATTTGTATTTTACAGCGCAAATTTAGGGTTTTATTTGATGCGGGACATAGATCAGACTTACGAAGTTTTATATACTTCATAAATCTGAAATCTTTTGCTTGTTCAGCTTTTCAAATCATTGCCGTTGGCTTCAGTCAACGGATATCAGGTAAATAGCCAGGAGCTTTAGCCAAACTAAAAAATTGGTTAGGGATGTATGATTTGACCCAAAGTTCAACTTTTCACGTTATCAACTAAAACCACAACAATGTTTAAAACTTTAATTCTGTGCCGGGCGATAATTTCCAATTTTCGCAAACGTTAAATACCCGGCTTGTATAATGAGATCTGTGATAAAAAAATTAATACCTATTTCTACCCCTTTATTGGTTTTGCTGGCCTGCGGAAACAATAATGCGAGTTCAAAAACCAGCGAATCTGCCCCCTCGCATACTTCCTTCCACCCGACCGAACTATTAAAATATAACCCTAAGAACGAAGACAAAAGAATAGACGAGTTTTTCCATAAACTGCACCGCAACAGCGCCTTCAACGGCAATATTCTGGTTGCAAAGCATGGAAAGATCGTTTATGAGAACGCCTTAGGCTGGGCTAACCACCTTACCCGCGACAGCCTGAAGATCAATTCGCAGTTCCAGCTGGCATCAGTTACCAAAACCATGACCTCCACTGCCATCATGCAGTTATGGGAACGTGGTAAAATTAAACTCGATCAGGATGTTCGTGAGTTTTTCCCGAATTTCCCCTACCGGGGCGTTACTATCCGTTTGCTATTGACCCACCGTTCGGGCATGATGAACTATGTTTATTTTGTCGACGATCTGTACCGCGCGAATCATTGGAGCGAAAAGAAAGGCATTACCAATGCCGAAGCAATGGACCTGATCGCAAAATACAAACCGGCTCCGTTCAACAAGCCAAACAAACGTTTCCTTTACAATAACTCCAACTTCATGGTGCTGGGGGCTATCATCGAAAAGGTGAGCGGCATGAGCTACGCAGAGTATATGAAGAAGAACGTTTTTGAACCAGCCGGCATGAGTCACACTGCCGTATATTCAAAGGCGGCTTATGACAAAATTCCGGTTGATGTGATCGGCCACGATCGCAACAGCTGGCGCTATTCGGTTGTACCAAATGTGCTCGACGGCCCTGTCGGCGACAAAGGTATATACAGCACCGTTGGCGATCTGTTCCTTTTCGACCAGGCATTGCGCGCCGGAATGCTGATCAAACCTTCTACCCAGGATTCAGCCTATACTGATCGGAATCCGATGATCCGGGGTCACTTTAACTACGGTTACGGTTGGCGACTGTTTGAAGCACCGGGGCAAAAAGTTGTATACCATACCGGCTGGTGGCATGGTTTCAGGCATATCTATGTGCGCGATCTGAAAAATGATGTCACCATTGTGCTGCTCGGCAACTTGTGCAACGGTGCTTTGGTCCATATAGACGAACTCTTCAAACTGGAAGGTATCCCGGTGATCCGCAAAGGAGCCTACAGTGGTTCGGGGGAGACATCGGAAGATTAACTTTTGTTGGAACGTTGAAATGTTGTAAAGTTGATTTTCGGGCAATTGATTATTTTTGTCTGTTTTAGATTAGACAGGTAACATTACAACGTTCAAACATTAAAACGTTTCAACAAAAACACCATGTTCGATAAACTACTCGAAGCCAAACAAAAAGCCGAAGCTGTAAAAAAGCGCCTTGACGGACTCACCGTAACAGGCATTGCCGAAGGCGGTATGATCAAAGTAACCGCTAATGGGAACAAGGTGATTCAATCTATTTCCTTTGATGAAGAGTTTCTGAAGTCTGCCGACAAGGAAGAATTGGAAGAACTGCTGACCATCGCTGTTAACAAAGCACTGGAACAAGCCGAAAATTTAAACCAAAGTGAGATGGCGGCCCTGTCAAAAGATATGTTCGGGGGCCTGAGTGGTTTGTTTGGGAAGTGATTGGTTGTAATGTTGGAACATTGAAAGGTTTTAACGTTATCTGCTTGTTCCTCTTGTCTGACAATATCACAATAAATTTACTTGAAATGTCTTAACATTCAGTTTAACTTTGTATGGTAACATTTCAACGTTAAAACGTTTATACCTTACAACCCAAAATATGAAATTCACCTATTATGGCCACGCTTGTTTCGGGCTTGAAACCGGTGGCAAAAAGCTCTTATTCGATCCATTTATCTCCCATAATTCTCTGGCTAAACATATCGATATTAACAGCCTTGATCCTGATTATATCCTGTTGTCTCACGGGCATGGCGACCATGTTGCCGACTTGTTTGCGATACAAAAAAATAGCGGCGCAAAAGTGATCGCAATTGCGGATATAGCCGGCTGGCTGGAAGGCAAAGGGATACCTGATGCTCATGGCATGAATATCGGAGGGGGATTTATTTTTGATTTTGGACGCGTAAAAATGGTAAATGCTATTCACTCCAGCTCATTACCAGATGGGTCATACGGCGGTAACCCCGCTGGTTTTGTGATTAATGCCGAAGGGAAAAAGATATATTATGCCGGAGATACCGCTCTGCATTATGATATGAAACTATTGGCCGATGAAAACCTCGACTGGGCCATATTACCCATTGGCGACAATTATACGATGGGGGCCGATGATGCTATTAAAGCCGCCGGTTTTGTCAATTGTAAAAATGTCATTGGGGTACACTATGATACTTTTCCGCCAATTCGTATCGATAAAGCGGAAACACTCAGTAAATTTGAAAAGGCTGGGCTCAATCTGCAATTAATACCTATAGGCGAAAGCATCGGGCTATAGTAAATAAAAAAGCCACCAGATACGGTGGCTTTTTTGTTGGCTGTTTATATAGGATTAAATCACAGTCCCGTGTGGAATTACTGCCCTTTTCTTGATCACCACGATACCGTCCTGCACGGTATGTGTGCCATAGTCGCCGTCCTCCAGCTTTTTATTGCCGCAGTTGATCTTTACATCATCACCGATATAGGTATTTTTATCGATGATCGCGTTTTTGATACAACAACGGTCGCCAATACCCATGATCGGCGAATTGCTTTCTTCCGATTCTTTAATTTGCTGTAATGTTTGATAGTTATCGCTACCCATTACATAACAATTTTCTATGATGGTGTCTTTGCCAATGCGGGTTCGGATACCTATGATAGAACGGTAAATATGACTGGCGTTGATGATACAGCCGTCGGCAATGATAGTTTTCTCCAGATGCGAGCCTGATACCTTCGATGGCGGCAACATGCGTGCCCTTGTATAAATAGGCTGACTGTCGAACAGGTTAAATGCTGGTATATCATCAGTTAAACCAAGGTTGGCTTCAAAGAACGAAGGGATGGTGCCGATATCGGTCCAATATCCTTCATATTGGTAGCTGATAACACGGTGATGCGCTATAGACTCCGGTATAATTTCTTTACCGAAATCGGTACGGTCATTGCCGGTAAGCAACTCATACAGGAGTTTACGGTTAAAGATATAAATACCCATAGATGCCAGATAGTTTCTGCCCTGCGCAGCCATTTCCGGACTCACTTCTGATGCCCAGCTTTCAAAATTTGTCTTAGGTTTTTCAACAAAGGCGGTAACAAAGTTATTCTCGTCAGTTTTCAGGATACCAAATCCGGGTACATCATTGGCATGAACAGGTATGGTGGCAATAGAGATCTCCGCATTGTTTTTGATATGGTTTTCAACCATTTCGCGGAAATCCATCTGGTATAGCTGGTCGCCCGAAAGGATCAACACATAATCAAATTCGTGTACAGCAAGGTGGTGCAAACTTTGCCTTACCGCATCAGCTGTTCCCTGAAACCAGGCCACACTGGATGGGGTTTGTTCAGCTGCCAGAATATCAACAAATGCATTGCTGAAGCTACTGAAGTGATAGGTGTTTTTGATGTGCTTATTCAAAGACGCAGAGTTGAACTGGGTCAGCACATAAATTCTGGTGATATCCGAATGTAAACAATTGGAGATCGGAATATCGACCAAACGATATTTACCGGCAATAGGTACGGCCGGTTTCGAGCGGGTTGCGGTAAGCGGCGATAAGCGGCTTCCCTGGCCACCGCCAAGCACAATGCTGATTACTTTTGATGTCATATAGCAGGTTTTAAACTCTCATATAGGTTAATATATTCTTTTGCCGACCGATCCCATGAAAAATCGAGCGCCATCATTCTTTTGCGTATTAGCTGCACATGGGCCGTGTTGGGGTACAGGTCGACCGCACGGCTAAGGGCATGTACAATATCAGGTACATTGGCCTGTAAAAAGCGGATACCATAACCACCATCATCACCAAAATCTATTACGGTATCTTTTAATCCCCCGGTCACTCTTACAATAGGTATGGTGCCATAACGCAAAGCGTACAACTGGTTCAAGCCGCAGGGCTCAACACGGGAGGGCATCAGTAAAAAATCTGAACCGGCATAAACCTGATGCGCCAGAGCTTCATCATAACCGATAAAAACACTGCACTGGTCGGGGAATTCTTTTTGAAGGGCGTTTAGTTCATCCTGTAATACTAACTCACCGGCTCCAAGAAGGAAAAAATTAACGCCTCCGGGATGGGCTATGATACTTCTTTTGATAGCTTCGGGCAGCAGATCGGCACCTTTTTCGCCAACCAGCCTTCCAATAAATGATACCAGCGGTCTGTCGGTAGACAGGTTGAAACGGGCGCACAGTGCTTCCTTGTTCTTTTGTTTCCCGGAGGCCAGTTTTTGTATCGAAAACGTTTCAGCGATCATGGCATCAGTCTTCGGGTTCCATATCTCGGTGTCGATGCCATTGATGATGCCCAGGCCTTTGGCTCTTTCCAAATAAAACAGATATTCCAAACCGTTTGATTTATAGGTCAGTTCTTCCAGGTAAGTAGGCGATACTGCTGTGTATTTCCAGCAGCATTTAACTGCTGCGGCCAATGGGTTGATTACGCCGTTCCATTCAAGAAGTCCGGTTTTTGTTTTATCAAACTCAGGTAACAAGCCTAATTTACTCCATCCAAAAGCTCCGTGATATTGTCCGTTATGGATGGTTAATACGGTAGGTGTTGCAGCCACGCGTTTATAAATTGGCGAGTTATAGAGCAGAAATGGTACCAAACCAGTGTGGTGATCGTGGCAATGGATCAGATCGGGAGATTGCTGTGACCAGTTGATCCAATCAAGAAATGCAATCTGGAATGCAATAAACTGCTCTGTTTCGTCGGGATAACTGTAAACATTCTCCCGATCAAGTAAACCTGGTATTTTGATGAGAAAAAGTTCAAATCCCAGTTTATTCGTTTTTTCTTTTAATACTTCAAAATAAAACCTCCGCGTACCCAATAACGAAGACGCCTGAAAAACCACTTCCCACTCGTTCTCCTGCGCAAATTTACGCTCATAAAATGGCATGGCAACGGCAGCCTCAACACCCATTTGATTCTGGTATTTTGGCAAGGCACCAACAACGTCGGCAAGGCCGCCAACCTTGGCTACCGGGTAACATTCTGCGCTGAGATGGAATATTTTCATCAGGTATTATTATTGGTTCAAGTTAAGCAAAGAATTAAATAAATAGTCAAATGAAAAGCTGATAATCTCGCCTTAATTTAAATTTTTATTATTTGTTCAGCAGCAATGGTCGTTCGTTTTTATTTTGAAAATAGCCTAATTGGTTTTTTGCAAAATCGATATTTTTATTAACAATAAAACAGCATTTTTTATTAAAGTGACAATTAAAATTTGATTTTTAAAAGAAGCATGTAAAATTAGCGCTTGTGCAAGTATATGCAAATCTTTAATTTTAATGCGTTCTACAAACTACTCTGTATCCAAAATAGCCTTTGACAATAGCCTGCTAAATATAAAGTATGGTAAAAAGGTAAGGCATTGTAATACAAATTATTAATCACTGTTCTTCCGCAGCGATAATTGTTTGATCGGGCCAATTTTTCGGGTTATAACCAATAATGTGCCATCGTTTAATAAAAAGGGCAACATGGGATATTGTTTAATTTGATAAAATAAGGGTAATTTAGCTATACAGTTAGCGGCCGGCTGCTCACCCTTCAGCCATCATCTTTCTGTTAAGTGTCTTTTTTTAAAACATTAAATCAATACATTTACCTTCTTATTTTCCAAAATGGTTAAATTATTTGTCAGCGGGTTTCCACTGAATATGGACGAGTTAGAACTTGCCCGCCTGTTTATTCCGCATGGCGACCTGAAAACGATCAAATTGGTGCGCGATAAAAAGACACGCATCTGCAAGGGTTATGGCTTCATTGAGATGGGCGACCGCCAATCGGCCGAAAGCGCTGTTGCTGCTTTGCATGGAGTTGAAATGGGCGACCGCTTTTTAACCGTTAACATTAAAGAAGAAGAAGAGCCTGCTAAAGTTGCTCCGGTAGTACGCAAAACTGGCTATACACCCGGCTTTTCACCGCGGATAAGCGCTCCCGAGAAAAAGAAAAGGCCAAGACTACCCGGAAAAAGCTAAGCCATTTTCCTTTTAAACAATAGGGGCTCAATTGCTGTGCCTGATCAAAGGATAAGCTCGTTGAAAGCTCGATAAGATTTCGTCCGCATAGCAAATCCTATTACCTTTGCTCCTTATGGCATCGATCAAACCATCCGTACCTAAAGGCACCCGAGATTTCTCGCCAAATGAAATGGCCCGGCGCAATTATATTTTTGATACCATCAAAAATGTGTTCCGCAAATATGGCTATCAGCAGATCGAGACGCCGGCGATGGAGAACCTGAGTACGCTGACGGGTAAATATGGTGAAGAAGGTGATAAGCTGATTTTTAAGATACTGAATAGTGGTGATTATTTATCGAAAGTAGACCCGCAGTTACTTACAACTTCAAACGCGCAACGTTTAACTTTCCAGATATCCGAAAAAGCCCTGCGTTACGACCTCACCGTTCCGTTTGCCCGTTACGTGGTGATGCATCAAAATGAGATCACTTTTCCTTTTAAGCGTTTCCAGGTACAGCCGGTATGGCGCGCCGACAGGCCCCAGAAGGGCAGATACCGCGAGTTTTACCAATGCGATGCTGATGTAGTGGGCTCTGATTCTCTGCTTAATGAGGCAGAGTTTGTGATGATCTATGACGAGGCGCTTGGTAAATTAGGACTCAAAGATTTTACCATAAAAATCAATAATAGAAAAATACTATCAGGAATAGCCGAACTTATAGATAAAAGTGATAGTATCGTTGATCTTACTGTTGCGATCGATAAACTTGATAAAATTGGTTTGGATGGGGTTAGCAATGAGCTTTTGGAACGTGGATTCACGACAGATGATATTGATAAGATAAAACCCGTGATCTTACAGCGAGGTACAAACCAGAGCAAGCTTGCTAGCCTCAGAGATACTCTTGCGGGTTCGGCCATTGGTTTGAAAGGTTGTGACGAAATAGAAACCGTATTTAATTATATAAGTGACTGCCCGCTGCAAACTGCAAATCTCGAGTTGGATATTACCCTGGCTCGAGGTTTAAATTATTATACCGGCGCCATTTTCGAAGTAAAAACAAATGAGGTGCAAATGGGAAGTATCGGCGGAGGTGGCAGGTATGACGACCTAACCGGGATGTTTGGATTAAAGGGCCTTACCGGTGTAGGTATCTCGTTCGGGGCCGATCGTATTTATGATGTGCTTGAAGAGTTAGATCTTTTCCCTCAAACAGCCAGCCAGGGTACCAAAGTATTAATATGCTGCTTTGATGCCGATGGTGAAAAATTTGCATTGCCTCTATTGAAAAAGCTTCGCAATAGCAATATTCCTGCTGAGCTTTATCCGGCCGGGGCGAAGATCAAAAAGCAGCTCGATTACGCTAATGCCAAACAGGTTCCTTATGTAGTAATGATCGGTAGTGACGAGATACAAAGCGGGCTAATGACGCTTAAAGATATGATAAGTGGTGGGCAGGAAAAGGTATCGGGTCAGGAGATCGTTGAAAAGCTAAGAGCGTGATCAGTGCGTCTATTACAAACCTTTAACAAATTCCATCATGGCTACACCCGGATCAGCCTGTTTCATAAAATTCTCGCCGATAAGGAAACCGTTAAAGCCAGCTTTTTTTAGTTGTTTAATTGTTTCAGGATCACTTATGGCGCTTTCAGATATTTTGAGGAATCCGGATGGGATATGTTCTGACAATTGGTAAGAAGTTTCTACAGAAACGGTAAAATCGGCCAGGTTACGATTGTTTACACCAATAGCATCCAGGTTAGGGTCGATACTGCGTTCCAGTTCTTCCAGGTTATGAACTTCAAGCAATACGTTTAGTTCCAGGCTTTTTGCCAGCGAGGCCAGTTGGTGGATCTGCTTCGGTGTCAAAATCGCTGCAATAAGCAAAATGATATCTGCACCAAGCGCTTTAGCTTCAATCACCTGGTATTCGTCGATCATAAAATCCTTTCGCAGGATAGGTATTTTATTGCTGCGACGAGCCCTCACCAAGTCTATCTTCCTGCCCATAAAAAACTGCCGGTCGGTTAGAACCGATAAAGCCGATGCTCCGGCGGATGCATAGCCGTTGGTGACTTGTTCAACGGTCACTTTATCGTTAATGATACCTTTTGAAGGCGAACGGCGTTTAAATTCGGCGATGATGCCTGTTCTGGCCGGATCGAGCAGGAAATCTTTGAAGGAAAGCACATCGCGATGAAAATATTCCGACTCTTCCAAACTGGTATAGGATACGTTTTTCTTTGCGGATTGTATTTCCTTTAATTTGTGCGCTACGATCGTGTCAAGTATACTCATGAACCCCCTAAGCTCTGCCCAAAGGCAGCGTTATATTGATGATTTGCAATTATATTAAATTTTAACAAAATGCGACTTTGCTGCAGGCCTTTCTGCGCCTTTTGTTTGCGGGTCTAACCAGTTTTGTAAAATTGCGCGACCATATTCTGTCAGAACCGATTCCGGATGGAACTGAACTCCGCGTACATCGTATTTTTTATGGCGCAGCGCCATGATGCTATTATCTTTTTCGTCAATAGCTGTAACGGTTAATGTATCAGGAAGACCGTCATGATCAACCACCCAGGAGTGATAACGCCCCACTTTAATACTATCGGGTAAGCCTGCAAAAAGTGTTTCGCCTTTATCGGTTATCCTGATAGGTGTAGCAATGCCGTGCATAGGCCGGCTTAAATTGTGTAGTTTGCCTCCAAATGCTTCAGCAATAGCCTGTTGGCCCAAACACACGCCAAAGATGCTCTTTATTGGTGCATATTTTTCGATCACGGCTAAGAGTAAACCTGCTTCTGATGGTATACCCGGTCCCGGAGATAAAATGATGTGGCTGTAGGCATCCACATCTTCCAACGCAAATTTATCGTTTCTCCAAACGTCGCATGTAAAGCCTATCTCATGCACCAGGTGCACCAGGTTATACGTGAACGAATCGTAATTATCTATGATTAATATCTTGCTCATTTTTTTACTTGTTAGTCTACTTGCCAGTTTCAGAAGCACAGAATTAGACTGATTTTTCTCATTTCACTGGTTTTATTAGTCCAATGCCCAATCCTCAATCACAACTCCTCCGCTAATTCAATAGCTTTTCTCAGGGCGGCTATTTTGTTGTCAACCTCTTTTAATTCGCTTTCCGGGTCCGAATCGGCTACGATTCCCGCCCCGGCCTGGTAAAATAGTGTGTTATTTTTGCTCAGGAACGAACGGATCATAATGGCATGGATAAAATCGCCATTGAAACCCAGATAGCCAATGGCCCCGCTGTAAAAACTTCGTTTGGTTTTTTCATTTTCGTCGATGATCTCCATGGCCCGGTATTTGGGTGCGCCGCTAAGGGTACCTGCCGGGAAAGTATCTGCTACGATCTTGAATGATGAAGTATCCTCGCGTAGCTTGCCGCTGACATGTGATACCAGATGTATCAGGTGTGAGTAATATTGCACCTCCTTGAACGATTTTACTTCTACCTGCTCACAATGTCTGCTCAGGTCGTTTCGGGCAAGGTCTACCAGCATCACGTGTTCGGCTGATTCTTTAGGGTCGTTTTCCAGAAGTTTTGCTATTTCTGCATCTTTCAGGGCATCGCCGCTGCGCTTAAAAGTACCAGCGATAGGGTAAATACTGGCAATATTATTTTTAATGGTAATCTGCGCTTCGGGTGAAGAACCGAATATCCTGAAATCGCCATAATCGAAATAAAACAAATAGGGCGAGGGGTTGATAGAACGAAGCGCCCGGTAAACATTAAACTCATCCCCCAAAAACTTCTTCGAGAAAGGTCTGGATGGTACGATCTGGAATACATCACCCCGGTAAATGTGCTGCTTCATTTTCTTTACAACCGCCATAAATTCCTCGCCCGCAAGGTCGGAATCTTCCTGTCCATTGCTTTTGAAGTGATATTCAGGAAAGTTTTTATTCTTGATCAGGTATTCAAGTTTTTGTAGTCCCTCGTTAGCATCCTGCCCTTCGGGTTGGTTTTGGAAAATATAGAGTTCATTTTTAAAATGGTCTATCGCAATAATATACCGGTAAATATGGTATTGCATCACGGGTACCTTGCGCGGATTATCTTCTACTGTTTTTAGCTTGATGGTTTCGAAATGTTCAATGGCTTCATGCGTAAAATAACCAAACAGGCCATTTGAAATGATCTTCGATGGAACCACCTCAGCATCAAACTCATCTACAAATGCACTGATCTCATCTACCAGGTCGAATGTGCCAGGTTGGCGCACAGACTCGGTACCATCCGGGTAGCTTATTTTTAGCCGGTCGTTATCCAGCACAAGCCCCGCTAAAGGATCGCAGCATACGTAACTCAAGCTATTCTCACGGCTATGGTAATCCGAGCTCTCCAGCAGCAGCGAATTGGGGAAAACATCGCGCAGGCGCAAATAGATGCTTACCGGCGTGGTGGTATCGGCAAGCAGCTTTTTTGAAGTTGTATTTATCTTATATTTTTTCATTTCAATTATCCAATCCCAAATAAAATACAAAACCCGGCGTGGTTGGCGCCGGGTTCATATTAGGTTTACAATTGATTAGTAGTTCATATCAAAAACACGACCGGCTGCCATTTTTGTGGAGCCACCAGCTTGTATTTTTGTTAGTTTTAATCATCGCGGTGACAAATTTATAAAGAAATTTGAATTAGCAAATTTTTAGTTAAAATATTTTACTTTTTTTTAGGCGCCTGCTCCGCCAACCAGACCCCTGCCACTGGCAAGGATTATTGCAACAACAACCACCAGTGCAATAGTAAAAAATACAGCAACTGTTTTGTGTTTTGACTCTGGTGTAGCAGCTCTTTTAGCTTTACTATAGCCGATGGTAATTAAAATGATGGCGATGAGCATGCCCGTAAGGTGCTCTACAGTCCAGTATCGCGTATCGTGCGCTTTCATCGTTTCGCTATTGAACTGTACCAGCGGGCTCAGAAAATACAATACCAAACCAACGATCAACTGCGTATGAACTGATATCAGCGCAAAGAGATTTAATTTGCGGTTACCCTCGCTGTAAGGTTGTTTGCCCAACCAACCGGCCCAGGCACGAACGATAGCTACCAGCACCAATAATAATACGATGTACCTTAAACCCGAATGAAGGTGCAGAAAAAATGAATATGGAGTCATAAATAATGATTTGATTATCCAATGCTAAGCCGCAAAGTTGTAACAAATATAGGATGATTGCCCCGAAAATTATTTACTGTGACAAATCTTTGAATATATTAGGGCCAAACTGAACTTACATGAAGAAACTTATACTTATTTGTTTCGCCCTTTGTGGCGGTTTTTGGGGGCGGGCGCAGCAAAGTTTTCCGGTAAATGGTACCTGGGACGTTCGTCCCGGACAATATGCTTTTACCAATGCAAATATTGTAGTTAGCGCCGATCAAACCATCAGCAATGGGGTACTGCTGGTAAAAGATAGATTGATAGAAGCTGCAGGCCAGGGCTTGACCATACCGCGTGGTTTTGTGGTCATTGATTTGAAAGGTAAATATATATACCCGGGTTTAATAGATGCCTTCACTACCTATGGTATACCGGACGCGCCTCGCCAGGCCTTTAATGGCAGGGTAACCATAACTCCCGTTACTACCAAACCTGGTGCTTATAACTGGAACGAAGCCATAAGGCCAGAATTTAATGCCCGGACCATTTTCCATGCCGATGCTGCAAAAGCAGAAGATTTGAAGAAAAATGGTTTTGGCGCAGTACAGTCGCTTATACATGATGGTATTGCACGGGGGACTTCTGTGGTAGTATCACTGGGCGATGAACGGGATAACCTGGTAATGATCAATGATCGTGCTGCGGCTCACTATTCATTTAGTAAAGGAACGGCGGCTACTAATTATCCATCTGCCCTGATGGGAAGTATTGCCTTGTTGCGGCAAACTTATTACGATGCCGATTGGTACAGGACTCAAAAAGAAGAGTATAATATATCCCTGGCTGAGTTTAACCAGCAACAAAACTTACCACAGATATTTGAGGCTGGCGATCCCTTTAATGTTTTGAGGGCTGATAAGATCGCCAAAGAGTTTGGCAAGCAATATATCTTCAAAACCGATGGCAGTGAGTACCGGCGGTTAGATGCCATCAAAAATACAGGTGCCAGTTTGATCATTCCGCTTACTTTCCCCGAGGCTTATGATATTGAAGATCCTGTGGATGCAAAAAGTGTAAGTTACGAGCAATTGAAAAGCTGGGAACTAGCACCGGGAAATCCGGCTGCTTTAGAGAAAGCAGGTATCAGATTTGCTATTACCAGTTACGGCCTTCAAAGCAATAAAGATTTCTGGACCAACCTGCGCACGGCTATCGACTACGGTTTGAGCGAAAAGCAAGCATTGCTATCGCTAACCCAAATACCTGCAGAATTGCTGGGCGTAAGTGATAAACTGGGTACTTTAACCAAAGGCAAACTGGCCAATTTTATCATCACTTCCGATAATTTGTTTAAAAAGGACGATATCATATATGAGAACTGGGTTGAAGGTCGCCAATACATTGTGAGTCGCGCTGAGCTGGCCGACCTGCGGGGCAATTATTCACTTACGGGTGCAGGGCTGGCCAAAACCAGCCTGAAAATTGGTGGAACGCCGGGTACTTATGAATTGAATGTGATACGGAGCGGTGCCGATAGCGTAAGTACGCGGGGAACAATTAGCCGGAATGGAGATATCGTTTCGATCTATTTTGATTTAAAAGATAAACCTGCAGGTAGTATACGGCTTACGGGATACATTTCGTCGGTATCTCCGGTAACAATAAGTGGCGATGCCGTATTACCCGATGGAACTTTCAGCAATTGGTCGGCTAATTTAACAGGTGCATTTACACAAGAGGCAGCCAAGCCCGAATCAAAACCAACGATTGAAGTAGGACCGATAGTATATCCATTAGCGCCTTTTGGCAATATCGAGCTTCCTAAGCAAGAGGCAACTTTATTTAAAAACGCTACTGTTTGGACCAACGAAAAAGACGGCATCCTTCAAAACACCGATGTGCTGATAACTAATGGGAAAATAAAAGCTATAGGTAAAAACCTCCCGGTACCAGCCGGCGCAAAGGTTGTTGATGCAACCGGCAAACACATTTCACCAGGTATTATTGATGAGCATTCACATATTGCTGCAACCGGCGGTATCAACGAAGGCACACAGTCGGTAACATCCGAAGTTCGGATTGGTGATGTGCTCGATTCAGAGGATATCAATCTTTACCGACAGTTGGCAGGTGGGGTTACTACTTCACACATCCTGCATGGTTCGGCTAACGCTATTGGTGGGCAAACCATGCTGATCAAACACCGCTGGGGTTTATTGCCGGATGAAATGAAATTTGAAGGAGCTCCCGGATTTATCAAATTTGCTTTGGGCGAAAACGTCAAACAAACCAATTGGGGTATCCCCGAGGGTACGCCAAATATGCGCTTTCCGCAATCTCGTATGGGCGTGGAGCAGGTTTATGTTGATGCCTTTACCCGAGCCAAAGAGTATAAAGCTGCCCGGGCTGTTAAAGGTAACCATGTGCGCCGTGATCTTGAACTGGATGCTCTGGTAGAAATTCTGGATGATACCAGGCATATTACCTGCCACTCATATGTGCAATCCGAGATCAATATGTTGATGCACGTAGCAGATTCGATGGGTTTCAAGGTAAATACCTTTACCCACATTCTTGAAGGTTATAAAGTGGCCGATAAAATGCTTGCACGTAATATTGCCGCATCAACTTTTTCCGACTGGTGGGCATATAAAATGGAGGTAAGTGAAGCCATACCTTATAATGGCGCCCTGATGCATGATGTAGGAGTGACTACTGCCTTTAATTCTGACGATGAAGAAATGGCCCGCCGCCTTAACCAGGAAGCTGGTAAATCAGTTGCCTATGGTAAACTGAGTGAAGAAGAGGCTTTGAAATTGGTCACTCTAAATCCTGCAAAGATGCTTCATGTTGACCAACGTGTTGGTAGCCTGAAAGTAGGTAAAGACGCTGATATCGTAGTTTGGTCCGCTGATCCGCTTTCAATCTATGCTGTGGCAGAGAAAACTTATGTTGATGGTGTAAAATACTGGGATATCGACGAAGATGCCGCTAAACAGAAAGCATTAAAAGCTGATGAGGCACGTATCATCCAAAAAATGATCACTGCAAAAAATAAAGGAGCAGCTACACAAAAGCCGTCAGGCGGTAAAGGCCGCCCCCGCTATACCTGCGATACTATTGAAGATGATGCTTATGTAATAGCTGATGACTATAACGGTTTGCAAACCAAAAATACCGAAGTGCAAAGCAGGAATAAATAAATTTTGAAAGTTGAGGAAGAAGAAAATGATCAAAAATATAATTACAACCGCAGGATTATTGCTTGGTACGATCCTTTCATACGGACAGGCTACGATATCGCCGGCACCGGCACAAAGCAAACCGGTTATCATTACCGGGGCAACCATTCATATCGGTAACGGGCAGGTGATCAACAAAGGTTACCTGGCCTTTGATAAAGGAAAAATAACTGCAATTGGCGAAGGTGCTGCACCCAGTATTGCAGGTGCTGAAGTAATTGATGCCACTGGTAAGCAGCTCTACCCGGGTTTTATTGCGCCGGTAACAAATTTAGGCCTGGTTGAAATTGATGAGGGTGCCCGCGGCACTGTAGACGATTACGAGACAGGCGAGATCAACGCCAATGTGCGCAGCATCATTGCCTATAATACTGATTCAAAAGTTATCCCTACCGTGCGCTCTAACGGAATTTTACTGGCACAGCCTACACCCTCAGGTGGACTGATCTCGGGTCAATCATCCGTAGTTCAGCTGGATGCCTGGAACTGGGAAGATGCGGCTTATAAAAAGGATATTGCTATCCACATCAACTGGCCGGTTTTAGAACCACCGCGCCGCCGCCGTGGTCAGGCAGCTCCGCAGGAAAGTGCTGAAGAACGTTTTCAGAAAGAGTTAGATGCCATATTTAGCTTGTTTGGCCAGGCCAAAGCTTATGCCGAAACAAAACCTGCCGTTATTAACCTGCGCTTTGAGGCTATGAAGGGCCTGTATGATGGTAGCAAAAAGTTGTTTGTAAATACTGACGGTGCAAAAGAGATTGCACTGGCGGTTAATTTCGGCAAGCGACTGGGTATTTCGGTTGTAATTGTTGGCGGTCGCGAATCGTACCTGGTGACAGATATTTTAAAGAGCAACAACGTACCAGTGATCCTGCGCGAAACCCAAACCCTGCCCACCCGCGAAGATGATGATGTTTACCTGCCTTACAAATTGCCGAAACTATTGCAGGATGCAGGCGTGTTATACGGCCTTACCGGTGTTGGATTTTGGCGCCAGCGTAACCTGCCCTTCGAAGCCGGGCAGGCAGCCGGTTATGGTTTAACCAAAGAGCAGGCCCTGAGTATGATCACCTTTAACAACGCCAAAATACTAGGTATTGATAAAACCACCGGCACACTCGAAGTTGGTAAAGATGCCAACCTCTTCATCTCTGCCGGCGATGCATTGGATATGATTACTATTGATGTACAAAAAGCCTTTATCCAGGGCAGAGATATCAACCTGGATAACCTGCATAAACAACTCTACCGCAAGTTTGCAGCCAAGTATGGGGTGAAGGCTAATTTGTGATAGGGCCTTTCAAAAATGTTGTGCCCAGGGTGTCATGCTGAGCTTGTCTAAATGCGAAGTGCGGAATGCCGATTGTGGAATTTAAATGTGCGTAGGGTGTCATGCCGAGCTTGTCGAAGCATGGCGGGATGGGGGTGACGCGCTATTGTCTGAACCAGGATTCCTAGGTCCCGATAGCTATCGGGATAAGGATTACCCGGATGCAAAAAAACTATGTCATTGCGAGGAGCCGGCAAAGGTTTGCGGTATTAGGGGCGATGTGGCTATCTCCGAATTATGCTCTCAGGCACGAGTTTACCCATCGCATCGCCCAACCCTTAAACTCGCGCCCGCAGGGGTCCGATAGTGTATGAGTGTGCGTGGCAGAAAGATCAAACTGTTCATCACTCCGTAGGAGTAGCCTGTTTATAGCAAAGAGAAAGATAAATACAGGCTCCGCAGGTGCCTCCTGTATGCGCCTTGCATAATTTTTAGAACCATACAGCAATAACATCATTTATTTATTCAGCAGCCTCTGCCTAAACGGCCAATGACCATCGTATTGCGTTGGGGGATAGCAGCGGATACCGTCCGCCTTTTGGCGGAAAATGCCTGTGCAGTATGAGCGGATAGCCCGACCCGCAGGGAAACGCCCTGTATTGGTTGTATTGGTTGTACTGGTTGAATTTGTGAATAGTTAACTGATGATTTGTTAACCAGGTATAACGATACTAATGCCAGGTCCCGAATCACTAATCACCAATTAACCAATCACTAATAACAACGCCTACTTTATCCCGTAATGATCATTCATCAATTTCACAAACATTCCGCCGGGTAAAATAGCCTTTAAGGTAGGGACAATGGTTTGGCCGATGGCGCCTACCAGGTAGTTGTGTGCCGGTTTTGATTTGCCTATGATGCTGACAATTTTTGCAGCCAGCACATCCGGGCTTGCGCCTATGCTTTCGTCTTTTTCCATGGCGGCTACGGCGGCTTCAAATTCGGCTTTCAGCTTGTCGTTTTTGAGGGTAAAAGGCAGTTTTTCGCGGTTACCGGTAAAGTCGGTCTTGAAATCGCCAGGGTTTAGTACGGTAACCTTTACGCCTGTATTTTGTAGTTCCATGCGCAGGCTTTCGGAGTAACCTTCGATGGCAAATTTTGATGCACTATATAAACCCTGATAAGGTAAACCAAACAAACCTGCCAATGAGCTCGTGTTGATAACCAGTCCCGATCCTTTTTCTATCATGCCCGGTAAAACGGCACTACTTACCCGGACTACACCAAAAAAGTTAACCTCGAACTGCTTTTTGGCAGCGTCAACCGGCATTGCGTACAGCGGACCGGTGATGCCATTGCCGGCATTATTCACTAAAACATCGATTCCGCCATGTGCTTTGATCACCTGTGCGACAGCGGCATTTACCGAGGCATCGTCGGTTACATCCATTTGCAGCGGGTTGAACGGAACACCCGAAAAACGTTTGATATCGCGCGATGTGCCGTAAACAGTATGACCCTGCGCTGCAAGTGCTTTGGCTGTTGCATCACCTTTTGCCCTCCTTCCTAGTTTTTCCAAATAATTAGAATTTCTTAATACAACTTTACTCATTATAATAGGTTTAGAAATTAAAATATTATTTTTCGTAATAT
>CAISPD010000097.1 GCA_903887275.1 uncultured Mucilaginibacter sp.
GCTGTAATAGGGGCGGGGTAATTGACGATCATCATACACCTCCTTAAACTTAGCTTCTACCAAATGCTCCAGTTTATACTCCCTGATATATTTTTCGCATTGCTGGTCGATAGCAGCATTCATGAAATAGCCAAGCAACATGGGTGCCGGACCATTGATGGTCATAGATACCGAAGTAGAAGCGCTGCAAAGATCAAATCCCGAATAAAGTTTTTTGGCATCATCCAGGGTAGCGATGCTAACACCCGAGTTACCGATCTTGCCATAAATATCGGGCCGCGTATGCGGGTCCTCGCCGTAAAGAGTTACCGAATCAAATGCGGTTGAAAGCCGGTGCGCCGATTGCCCCAGAGATACGTAATGGAATCGCTTGTTTGTCCGTTCAGGACCGCCTTCGCCAGCAAACATCCGTGTTGGGTCCTCGCCTTCGCGTTTGATCGGAAATACCCCGGCTGCATACGGAAACTCGCCGGGTAAATTTTCAGTGAGTAGCCAGCGCAGCACATCACCCCAGGCTTCATACCTTGGCAGAGATATCTTAGGTATCTTTAATTGAGAAAGAGAGGTGTAAAAAAGTGGTTGCCTGATCTCTTTATCACGTACTTTGTAGATAAAATTTTCGGCTTTGTAGGTTTTAACCGTTTCTGGCCACACGGCTAACAAGCGCTTGCATTCCGGGTGAAGGTGGGCTTCCAAACTACTATAAAGCTTCTCTAGTTCTGTTTTAAATTCTTTGGAGCTGCCACTTTCAAGGCTCAAAACACCCCGGATGTTAAACAGCTGCTGCGCTATCTTACATTGCTCATTTACCCATTCATCATAAGTCTTACTGCTCTCTGCTATTTCGGCCAGGTACCTGTTTCTGTCTGGTGGAATGATGAATAATTTCTCGGATTCGCCTGCGTGTAAATTTCGCTGGCCTGATGTTCCCACAAAAAGATCGACACCCGTTTTAACATTGATGGTTTTCATCAAAGCTTCAAACAAGGTATTCATCCCGGGATCGTTGAATTGTGATGCCATGGTGCCAAATACCGGTAAGTCTTCGTCTTTGGCCTCAAATAACTGGTGGTTGCGTTTGTATTGTTTACGCACATCACGGATGGCATCCAATGCTCCGCGTTTGTCGAATTTATTCAAGGCAACGATATCGGCAAAATCCAGCATGTCGATCTTTTCCAGCTGGGTTGCAGCACCAAACTCCGGCGTCATCACATACAGTGAAACATCGCAATAATCTGTGATCATCGTGTCCGATTGTCCGATCCCCGATGTCTCTACGATCACCAGGTCGAAACCTGCTGCCTTACAAATGTCAATCGATTCCTGCACATATTTTGATAATGCAAGATTTGCCTGACGTGTAGCCAGCGACCTCATGTACACCCGCGGATTATTGATTGCATTCATCCGGATACGGTCTCCCAGCAATGCACCACCCGTTTTGCGTTTAGATGGGTCGACTGAAATTATCGCTACCGTTTTACTGGTTTCTTTCAAAAATCTTCTTACCAGTTCATCAACAAGTGACGATTTGCCTGCACCTCCGGTACCAGTTATACCCAGCACCGGTGCCTCGCCTAAATCGTCTCCGGGGGTGAGTGCTCCAACGCCCTTTTGCTTTGAAGAGATGCCGGGGGAAAGGCGGTCATTCTCAGCCAATGTTATCAGCGTTCCGATAGCTTTGGGGTCTTTGTCTGCCAAATGCTTTAATTCGCCATTGAGATGTGATACGGTGACGAAATCACAGGCCTGCATCATTTCATTGATCATCCCCTGTAAACCCATACGGCGACCGTCGTCGGGTGAAAAGATGCGGGCAATACCATAGTCCTGCAGCACTTTGATCTCCTGCGGCAAAATCACACCACCACCTCCGCCAAATATTTTGATATGACCAGCGCCCCGTTCAGCCAGCAGATCGTGCATGTATTTGAAGTATTCGATATGCCCGCCCTGATAGGAGGTAAGAGCGATGCCCTGTACATCTTCCTGTATAGCGCAATTGACCACTTCTTCTACCGAACGGTTATGCCCCAGGTGAATGACCTCAGCACCGGACGACTGTAAGATGCGCCGCATGATATTGATCGTGGCATCATGCCCGTCGAACAGCGAAGCTGCTGTAACAAAGCGGACCTTGTTTTTAGCCTGGTAGGGAGCGATGGTTTCCATTGGTGGAATTTTACTACAAAACTAAACAAAATGTTCTACTGCTATGCATGCATAGGTTTAGGGAATATTTTGTGATAACAGACAGGTGCCCAGGATTGATTTCGGACTTAAAGAGTGCCGACGTCACTTATAGGCCGGTGCTTTCAGGTTCCTGGGTTGTTCGTTTCGGCCGATCATAAAAACGTATATTTGCCCTATATATTAAGGTAACTATAAAAGCAAATCATTGGAATCACTTTTACAACAAGGTATAAAGGGCTACAACAACTACGGGGCATGGCTGCGCGAAAAATATAAGGGCGAGCGCGTGTTCAAAGTAATAGTTGACGGTGGCTTTACTTGTCCTAACCGCGATGGTTCCAAAGGGTATGGAGGTTGTACCTATTGCAATGTTGATTCCTTTACGCCCAGCGTTTCCCGTCAGGAACCTAACCTGCGCGAGCAGGTGATCAAAGGCATGGAGCGTGCAATCAAGGGTAATAAGGCAGATAAATTTATCATTTACTTTCAGCCCAATACCAATACCTATGCCCCGGCCCATTACCTGAAAATGCTATACGACGAGGCTTTAAGTATCAATACTGAAAATATTGTCGGCCTGTCGGTAGGTACCCGCCCGGATTGTATCGATGCGGAAAAAATAGCACTACTTGAATGCTATACCGATCGTTTTGATGTCGACCTGGAAATGGGCATGGAGTCGATCTATAACGAAACGCTGGGACAGATCAACCGCGGCTGTACACATGACGATTTAGTAAATACACTCGGCCTGTTAAAAAACAGCCCGCTTGATGTTTGCGTGCATACCATATTCGGTTTTCCCTGGGAAACAAAGGAAATGATGTTAAAGTATGCTGCCGAGATCAACCGTTTTCCGCAGATCAAATTTGTTAAATTCCATCACCTGCATATTGTTGAAGGATCGGTAATGGGTGTTAAATACAAAAGAGCACCTTTTAAACTGTTTACCTTGCCCGAATACGCCGATTTCCTTTGCGAATTATTACCCCTAGTTCGTCCCGACGTGGTTATTCAGCGCTTATTCGGACTGTCAGATATGGATCTGCTCATCGCTCCCAATTGGGGTCTCAAAAAATCGGAGATACAACATTATATTGACAAAACGATCGCAGACAGGGGTGTGATACAAGGATCGGCCCTTTGAAGTTAAAATTGCATCGGTTTGTAAATCCATTCTACTACCTGCGTCCCGCCATCCACCCTCCGCCCCGCACCAACCGCTCCCCGCTTTAAGATAATTTATTTATTATTGTTTAAAATTAACCCTTTCCAAACCAAAAGGTAAAAGGGACGTAAAACGCGATAAAGCAACAGATTTTGTCACAAAGAGCGCAGCAAAATTACATACCCGCACTTACTGGTGTCCGCGCATTAGCCGCCTACCTGGTATTCATTTCACATTATGAATACACCTTCGACAAAAGCTTTCCTCATTTTATCCAGCGATTTTTCTTCGAGTTTCATATCGGGGTAACCATCTTTTTTGTGTTATCAGGCTTTCTGATAGCCTTCAGATATTACGATAATTTTGAGCTGACAAAAGACTGGTTCAAACAATACCTTAAAAACCGGGTAGCACGTATTTACCCGATGTATTTTCTAATAACTGCAGGAGCGTTCATTGCCTATTACTTTAGCCGCGATCCCTCGGTAATACAGGGTTTTCCCAGTGCAATTGCCCTGTTCTTTATGCATATTACATTTGTTCGCGGGTTCTTCCATGATCTTGTATTTACCGGTGTTGCTCAAGGATGGTCGCTTACAGTTGAAGAGTGTTTTTACTTTTCGGCACCTGTTATTTTTTATTTCATACATCGCCATAGTAAGTATTACCTGCAAATACTATCTATCACCGGCTTTGGTTTTTTAATGGTGCTGATCTTCCGCAATATCCATTGGTATGGTTTTTTCGGCAATTTTACTTTTATGATGCTGTATACCTTTTTCGGGCGCTGCTTTGAGTTTTTTGTCGGTATCAAACTGGCATTGATGATCAGGCAGCAGGGCTTTCACCGGAGCAATAAATTGAAGTTTACCTATATCGGCTTTATGTTCATTTTCTTTTGCGTTTGGCTGATGTCACTGCTGCCGGTACCACAAGGCTGGACGGCTGGCTTGCATAACCCGCTGGGTATCGTTGTTAATAATTACCTGCTATCTATAGCTATTGCAACGTTCTTTTATGGCATTATTACGGAGCCGACGGCTATGAAGAAAGTATTGGCCACACCATTTGTTGAATTGCTGGGTAAAAGCTCATATATTTTCTACCTGATTCACCTGGGGTATATTTATGGATTTATTTACAAAGCCACTAACTGGTTGAATGATAAAACATTTACTTTGTATGACAGATGGGGGCTCGACTGGCATTCGCCTTTTGAGTATGAATGGATAAATATTATTTATGCATTTATCGTTTTAAATGTGCTGTCTGTGATTTTATTTAAATTTATTGAGGAACCTTTTAATCTGTTTATCCGTAAATCGGATTTCCTGATCAAGGCTAAACAAAAGCTATAAACCTGGTATGTCTGCTATATCAAAAAACAAAACTGATAACAAGCTTCTATTGGCGTTAGCATTGCTGGCAATTTTGCCGGTTATGCTTGTTTCTTCAGGAAAGGCACAGGCCAAAAAGATCGCTGGTGACAATGCAGATGTAAGTACCGAGGTAGTGGCTCATGACGCAGATGCTATATTTAGCAGCAAAGCTTTTTTTACATTCTCGGTAAGTAATAAACTTGACGCCGAACAGGCTGGCACGGTAGGCTATGTTGTAACAACCGAAAAAGGAGAGCGGGTAGCAGAAAATAGCCTGAAGGTTAATATAGCCGCAAATTCAAACAAGGATATAGATTTCGAAGTACCGGCTTTGGCACCGGGTTTTTATAAGATCAATTTTATGATCAACGTATCAGATTATGATGATACAACCCGCCGGGCCTTTGGTATCAGGCCGAAAGAGATACAGTCGCAATATCCGCGCCCCGCCGATTTTGACGAATTCTGGCAAAAAGCCAAAGATGATCTGGCCAGGGTTAAACCAAACTTTAAATTAGTACCCGTGCCTAAAAAAAGCACTGCAGATCGTAATGTTTTTGAGATTCAAATGCAGTCGCTGGATAATTATACGATCAAAGGCTGGTTAACAGTACCCAAAACCAAAAACCCTCACCGAAAATTTGCGGTATTGCTGGGTTTGCCCGGTTATCAGGTGGACCTTGATCCGATAGTCGGTTCAGATGATGACCTTGCTATCATTACCTTAAATACCCGTGGGCAGGGCACGAGCAGGGGGCCTATTGATACCCGTCGTGATGAATTTATCTCATACAAACTCGAAGACAAAGAACGGTATGTAATGCGGGGTGTGATCATGGATTGCGTGCGTGCTATTGATTTTGTGTACTCACAGCCAAATTTGATCCATGATAATATCCTGGTCTCGGGTGGAAGCATGGGAGGCTATCTGGCACTGGCAGTGGCTGGTTTAGACAATCGGGTTAGCCTTTGTTCGGCACAGAACCCTATTTTATGCGATATTCGTGGTTTGGTAAATGAGGTTGAATGGCCAATTACCAGCATTAAAAAATATATTGCTACACAGCCAGGGTTAACCTTAGATAAGGTACTCAGCAATCTTGATTATTACGATGGCAAAAACTTTGCGCAGCATATAAACGCACCAACATTGATAGGCATCGGGCTGCTGGATCCGTTTGCTCCGCCAAATAATGAATACGCTACTTTTAATCTGATACCGGGAAAAAAGAAGATCATGGTATTCAAGAACCTTGCACACGAGATCAGCGGGAAATACAAAGAATGGGAAGGACGTTGGATGCGCGATACTTTTGCACTATTTTAACAGATGATCATGAAGTTTTACAAAGCTCCTATTAAATACCTGATCGCTGTTACAAGTATTATCTTTTTAGTACAGCAAAAAAGCCTGGCTGATGGATTTCCACTTCGGCCGGGGCGTTTGTTATTAAACCCCTCTGTCAGTTACTTTTTTGCGAACAAGGGTTGGGACTCATTACGTGCACTTCGGGCTTTTCCGGCCAATGGTCAGTTTACTTCTACCACCTTTACCCTTTCTGCGGAATATGGGATTAGCCGCCGCTGGAGCGTGGTTGCCTTAATGCCTTACGTAAGCAATACTTACCAGCAAACAGGCTATTCCAGCAGTAACCGTGGGTTAACCGATCTGGAGACCGGTATACGCTATTATCTGGCTAATATCAACTATATCTACTACTTTATGCTGCAGGGTACGGTTATCACACCTATGTATGTCAATAACCCGGGGCTGGGCTATGGCCTTACCGGTGCTGAATTAAAGCTATCATTTGCAGGTAGCGGCCACCTTTTTGGAGCTAATGATTATTTTACCATAGAAGATGGTGTCCGCCAATATTTTGGCACACAAGGCCCATGGCAAGATCGCTACAGCGCTACTTTTGGCCTTTCGCTCGACAAAAAATTTAAAAACCAGATTTCCGTATCCTTTGGAGGGTTTTACTCGGTCAGCGATTTCAAGAAATTTAATGTTAACCCGGCGCTCGATAAGAATTTTGCATTTAACCAGGTATCGCTCAGTTATGGTCACGCCTTCAGCAAGGAGTTTTCAGTATTTGTAAGTGGCGGAACCTTTGTTAACGGGCGCAATACCGGCGATGGATCGAGCGTATCCTTATCATTAATTTTAAGACCATTTAAATAAAAGGCAGCCAGGGCTATGAACAGGATATTGATCTTATTTTTCATTTTACCTTTTTATTGCGCTGCGCAGTCTGCTGATAGCTATATACAAAGCGGAAATAATAAAGCAAATAAAAAAGATTACCGTGGAGCTATTGCTGATTTTACCAGAGCTATAGAGCTGGATGGGAGCAAGTCAAAGGCTTATTTCTATCGTGGCAATGCTTATACCAATATTCAGGATAACGCAGGCGCCATTAAAGACTACACCAAAACCATCGAGCTCGATCCTAAAAACACCAATGCTTATTTTTACCGTGCCGATGCTTACAACGCCATCAAAGCTTACAAAAATGCAATAACCGACTTCAATCAGGCTATTGCCATGAACCCGCATAATGCGGATATGTATCATTACCGCGCCAATGCAAAATCAAATACCGGCGACTTTGAAGGTGCCCTGGCTGATTTTAACAGCGCATTAAAAATTACCCCAAATGATCCGCAATTGTATGAGTACCGCGGGGTCACCAAAAGTAATTTAAATGATTACAAGGGAGCTGTTGAAGATTATGATATTGCAGTACGTTTAGATCCCAACAACTCGGATCTGATCTATTATCGTGCTAATGCTAAGGGAAACCTGGGAGATAATAAAGGGGCCATTGCCGATTTTTCCCGGGCTATCAGCCTTAATCCAGGTAATGTGGAAGCTATTTTTTACCGTGCTAATGCGGAAGTGAATATCGGGCTGTACCCTGCCGCTATCGCCGACTATAAACGTACGGTAGAACTGGCTCCTCAAACTCATAATGCCTACAAATATTTGGCACAGGCATTGGGTCATGAAAAAGACAGAGCGGCGGCACTTGCGTATTTTGGCAATAAAATAAAAAAGGATACCAATAATGCAGCTTTTTACTTGTACGATGGTATTGTAAGAAGTAATCAGGATGATAAACCAGGCGCTTTAGTTGATTTTGACCGGTCGATCCAGTTAGACAATAAAAGCTCTGATGCCTATCAAAACCGCTCAGATGCAAAATCCGGCCTGAAAAGGTATGTAGAAGCAAAGGAGGATGCTAACCAGGCCATTAAGCTTGATGCAGCTAATAGCTATGCTTACATTTCACTTGCGCGCGCCAAATATGGCTTGCTGGATACAGCCGGTGCATTAAAAGAACTCGATAAAGCTGTCGGCATCAATTTAAAAAATGATTACGCCTATGCTATTCGCGGTGATATTAAAATGGACCAGCATAAATACGAAGAAGCATTGGCTGACTACGAAAGATCTGTTCAATATGCTCCTGGAAATGCCGGGTACTATTTGCGACGTTTAACGGCTCGTATACAGACTGGCGACCGAAAAGGAGCGCTTGCCGATTATAATAAGCTGATGGATATGGATGCTGATGATATTGCGCTATACCTGAAGCTTGGCCGCACTTTGATTGATGGCAAATTTTACAGCGAAGCCCTGGCCCTGTTTAACAAGATGATTTCGAAAGATGCAGGGAACGCCCGATATTTTCTGTACCGGGGTATTGCTAAACAAAACCTGGGCAATATCAATGAGGCCATAGCCGACTATGATAAAGCTATTGATATTTTACCGAACCTGGTTGAAGCCTTTGACAATCGTGGGAATGCTAAATTTTCACGTGGTGATATTGAGGGCGCATTGAAGGATATCAATATGGCTATCAGCATTAAGGAAGATGATGACCAGGCCTATTTTTTCCGGGCCAATATCCGGATGATCCAGAAAAACTATCAGGGGGCCATTGATGATTATAATTCAGCATTGTACATCAGCCTTGATAACATTAAGGTTTATGGCTACCGGGGCTACGCCGAAAGCTTCCTGCCAGAATATACAGCACAATACAAAGCTGATTTCATTGAGGCCATAAAACTGCAGCCTAAAAACGATTTTGTCTATTACCTCCGTGGCCTGGCCAAGTTCAACCAAAAAGATAATTCAGCTTGTGCCGATCTGAATAAGGCAATTGAATTAGGATCGATGGAAGCAAAGGATGCAGTAAAGAAGTATTGCCGGTAAGATATACTGCAATAAAAAGCCTCAGTACGCCTGTATCAATATTTCCGCAGGAATATGTAAAACAGCGTTCAGTTTGCGAATCATTGCTAAACTCAGTTTTCTTTTGCCAGACAATATCTCTGATTTTCGTGAACGAAAGCCAAGAATATCGCCCAATTCCTTTTCGGAAATACCCATTTGATCAAGCCGGAATTTTATGGCGTCAATCGGATTTGGCGAGGGGACAGGGTAATGTGCTTTTTCATAAGTGCTTACAAGTATGCTCAATACTTCCAACTCATCGGATGCCGCAGACCCTTCAATGATATCACCTTGCATCAGTTCATAAACACGGGCAAGGCTAGATTGATATTCTTCCTCGTTCTTAATGGGTTTTAACATAACTTATAATTTTAGCATCAATGTTATCATATTGTTTATGAGTGCCAAACCAAACTACAAAAACAATTTTTAAGCGATATTCAATATCCACGATCAAACGGTAACTGTTACCATGTATATTAAAAACGACTCGTTTATTATTCAGTATTGAAGCATTCCGATATTGTTCTTTAAGTTCATTCGGATTGTTCCATTCAGCTGTTATTGCTTCCTCATACCAGCTAAACAGTGCATGTTCTGCCTGATGAAATTCGGCCGCATAATCTTTTAAGGTTTTTACTGCTATTACACGCATGTATAGTGCAAATATAAACAAACGTTACCAAATTGGTAACGTTTGTCAGTAGAAATTTTCGCGAATGCGAAAGCTTTCCCGGGGGCCCTAAAATATATAGATTTACATTTTAAATAAAACCATAATGGGAACGCCTGAATTTAACCTGACCAATGAGATAGAAAAACTAAGGCAAATGCTTTGGTTGCCCATTACGCATATAGAGTTTGACGCAAGATATGAATATGCTAAATTGGATATTGATGAACAGATGCATCCGATTTGGACCGACCCAAAGGTTTTTATCAATGATGACATGATCGGTACAATTCCATATCTAAGATTAGCGAGCGGATATGGCTATTCAAATGATCACTGCGTATTTGCCTGGGATAAAATATATAGCCAATACAGTCAGGTAATTTTTGAAAAAATACTTCAACGTGAGCCCATGGCAATTGATGCAGCACCAGCCGAATATAAGCATGGATGGCCTCTTTTGTTGAATGTCAAAGACAAAAATGGAGCTGTAATAAAAAAGGCTTGTTGTCGGTTTGTCGATGATGAATGGGAGGTAAGCGTGATGCCTTTGGATGTTAAGTCAACAAGAAAAACCGTTAAAGTTACCCTTGTGCCACCCACCACCAATCTTTAGAAACCAGCATTAACCAAATATCTCCTTTATCGCCTTCTCTCTAAACGCAAACACCTGCTTTAATTTATTCTTTACGATCAGGCTATTGGCTATGCTGCCAATAAAACTCCAGCCAATGGCATAGTTTACGATATCGGTCATTTGCACGCCACCTTCAACGGCTTTGAAATGGTGCTGGTGATGCCACAGAGCATAAGGTCCGAAACGCTGCTCATCAATAAAATATTGACCTTCTTTTACCTGGGTGATCTCGGTCATCCAGTTCATTTTGATGCGGAGCAGGGGGTAAACGTTATAGGTAATGATCATTCCGGGGTAAACCTTGGCGCCCGGTGTAAAATCGGAAGTAACCACGAAATTCATATCCGGTGGGGTGATCTTCGATAGGTTTAGCGGCGAACTGAAGAAGTCCCATGCGCTTTCGAGCGAAGCGGGAATGAAAGTTTCGAATTGTAGTGCGTAGGTTTTCATGGACGGCTTTTTAACTGCTGCGAAGATAGCGAGACTATCCTGGGCAGTGGTAAGCCGAAAGTCACATTTGGCGAAGTGCCATCAATTACTGCACGATTTTATTGGCGCAATAAGAACTGGCGAAAGCTTCAGGTTTTGCTTTAAATACGAAGCCCATACTCAAAATATAACCCATCGCTTCGTGCAATGCCTGATTTGATTTGAACATCGGATTGGTATTGATATCGGCATGTACTTCCAGGTCAACATCATAAAGGTCGAGCAAATCGCACAACTTGTAGGCAATGTCGATCGATTTTTGAACTTCGGTAAGCATACGCTCTTTGATGCTCATTTTTTGGCCGGTACGTTCCTGGTGGATATACATAAAACCACCTCGTTTTTCGCGCAAAAAAACAATCACTGTTGCAAAATCAGTAACATTACCCTTTACCTGTGAATCGGTACCGATGCACACTTTAAGTTTGTTTCCCAGTAAGCTTTCTCTTTCGATGGCTTTTTCCACCTCGTCGATGATCGGTGAGCTGATGATCTCGCCGCTAAATTTTCTCCAGGTCATAAAATTGTTTTTAGTAAATTTTAACTGACCTGATTTTCAGGTCTATAAAAATAAGCGATAAGCTTTCATATATAGATAACGCCTGTGTGATTTATTTGTTAACAGTTGGGTCATTATTAACAGGTTATATATCAAATATACATTATATTAGCGTTGCAATACCCCGCCATTCACAACATTCTCAATAATTGAAAAAAAGATCTTATGAAATTAAGTAAATGGGCTTTGCTGGCCATTTCGGTTACAGCTTTTACAGCCTGCAAACACAAAGACGCAGCTACTGATGTAGAAAAGCGAACCGTTTTTTTTGATAAAAGCGGCATGGACACAACCCTGAAACCCGGCGACGATTTTGCATTGTACGCTAACGGTGTCTGGCTCAAAAAGACAAAGATCCCGGCATCTGAAAATGGATGGGGGTCCTTTTATACGCTTTCAGATGATAATATCAAACAAGTGCACAGCATTCTGGAAGATGTTTCGTCAAAGAGTAATGATGCAGGCAGTTTAGAGCAAAAGGTGGGCGATTTGTACAAAAGTGGTATGGACACCGCAACACTCGAAAAATTCGGTTATGACCCCATTAAACCATTGCTGGCAAAAGTAAGCGCTTTGAAAGACTATAAAGAGCTGGTAAAACTTGCTGCTGACGGTTTTAAAACAGGCGACGGATTTTTGTTTGGCTTTTATGTTTCGCCCGACGATCGGATCAGTAACAAAAACGTGGCACATTTTGACCAAACAGGCTTATCCCTGCCGGATAAAGATTATTATACAAAAACAGATACCGCAACAGTTAAGATCAGGGCTGCCTTTGTTAAATATATTGCAAAGCTTTTCAGCTTTACCGGGGTTGATGCTGCAACTGCTGCTAAAAAGGCCGATGGCATCCTGAAATTGGAGACCGAGATCGCTAAATCGCATTTGGCACCAGTAGACCTGCGCGATCCGGTAAAAAATTACCACAAACTAACTGTTGCTGATTTGCAGAAGCAATTGCCTGATATCGACCTGAAAGATGCATTTGATCGCTTGCAATTGAAAACTGACACAGTATTGGTTGGTCAGCCAGGTTATTATATTGCTTTAGATAACCTGCTGAAAAGTCAGCCTATTGATGTTTGGAAAGATAAAGCCGTGTTTGGTGTAATTGATGGCGCTTCCGGGTCATTGAGTAAAAAATTCAGGGATGCCAGTTTCGATTTCTACAATAAAACATTGTATGGTCAAAAGGAACAAAAAGAGCGTTGGAAAACTTTGGCCTATAACGTTGATGGTTCACTGGGCGAATTACTGGGACAACTCTACGTAACCAAATACTTCCCGCCGGATGCAAAAGAGCGCATGCTTGCCCTGGTTAATAATCTGCAAGGCGTATACAAAGATCGTATCGAAAAGCTTGATTGGATGAGCCCCGACACTAAAAAGCAGGCTATAGCCAAACTGGCAGCATTTACAAAAAAGATCGGGTACCCTGATAAATGGAAGACATATGATGATGTTCATATCGCAAAAGATTCATTTTATAATAACCTGCGATCTGTTGCAATTCACAATTATAAACGGTCGATCGCTAAAGTTAACAAGCCGGTTGACCGCAGCGAATGGGGGATGACCCCACCAACGGTTAACGCCTATTACAATCCTACTTTTAATGAGATCGTATTCCCGGCAGGTATCCTGCAATATCCGTTCTTCGACAAAGATGCTGATGACGCGATCAATTATGGCGCAATAGGTGCCGTGATCGGTCACGAAATGACCCATGGTTTCGACGACCAGGGGCGCCAGTATGACAAAGATGGCAACCTGAAAGATTGGTGGACCAAGGATGATGCTGATAAATTTAAAAAGCGCGTTCAGGTGATGATCGATCAATATAACCAGTTTACCCTGCTTGGCCTGCACGTGAATGGTAGCCTTACCCAGGGCGAAAATCTTGCTGATATTGGTGGGTTGTCAATAGCCTATCAGGCGTTTAAGAACACCCCGCAAGGCAAAAGCGACACCAAAATTGATGGCTTAACACCCGATCAGCGTTTCTTTTTATCCTTTGCGCAGGTTTGGCGGGTAAAAACCAGCGACGAAACGATGCGCGTTCGTCTCAACACCGATCCGCATTCACCTGAAGTTTTTCGTGTAGATGGTCCGGTATCCAATATTGAGGCTTTCTATAAAGCGTTCAACATCAAACCAGGCGACAAGATGTACCGGGCAGAAAAGGACAGAGTGAAGGTTTGGTAGTTTTTTGAGGTAGAAGTTCAAAGGGAAAAGGTTTTTTGGATGAGCCTTCCGAAGTTTTAAATCTTCGGAAGGCTTTTTTATTATATTAATTCCGCATTCGGCACTCCGAATTTCGCACTCCTTTATCCCACCAGTTTTTTATACTTCAACCGATGCGGGGTGATATCACCAATACGTTTCTTGCGGTTTTCTTCGTAGGCTGTATAATCACCTTCAAAGAAATAAACCTGCGAGTTGCCCTCAAAGGCTAAAATATGTGTGCAAACCCTGTCAAGGAACCAGCGATCGTGACTGATGATCACGGCACAACCGCCAAAATTCTCAAGGGCTTCTTCCAACGAACGCAGTGTATTTACGTCGATATCATTGGTAGGTTCGTCAAGCAGTAGTACGTTCGACCCTTTTTTGAGGGTGATGGCCAGGTGTACCCGGTTACGTTCACCGCCCGAAAGTACGCCTACTTTCTTTTGCTGATCGGCGCCGTTAAAGTTGAATTTAGATACATAGGCACGTGAGTTAAGTGCTTTGTGGCCCACCATGATATTATCCAAACCATCGGTTATATTTTCCCAAACCGATTTATCCTGGTCCAGGTCGTCATGCATCTGGTCAACGTAGCCTAGAGCCACAGTTTCGCCTACGCGGAAAGTTCCGGCATCCGGTGTTTCCTGCCCGGTAATGAGTCGGAATAAAGTAGTTTTACCGGCACCGTTCGGCCCGATGATACCTACGATACCAGCAGGAGGCAGCGAAAAGCTTAAGTTCTCAAATAGTAACTTATCACCATAAGATTTGGTGACACCATTAGCTTCGATCACTACATTGCCCAAACGTGGTCCGGGTGGAATGAATAGCTCCAGCTTATCTTCACGTTCCTTAGTTTCTTCAGAGGCCAGCTTTTCATAGTTAGACAAACGAGCCTTGCCTTTAGCCTGGCGTGCTTTTGGTGCCATGCGCACCCATTCCAATTCGCGCTCCAGAGTTTTCTGGCGTTTGCTTTCGGTCTTCTCTTCCTGGGCCAGGCGTTTCGCTTTTTGGTCCAGCCATGAGGAATAATTTCCTTTCCATGGAATACCTTCCCCACGGTCGAGTTCCAGGATCCAGCCCGCAACGTTATCGAGGAAGTACCTGTCGTGGGTTACAGCGATAACGGTACCCTTATATTGTTTCAAATGCTGCTCCAGCCAGTCAATCGATTCCGCATCAAGGTGGTTGGTAGGCTCATCCAGCAAAAGTACATCTGGCTCCTGCAGCAGCAGGCGGCACATGGCCACGCGGCGGCGTTCGCCACCTGACAATACACCAATCTTAGTATCAGGTTCGGGACAGCGCAGGGCATCCATAGCTCTTTCAAGTTTGGTATCAAGCTCCCATGCATTTACCGCGTCAATCTTGTCCTGTAGTTCGCCCTGGCGTGCCATTAGCTTATCCATGGCGTCAGGGTCGCTGTATACTTCTTCCAATCCAAATTTTTCGTTGATGTCTTCGTATTCTTTTAATATGGCCGTTATAGCCGATACTCCCTCCTCAACCACTTCACGTACTGTTTTATTAGGGTCAAGTTCTGGTTCCTGCGCAAGGTAACCCACGGTATAACCGGGTGAAAAAACTACTTCACCCTGGTATGATTTATCCAGCCCGGCGATGATCTTCAATAACGATGATTTACCCGACCCGTTCAAACCGATAACACCAATCTTGGCACCATAAAAGAACGATAGGTAAATGTTTTTTAATACTTGTTTTTGCGGCGGGTATATTTTGTTGACCCCGGCCATAGAAAATATGATCTTCTCGTCCATATTAATGAGTGAATGAGTTAGTTAGTGAATGAGTGAATGTTTTTAATCCGAAAGTCCGGAGGCTTTTAATGAGTATTATTGTTGCTTTGTTTCTAATTGAGTTAAATCGACCGTTTAATCTTTTTTCAAAACTAAGACTATTTTAACTAAAACAAATTGCGCCACGCATCATCTTTCAGACTTCCACGGACTTTCCGACTTCCGGACTCCCACCCCTCAAAAACCTACAAATTTTTGTGGAAATCTTAATAACTAATTAATATATTGTCAATCATTTTTAATTGATTTGCGTATGGAAAGAACTTGCGATTTGATAAGCTTCTTTTTATAATGCCTTAATGTCATAGTAAGTGACGAAATGCCTGTTATAAAAACCAAATTAGGCTGAAATATCGCAACAAGTACTAAACTATTGCGTTAAGAGAAGATCAAACAAGTAAGCATCAGCCACTTACTGTCAGTTGTAAGAAATTTTTTAGGTTTTTGTTCATTATTTTCTTTGTATAAAGTTTATCTTTAATAGATTGCGCATCATAACAATGTCTGTTTTTTGAGGTGCAAAAAAGTTGGCAGTATTGTTGCAGAAGGTACAAATACGTCCTGCAGAACATTTGAACGATAAACAGGGACGTACATAATTTTTGAAAGGTATTATATGGAAGCTAAATTTTCGCCAAGGGTAAAAGATGTGATTCAGTACAGCAGGGAGGAAGCCTTGAGGCTCGGCCATGACTATATCGGAACCGAACATCTGCTTCTTGGTCTTATCCGCGATGGCGATGGTATCGCAATCAAATTGCTTAAAGGCTTGAGCATTGATACTACCAAACTGCGCCGTGCCATTGAAGATGCTGTAAAAGGTACCATTGGTACCAACGTAAACATTGGCAGCATACCGCTTACCAAACAAGCGGAAAAAGTATTAAAAATAACCTACCTGGAAGCCAAAATATTTAAAAGTGATGTGATCGGTACCGAACATTTATTACTTTCTATTTTGCGCGACGAGGATAATATTGCATCGCAGATATTGTTACAATTCAACGTTAATTACGAGATATTTAAAGGCGAAGTTGAATCACATAAGAACGATGTCACCGACGAAATGCCGGGCTCACCTACTGGTGGCGAGGATGAGTTTAAGGAAGAAGATTCTTTCAGCCAGCCTAAAAAGGTAAGCGATATAAAATCCAAAACTCCGGTATTGGACAATTTTGGTCGCGACCTGACCAAGGCTGCCGAAGATGGCCGTTTAGATCCGATTGTTGGTCGCGAGAAAGAAATTGAGCGTGTTTCTCAGATCCTGTCACGCCGTAAAAAGAATAACCCGATACTGATCGGTGAACCGGGTGTGGGTAAATCAGCCATCGCTGAAGGTTTGGCTTTACGCATTGTACAGCGTAAAGTGTCTCGTGTTTTGTTCAACAAACGCGTGGTTACTTTAGACCTTGCTTCACTGGTTGCCGGTACCAAATACCGTGGTCAGTTTGAGGAGCGGATGAAGGCTGTAATGAACGAGCTCGAAAAATCGCCTGATGTAATTTTATTTATTGACGAGATACATACCATTGTTGGTGCCGGTGGTGCTTCAGGCTCGCTGGATGCTTCCAATATGTTCAAGCCTGCACTTGCTCGCGGAGAGATCCAATGCATTGGTGCTACGACGCTGGATGAATATCGTCAGTATATAGAAAAAGACGGCGCTCTGGATCGTCGGTTTCAAAAGGTTATGGTTGAACCAGCCACACCGGATGAGACCATCGAGATTTTGACCCGCATCAAAGACAAATATGAAGAGCACCATGGTGTAACTTATACCCCGGAAGCTATCAACGCCTGCGTTTCTTTAACAGCCAGATATATTACCGACCGCTTCCTGCCGGATAAGGCGATCGATGCTTTAGACGAATCGGGTTCGCGTGTGCACCTGACCAACATCCATGTGCCGCAGAATATATTGGATGTTGAGGCCAAGATCGAACAGATCAAAATAGAAAAGAATAAGGTTGTACGCAGTCAGAAATACGAAGAAGCTGCGAAACTGCGTGATACCGAAAAGCATTTGCTGGAAGAATTGGAGCAGGCTAAAGCTATTTGGGAAGCTGAAACAAAATCAAAACGTTACACGGTGACCGAAGAAAATGTTGCCGAAGTTGTGGCTATGATGACCGGTATTCCGGTTCAGCGTGTAGGCCAGGCCGACAGTCAGAAGTTGCTGAACATGTCGGAAACGATCTCTACCAAGATCATCGGACAGGAAGAGGCCATCAAGAAATTGACCCGTGCCATTCAGCGTACCCGTGCCGGTTTGAAAGATCCGAAGAAACCAATTGGTTCCTTTATTTTCCTGGGCCCAACCGGGGTAGGTAAAACCGAGCTGGCGAAAGAATTAGCCAGGTTCATGTTTGATACTGAAGATGCTTTGATCCAGATTGACATGAGCGAGTATATGGAGAAATTCGCAGTATCACGTTTGGTAGGTGCGCCTCCGGGCTATGTGGGTTATGAAGAAGGTGGACAATTGACTGAAAAGGTACGCCGTAAACCATATGCTGTTATCTTGTTGGATGAGATTGAAAAAGCTCACCCTGATGTATTCAATATCCTGTTACAGGTGCTGGACGAAGGGCAGCTGACAGATTCATTGGGCCGCAAAGTCGATTTCAGAAATACGATCATCATCATGACCTCCAATATTGGTGCACGCCAGCTAAAAGACTTCGGGCAGGGCGTAGGTTTCACCACCGCTGCCAAAACTAACCAGGCTGATGCACATTCAAGAGGTGTTATCGAAAACGCATTAAAACGTGCTTTTGCACCAGAGTTCCTGAACCGCATCGACGATGTGATTGTGTTCAATTCGCTTGGTAAAGACGAAATATTCAAGATCATCGATATTGAACTCGGTCATTTGTTTGGCCGCGTAAATACATTGGGCTATAAGATTACTCTTACTGAAAATGCCAAAGAGTTTATTGCCGATAAAGGCTTCGACTCGCAGTTTGGTGCACGTCCGTTGAAACGGGCTATTCAGAAATACCTGGAAGATCCGATCGCAGAAGAAATACTGAAAGGTGAACTGAGTGAAGGTGATACCCTGGAAGTTGACTACGATAAGGAAACCGACCAGATCAAAGTTGCCGCCAAACACGACGGTGAGAACAAAACGCCTAAAGAAGAAGCGCAGGAATAAAAGCCCTTCGAATAAATAATAAAAGCCCGCTTTTACTAATGGTGAAAGCGGGCTTTTTTGTTATATGTACAGCAAGCTAATTGCGGCTGCTATTATTGTATACCCGCCAATTTTGGCTTTTTACATTTGGTGCCATTAACTGCAGTTTTAAGTTAATGAAATGGACTAAAATCAGATACGGCCCTTGATAGAAAAAATATCGGTCAGTTTATTAATTCCGCCCTATCATTTCTCCGGCTCATAATCCACCGGCAATAAACTTGCCATACGGCTGCGGCCCCAGAAGCCTTCGAAGGTGATGGCCGATGGGTCTATCAGGATGCCGTTATTGTCAAATACTGCATATGATTGGTTGAGTGTTAAGGTAGTTGTTGACCAGCCTATGCCGTTGGGATTATTGTCATTCTCCACTACAGGCGTGCCGCCATTGAACATCACGTAAAGGCAATCGTCGAATAGCAAGGCATACAAGCCATCTTTGTTGGTCGGTTTTTCATAGGAGCTAACAGGGAGCGGAGTGGATATCAATTCGGCTATGTATTGATTATTAACGCCATTAAATGCTGGGTTCGGCTTACGAATTAGTCTCAATGCCTTAAATCCCTCGGCCGCAGTTTTACCCGCTATAACTGCCCTCAGAAAATGCATACTGGAGCCTTTGTAAACTGCCAGCCTGTTTTGCAGCCAGCGCCGCTCAAGCGCTTTTTTGCCCTTCATGTTTTCAAAGGAGGCAGTTCCGGCGAAATAAAGCGTTGTTTTTTTATAGTCTTTTTCAAACGCGTTGAGCTGGTATTTGATTTTATATCCAAGTGCGCGATTCTCGATGATCAGGTAATCTGTCGAACTGGCTGTTAATACGCGACCTATTTTTTCAAAGGTAAGATCGAGTATCTCGGGGTTCAATATTTTACAGTCCTGCGCATAAACGGATGTGCCAAGAAATTCTTCTTTGAACATGGCATAATTATTTTCCCATTCGGCATCAGGGTGGATAACCACTTCTTTCAGCGAATGAGGCTTGCTCCTGATAGCAATTACAGGCAGATTCATGTTCTCTGCTACCAGTACTTGTTCCCGATAAGTTTCGAAGCCCAGCATGGAAACAACCAGTTCATATTGTCCGCCGCGAACGTTGTTTAGTATAAATGTGCCGTCAACCAGCGTGGCGGATCCAACGGATGCATTGCTGAGAAAAACACTTGCTCCCGGAATAGGTTTTTTATCTTCCAGATCAACCACACTGCCACGTATTTGAAATTGCCCGAAAACAATAACCGGTGCCATGAAAAATAAAAGGAATACCAGCAAACGCATTTCCAAAGCTAAACAGCCAGATGGTGTTTTGAAAATATTAATGGCGAATTAAATCCTCTGGTGTTTATTTGATCCGGCGGTAAGTAGTGCTGCCGGCGTCATAGGCATAGAGATAGATGCTTAGCTGGTTATCAGCGATATCAAAAAACTCGTGCGAATAACCACTATCCTGCCCGTCAAAGATTATCCGGTTTTTTAATTGATGAAAAACGTAAGCCGTATCTTTTTTTGTAGTATAAGTGCCCGACTTAATCAAAGTGCCATGTTGATAAAAGGCATAAGTTTTTGCTGTAAACACAGCCAGGGTATCATTACCCGCTTTATGGTAATGGGTGCCGCTCCAGCCGCCATAATCAACGCTGAGCTCCCATGTTCCGATGATGCTGTCAGATACCGGTACTTCTTTCTTACAGGCAAAAGCAGTTGGTAAAAACAAAACAAGCAAAGCATATAATAATTTTGGCCTCATATCCCCGGTTTTCATCAGGTTACGTAATTGTTTTGTAAAGTGATACATTTGAAAGCCGCCAAAAGCAATAAGCTATTGTAATTGCCGTTCAACATAAAATTATGACAAATTAAATGCCATTAGCTTTAAACCTTTTGCGTTTTCTTTGTTCTAACAATCAGGTAAGCATTATTAAAAACACTCAAACAGGGTCAACAACCATTAAAAGGTCGAACTCCCATTAAATTATAACTATTTCAAACAAATAACTACTATGAAAAAAATCCTCACTATCGTTTGCTGCACTTTGGTACTATTTTCAATTTCATCCTGTACCAAGCAGTATATTACCCCAAATCCAAATGTTACATTATCTGCTACGCTGGCGCCAAGCGACTGGAGTTTATATACTGATGGTAAGTCGTACCAGGCTCCTATTACCGTTTCAGAAATTGGTCCCAACTTCGCACAGAATGGCGGAATCATTGTAGCTATTTCATTTTCAAATGGGGTTTATGAACAAATACCGGAGGTTTACAACGGTATTTCCTACAGTTATACCTATAACGCGGGTAATGTAACACTGTATGCACAATCGGCTGATGGTACTACGGCCGTGCAGCCTACGCAGAGTATGAACGTAAAAATAACGCTGGTTGCAACCAACTAGAGAAATTTTACTATTAAAAAAAGGCGATCCGAAAACCGGATCGCCTTTTTTTTTGAATATCAAATGATGAACCTGCCGACAGGCTGGAATCAAATAATGAAGGAAATATTATTCAGATGCCATTTGTTCTATAACGGCCTGCGTTACGCCGGTAAACGAGAAGCCGCCATCATGGAAAAGGTTTTGCATAGTTACCATCTTAGTGAGGTCAGAGAACAAAGTAACAACGTAATCAGCACACTGGTCGGCGTTGGCATTGCCAAGCGGACTCATTTTTTCGGCATAATTGATAAATCCGTCAAAACCTTTTACACCTGAACCTGCGGTGGTACGTGTTGGAGATTGCGATACCGTATTGATTCGCACTTTCTTTTTGGTGCCATAATAATAGCCAAAATTGCGGGCAATGCTTTCTAACACTGCTTTGTTATCGGCCATATCATTATAATCAGGGAACACACGCTGTGCGGCAATATAAGATAATGCTACAACGGAGCCCCACTCATTGATGGCATCATGTTTTAATGCGATCTGTAACACGCGGTGCAAGCTTAAAGCCGAGATATCAAAACCTTTGTGGGTGAATTCGTAATTGTTTTCGTAGTAGGGCAAGCCTTTACGAACGTTGATACTCATACCGATAGAGTGCAGAACAAAATCGACACCGCCGCCGAAATGTTCTTTGGCTTTTGCAAAAAGGTTTTCGATATCCTCGTTGCTGGTTACGTCGGCTCCGATAACCGGGGCATTGCATTCTTCGGCCAGTTTATTAAGTTCGCCCATGCGAAGTGCCAGCGGCGAGTTGGTCAATATGATCTCGGCACCTTCTTCATGTGCGCGTTGCGCAACTTTCCAGGCGATAGATGCCTCATTAAGCGCACCGAATATGATACCTTTTTTACCTTTTAACAGATTGTAAGCCATGTGTTGTTTTTTTATTGGTGGGCAAATTTATATAAATAAGTCGAATTCTGTATTTGTTGCTCTTATTCTTAATTCACTCCAGACTTGAGACTCAGGACTTAAGACTCTCATCCAGCAATTCCCTTGCGTTCTGCAAAGCGCTTTCCCCCGGTTTGTCGCCGCTAAGCATTTTGGCTATTTCTAAAACACGTTCATCCCTGTTCAATTCCTTGATACGGGTATAGGTTGTTGCCGTTGAATTGTCTTTATATACAAAATAATGTGCCCCGCTTTTGCTTGCTATCTGGGGTAGATGGGTAATAGCAATCACCTGCAGGTTTTGAGCAAGGCGTTCCATGATTATTCCCACCTTATTGGCCACCTCACCCGAAACTCCTGCATCGATCTCATCAAATATAATGGTTGGCAAAGCTGTGTGGCTGGCAATTAACGATTTGATAGCCAACATTAGTCGCGAAAGCTCGCCACCCGAAGCCACTTTGCTCATCTCGGCCAGGGTATGACCCTTGTTGGCAGAAAACAGGAAGCGAACCTGGTTAATGCCATCCGGCCCGAGGGATTGCAATTGATTTAACTCTATTTTAAGCGTAGAATTAGCCATGCCCATTTCCCCCAATGCGTTCACAACCTCATTCTCAATCTCCGGAATCGCCTTTGTCCGATTGGAAGTTAGTTGTTTAGCTAATTGTTCGAGTATATTTTTATCGAGGGCTAATTGCTTTCGCAGCTTTTCTATGGCTTCATCGCCATGCACCGCTTGCGCTATCTTTTCCGAAAGCTCATCCTGTAATACCAACAAATCTGCGGTTGTGCTGAGGCGATGTTTCTTTTGCAGGGTATAAATGATATGAAGCCGTTCGTTGATCTCGGCAACCCTGGCTTCATCGGTATGAGTACGCTGTTCGATATTTTCAATTTCAGCAGCGATGTCTTTTAGTTCAATCGTTACACTTTTGAGTCTTTCATGTTGTTCTGCAATCCCCGGATTGAATTTTTCAAGCGACGCAAGGTGATGTGTAGCTTCCCGCATTTGCAGTAATGCCGAGGCTTCGCCATCCTGTACCAGATGTATTGCTGCCAAAAGGCTGCGTTTGATCTCTTCAGCGTTATTAAGTGTATAGAGTTGTTGTTCCAGTTTTTCCTGCTCGCCGGCTACCAAATTTGCCTTTTCCAACTCATCAAACTGAAACTGATAATAATCCAGGTCGGCCTTAGCTTTGTCGCTGGCCGAGATCAACAGTTGTAACCTGCCAGAGTCTTTTTTGTAAGCCTTGAATTTACTGCGATAATCAGTAAGAAAATCACTATGACCTGCAACTGAATCAACGACCAGTAGCTGGAAATCCGGATCGTTTATCTCGAGCGTAGCGTGTTGGGAGTGAATGTCGATCAATTTTTCACCCAATTGCTTCAGCAGGGTAAGGTTTACCGGAGTATCATTAACAAAAGCCCTTGATTTGCCATCAGAACTGATTTCGCGTCTTAAAATGGTTTCAGCTTCATGGTCCAGGTCGTTTTCATCAAAAAAGCTTTTTAAATGAAATTCTCCGATCAGGAAAGTGCCTTCTATAACACATTTCTTTTGCTGGTTGAAAAAAAAGCGACTCTCAGCACGTTGACCCAGGATCAATGAAAGTGCTCCCAATATGATGGATTTTCCTGCACCGGTTTCGCCGGTCAGTATATTTAAACCCTTATCGAAGCTGATTTCCAGGTCGTCTATTAAGGCGTAATTACTGATACTGAGCTTGTAAAGCATAATTATTTTAGCATCCTTACGGGGATGCTAAAATAGGGTTTTTTAGTGGATTGAGGTATGTTAAGTTGGGTTAAGTTGTCCCGATAAGCATCGGGACAACCCAATTCAGTTCTTTCCACTGGTATCCGGTTTGTCGGCTGGTCTTTGATTTTCTTTAAAAGGTTCAACATTACCTTTTAGATTTTTTATTTCCTCCATTTGTTTCTTAAACTCAGGCGAATTAAAATATTCCTGCATTTTTTTCTGAGCTAAGCGCATATCCGCCTGCAGTTTTTTTAATTCAGGACTGTTCTGATATTTTTTCATATTGATACCGGCCTGGCGCATTTCGTCCTGTATCTTTTTTAATTCAGGACCGTTTTGATAGGCGCGCATTTGTTCGTTTAATACCTTCATTTTTTCCTGCGCATTTTTGATAGCTTCTTTATTGTCCATCAGGGAAATACTGTCGCTCATCTTCCTTAATTCTTCAGATTTTTCGCGGAATTCCGGTGAGTTAAAATGCTGGCTCAGCTTCTCACCTGATCTTTTCAACTCTTCGGTCTCTTCCTTTATCCTGGCAGGTAATTGGTTTTGCAATTCTTCCTTATACTTCAGATAGTTTTGGTTTGCTTTACTATTATTTGCGCCATTGTTTTTATAGTCATACTGATAATTTTTGGGGACCCCGTATTTCTTCAGTAAATTGTTGTTCAATGCTTTAAATTCCGGGCTGTTATAATAGTGTTCCATATCCATTCCCATCTTCTCCATGTTCGCACTCAATGCTTTGGTTTCTGGAGTTTCGGCCCATTTTGATTGAAATTCTTCGGCCATTTTTTGCTGGTTGGCCTCCATTTCTTTCCAGGCAGCACTATTATAGTATTCCTCTATTTTTTTACTCTCAACCTCCATTTGTTCCTGCAGTTTCTTCCATTCGGGACTATTGTAATATTCCTCCATTTTTTTGCCGTCAATCTCCATTTGCTCCTGGAATTTTTTCCATTGGCCGCTGTTATAGTATTTCGACATTTCTTCGCCATATTTTTCCATTTCGGCCTGGTACTTCTTCATTTTGGAGTCATCGGCAAATGTCATTTTTGAAGTGTCATTACTAAATTCAGCCGCTCTTTTTTGTTTATTAGCAAGCTTTTGTTTTTCTTTTGAAGTGGTTTTTTTGCGACCTGTATCAGTCAGAAAACTATTGATAACAGCAGGTTTTAATTTGTTAAAAGATATTTTTCCATGGGCTATACCCGGGTTTAACCAGGCCAGGCCTGTGATGCTTGCCGTTAACACAACGAAAGCAAGTAGTATGTGGCGTACGTTGCCAATTGGTTTTTTCGTTTTCATGATTCTTTCGATCCTGTTTAATAAGTGATACCTTTTCCCGGTTGCCGCAAGGGCCAGCTGTCCTAAGTGGGTACGGGTTTGTTCTAATTTCAACAGTGCATGCGCATACACTATTGGTTTTTGCGTCGACGCTATTACCATATCGTCGCAGGCGTTTTCGCGCTCGCTATTAATGCTGCGGCCGATTAAATGGGCAAAGGGGTTAAAGAATAGTAACACCTGCATAGCTTGTTGAATCAGGTTTAGCAGGTAGTCGTTACGTTTAATATGGGCCAGTTCATGCAGCAATATCGCTTCGATCTCTTCTGTCGATAAGCTTGTTGCTATTGCGGCTGGCAGCAATATAAAAGGCTTAATGTATCCGAACACACAGGGTACATCTACCAGGGTACTGAGGCCAAAACTGATTCGCCTTTCGATATCAAATTGCGATGCAAAAGCATTGATCTTTCTTAATATGGCTATATCAATACTGATATGCTGTTTTAATTCTGCAAACCTGGTTCTGGTTACTATCAACCTTGTGGTATTGTAAAGCAGTCCTGAAAAATAGATCAGTGTTATGTAAGGTAAAAAGCTTTCAATGGTGTAAAACTCTCTGCTGCTGATGGGTGTGGTGTGCGGAAATTGTAAGGGCATAGCCAACATCGATGGGATATAAGCCAGATTGTTGTCGTTTGGTTTTATAATTGTCCAATGGTAGATTCTTATTTCGCCAACCAGCGTGCACAAAAACCAGGTGGTTAAACCTAAAAGCGCTAACATGCCGATATTGTGTTTCGATGCAGCAGACATTGCCGAAAATGACATTAGTATCATCCGAAGAAGAAAATAAATAAACAGTCCCTGCCACAATGAGTGGATCACGGCAACACCAATTACCTGGCTGATGTTATATAGGATGGTTTCCATGAGTTATTGATTTGTTGATTTGTTGATCAGTTATTGGTTTACTTGTTGATCAGTGATTTGTTGACCGGTACAATTACAAATCACTAAATAACCTCCGCTAGGCCTCCAATCCCTCCAGATACTTTTTAATTGCCTCAATCTCATCCTTCGACGCTTTGTGATGGCCGAGGGCTTGTATTACCAGATCTGATGTTGAGCCTTCAAATACGGTGGAGATTATCCTGTCGAGCGCACTTACCTGTGCTTTTTCCTGGGTATATGCCGCCTTGTAGATATGCGTTTTAGCAGTAGTATCGCGTTCTACCAGTCCTTTTTCATCCATGATTTGCATCAGCTTCAGGGTTGTAGTATAGCCTGCACCCTTGGTTTTGGCCAACTCTTCGTGCACATCACGCACCGTTGCTTTGCCCATTTTCCAGAGTATCTGCAATATTTCCAATTCACTTTCTGTCGGCTTGATTTCCATTTTCATTTTAAATTACGAATTGCTTCGTACAAATATCTACGATAGATTTCGTATTTGCAAATTTTATTTACGATTTATTTCGTAGATAAGAGACACGGGGAAAATAGAAGTGTTACAGACGATTGGTATTTTTTTAGTCCTAAAGACCGGAAGCCCGAAAGAAACCTGGAGGTAAATTATTTAAATAATGCTATCAGGTAGGCGCGTCATTGAGTCATTTGCTGCGCGTCATTTGCTGCGCGTCAGCAAGCGGAGCAGTTTGGTTTAAAGCAATCTACTACAATCATGGTTTACACTTTTTGAGGGGAAATGAGTTTAAACATTTGTATATCAATTTGTTAAATTGAAATTAACACTGAATTCTGTTAACCATGTAAACCCACAATACAACCAATAAAACGCAATAAAAAAAGCTTACCGTCCAATTCCCTGGTACTTCTGCCCGTTAGCGGGATCTGCCTGAGTTAAAGCAGCGATAGCGACGGTTTTTTCCCGCGAATCAGCTTTGCTATAGATGGAAACAAGCTCATCGCTTTTGGCACTGAAAAAAACAACAGGGAACATGGCGCCAAGCCGGGTACGGTCGAGCTGGGCAAGTGTGGGTAATAGGTCGTCTATTACTTTACGGCCTTTGGATGTGTTATCGGCCATTTGATCAAGCCCGTTACGGTGATAATCATACAGGATATTTCGCAGCGGCAAATAAGCCCGGTTATTCAAATTTTCAGACAGCCAATAGCGATTAGTATTGCCATCAAATGCCTTCCAACCCTTATATCCGCCGTTTGATTGCGCATTGTTTACCACAACCTGTGCCAGCTGAAAATAGGGGGTTCCGCCGAGGCGGCCAAATGAATCATAATCTATTCCAATGATCACGTAGGCATAAAAAGCCATTACGGATGCAAGATTACTATTGAAAGTTTGATCGGAGTAATCAATAGTGGAACCTTCGCTATAGGTAAACTCAAAATCTTTGTCGTTTACATTAATTAATGGGGATGAATAGTTACTGTTAAAAACAGGTCTTGAAGATTGCACTTGCAATTCGCCGCTAAAACTGCTGTTTCCATCCCATGTATTAATATTGAGCACAAATGTACAATCAAAGCGTTCTTGCTGCATTACCTGATCCTGGCACCATTTTCTACCATTCAGAAAGTCTTTCATAGACGTTTCAAGCGACTGAAAAATATGGCGGTTACTGGATTGAATTTTTCCCGAAATAACCTTTACCTGAGCATTCAGATCCTGGGCCTGAGCTGAATAGCCAATAAACAGGAAAATAATATAAAGACTAATTTTTCGCATTGATGAGTTCAGTAACTTTATTACAAATATCAACGGCCACTTGTTCTTTGTGTTTTAGCTTGAAAATGCTTTTTTGCAGTTGAGAATCTATAATGGTTATCTTATTGGTATCCGATTTAAAACCGGCACCTTTATCATTTAGCGAATTTAACACAATTAAGTCGAGGTTTTTCTTTTGCAGCTTTTCAATGGCGTTTTTTTCCTCGTCGTTGGTTTCCAGTGCAAAGCCAACCAATACCTGTCCATTTGCCTTTTGCTGACCCATGGTTTTCAAAATATCGACTGTTTTTTTCAGATCAATATGCAGCTCTTTGTCCTGTTTTTTGATTTTTTGAACAGATACTGTTACAGGTGTGTAATCGGCAACCGCAGCACACATCACACAGGCTTTGCTGTCAGGGAAAAAGCGCAGACAGGCATCCAGCATATCGGCTGCTGAAATAATATCAATACGATTGATATCATGGTATTTACTTTTTTCGGTGGTTGGGCCGGCTATCAGGGTAACATTGGCGCCAAGCGAAGCAAATTGATCAGCTATCGCAAACCCCATTTTACCCGATGAATGATTACCGATAAAGCGCACGGGGTCAATAGCTTCGTAAGTAGGGCCAGCAGTTACCAGTATATTTTGGCCGTAAAGCGGTAATTTACTCTTGATATCCGTTTCCAGGAAAGCTACGATCACTTCAGGTTCGGCCAGTCGGCCTTCTCCATGCAAGCCGCTGGCCAGTTCGCCTTTGCCGGGGCTGATCAGGATATTGCCAAATGATTGCAACAGGCCGATATTATGTTGGGTTGCTTCATGCTTCCACATATCAAGATCCATTGCCGGTGCAAAATAAACCGGGCATTTGGCAGAGAGGTAAACTGCGGTTAGCAGGTTATCGCTTAGGCCAGTGGCTATTTTAGCAAGCGTATTGGCGCTGGCAGGAGCAATGATCATCAGATCGGCCCAAAGACCTAACTCGACATGATTGTTCCATTCGCCCGTTTCTGGTGTAAAATATTCTACCAAAACCGGTCGTTTTGAAAGCGTCGAAAGTGTAAGTGGCGTTATGAAGTTGGTAGCATCAGGGGTCATCAGCACCTGCACATTGGCACCTGCCTTTACAAGCAACCTTACAAGGGTTGCAGCTTTATAGGCAGCAATACTACCGCAAATGCCAAGAATGATTTTTTTGCCCTCAAGCATGTAATGAAAGTAAAAAATAAAAATTCAAAATTCAAAAGAAACAGGGGCTTTGTTCAAACATGCTACCTGTTTTGGCTAACGCCATTTTTGAATTTTGAATTTATAAATTCCGGACCAGCTAAGCTTATTCCTTAGTTGGGTTGCGATAGTAGATCTTATCTTCTAAAAACTCCTGAACAGCAACCAAAGAAGGTTTCGGTAATTTTTCGTAGTGCTTAGATATCTCTATCTGTTCGCGATTTTCAAAGATCTCTTCCAGATTATCATTTGAAGACGCGAATTCGGAAAGCTTTTGATGCAATTCTTCCTTAACGTTATTTGATATCTGGTTGGCACGTTTCGCCATAATTACGATCGACTCGTAAATGTTGTCGGTTTTTACATCCAGGTCGCGTAAGTCGCGGGTAATGGTGCTACTGGCCACAGCGGGTTTATTTGCAGTGTTGGTCATATCAATTTTTATTGAGCTGGTGCTTTTTGATTTGTATTTGTTTTGTCGACTGGAGTATTACCGGTCAATGTGTCTCTTTTTTGAAAGCGACGCGCATATTTTAAATCGCTTGCATACTGTGCAAGTTCGCGTTTTGCTTTTGCAATTCCTTGTTCACTGTCTTTTTTTATCGATACAGCATCAGCAAGGTATTTACTGTTGGGATATTTCTCGGCAAATTGCTGCTCATAACTGATCACTTGTCCGAAACGATCCTCCTGTTTCGAAGTGTTGCTATGGTAGGCATACTGGTATTCGGCCTTGATGGTCAAATAGTCCATTTCCTCGGCGTATTTGGTATCAGGGTAATCGCGCAACACGTTGCCAAAGTCGATCACAGCTGCCTGAAAATCACCAATTGTTAAATACAATTTAGCATTTTCGTATGCCTTACGCTCCAGTTTATCACGCAGGTTTTGAATCAGTTTTGATACTTCAGCGACACGGTCACTTTTAGGGTAAAGGTTTATGAATAATTGCAACTTATCGATAGCTTTAGTTGTGTTCTCCTGATCAAGCGAATAAATAGGCGAATCCAGATAATAACAATAAGCGCTCATAAAGCTGCATTCTTCAGCTCGTTGACTTTGCGGGTAAGTATCCGAAAACTGTTTAAAGTGATAGCTCGCAGAAGTGTAATCTCTTAACCGATAATTGGTATAAGCATAATAATAGTACAAATCCTGAGCGCCGTCCTGCCCGCGGTACCGCTGAACCAATGTTTCAAAAAGTTCAAGCGCATGGGTATAGTCTTTCTTATTATAGTAGGCAATAGCAGCGTCGTACTTCTTCTTATTGTCGTTGCTGGCTTTAAGCTTTTCAAACTTGCTTTTACAGCCACCAATCAACAAAACAAGAGCTACCAAAAATACTGATAGAATAAGACGTTGTTTTTTAAACATTTTGCAAAGATACGCTAATTTATAAATCGGTCAATTATTTATTTGCCAGCTAATATAGATGCCATTAAGTAGAAGGCAAGAATCGGGCTCCATTATTTAACATCTTTTAACTGTTTTTAGTATCGCTATTTGATTCGTTGTAACAACTAAATAAAATTGATACTTATAAGGTATAATTGAATATGAGTTATAAACGTGGATAAGCAAACCCGATTTCTGCAATTGCTGAACGAAAACAAAGGCATATTGTTTAAGATATGTAAGATATATCAGGACAATGCCGATGATCAAAATGATCTTTTGCAGGAAATGACCTTGCAGTTATGGCTGGCTTTTGATTCATATCGCGGAGAAAGCAAGTTTAGTTCGTGGATGTATCGGGTGGCATTGAATACAGCTATCGTATTTTTTAAAAAGCAAAAGCGTCGTCCGGACGACCAGCCGATGCCTGAAGGCTTTGACCATTGTGACGAATCTTCATCTGCGGGAGAAATGGAAGAAAAGCTGGCCTTGTTTTATCGGGCAGTTCAACAATTAGGAAAAGTTGAAAAGGCGTTGACATATCTATATATGGAAGATCAGCCTTATGAAGAAATTGCTGCTCACCTGGGAATAACCGAAGGGAATGTTAGGGTGAGGTTGAACAGGGTAAAATCCAAATTAAAAGAAATTGTTAAAACAATGAATTATGAATATTGATGAATTGAAAGATGCCTGGAGCCAGGATGAGCCCCAGGGCTTGAACTTGCCATTGAGTACAGAAATGTTGGGTAAAACTACTTCTGTCATTGGCAAATTACGGTCAAAAATGAAAGCCGAATTGATTTCACTTCTGGTATGCTATGTTTTTATAATTGCAATGCTGTTTTGGCGGGTAAAGTCGCCCCTGTTTTTTAATATTACCAGTATTCTGCTTTTTAGCATAATAGTTATTAATGGTTTTTATTGTTTTAAGTTTTATGTCTTTTACAAGACGATCGGCCGGTACGATCTGAGCGTTGCCAGTAGCATCAGAAAAATAGTTTATGAATTGGAGCTGAATACAGAAATATACAAAACCCACAGCTTTTCGGTGATACCATTGTCAATACTTGCAGCGCTTACTTTGATGGGTAGCAAAGTCAGGGTAGATCAAATGCCTGCTGTTTTAGCGTCAAATGGCTTTATTTCATTTACAGCCATGGTTGTAATATTTGTTATCATATTGATATCTTTCGCAGTAACTTATCTTTTTACCAATTTGTATGTCCGTTCGAGCTACGGGAAAGCCCTCCACGACCTTAAATGTATTGTTAGCGATTTGGGCGAAGATGCCTGATAGCGAATATATTTTTGATTGAAGTAAATGTAACCTGGTGATCTGTTTATTATAGCTGGGGTATCAATTATAAAAAATTTTCACGCTGATTTGTAGTGTGTTGCAACTACACTAACACCTTTTTTTGATGATGAGTTTGGTGAAGCCAAAAATCTGCTTACCTTTGCAGCCCGCAAAAGAGGAAACGGGTTTTCTTGGAAACGCTGAAAAGCGAAAAAAGAAAAATAAAAATAAGTTTTGCAGAACAGAAAAAGGATCGTACCTTTGCAGTCCCAAAACAAACAGGCCCACCAGGGGTCAAAAATACCGAAAGCGATTTTCGGTATCTAAAATTGAAAAGTAATCGTTTAAATGCGATACTAAATAATCCAAACCGCGAGGCAAGGAGAAAAGTTCTTATACACTACAAGAGATAATCATAAAGCGCAGCGGGGCTTTATTAGAAAGTGGAATCGTCAACGAGGAAGCGAGAAGATAAAGCACTGTCAATTTTTAAGGGATAGGAATACTGAAGAAGATACCGGCGAAGCGGGAAGGATAAAGGTGGCAACACCGGAGTCCGAAC
>CAISPD010000098.1 GCA_903887275.1 uncultured Mucilaginibacter sp.
GGTGAAGGTGGTGCCGGAACTTATTCGGATGGTAAATTATATACACGGTCAACCAAAAGGGGAGATGTGGTACAGGTGCTCAAAACTTTTGTGGCACATGGCGCATCAGAAGATATATTGATTGATGCCCGCCCACATATCGGTACCAATAAACTGCCAGGCATTATAACCGCAATTCGCGAATCGATATTAAATGCAGGAGGTGAAGTTCATTTCGATATTAAAGTCACTGGATTGATCGAGGAGTTTGGGAAGATCAAAGGGGTTAGAACCCATGATGGAGAAGCGTGGAAAGCAGATGCGGTTATATTGGCTACCGGCCACTCGGCGCGTGACATATTTGAAATGCTGCATCGTCAAAATATATTGATAGAAGCTAAACCATTTGCTTTAGGTGTCAGGATAGAACATCCGCAGGAGATCATTGATATTGCCCAATACCATTGCGAAATCCGGGATGAGCATTTACCACCATCTTATTATAGTTTGGTTGAGCAGGTAGATGGCCGCGGCGTATTCTCCTTTTGTATGTGCCCGGGCGGTATCATAGCACCTTGTGCAACCGAAGATAAAGAGATCGTAGTGAATGGGTGGAGCCCCTCGAAACGGAATAATCCATATGCCAATTCCGGAACTGTTGTACAAATTAATTTTGAAGATGTGAAAGGCGATGAAAAGGACCCTTTCAGATTATTGCGTTTCCAACAGCAAATAGAGCAGCTGGCATTTACTGCGGGTGGAGGACAACTGGTTGCTCCGGCGCAGCGGATGGTTGATTTTGTAAAAAGACGATTGTCGGCAGATCTGCCCAAAAACTCCTACCTGCCCGGCACAAAAAGTATTGCTTTAGATGAGGTGTTACCTGACTGGATAGCCGGAAGACTACGTAAAGCCTTGCCTGTTTTTGGGCAGAAGATGAAAGGTTATTTTACTAATGAAGCGATATTGGTAGGTGTGGAATCAAGAACATCGTCGCCGGTAAAAATACCGAGGAACAGGGAAACACTGCAGCATCCCCAGGTAGCAGGCTTATTTCCCTGCGGGGAAGGCGCCGGTTATGCCGGGGGTATAATATCTGCAGCGATAGATGGGATCAATTGTGCGGTTGCGGCAAAAACTTATTTGGTCTGCTAATAGAAATTTTCTGTGCTTCTCTGAGAAACCCTCTGCGACCTCTGTGGTTAAATCTGTAACCACAAAGGGCTCGGAGTTTTAACGGAGGTGCACGATTTGAAATTGTAGAAAATGACAACATCCGAAAAACTACAGCAAGAACTTGAAAACGTTCTTTCCGGCGATCCCTGGTACGGGGAGCCTGTATATGCTATTATCGAAAAGGTAAGTTTTGAAGCTGCTTATGAAAAAGCACCTGGTGCATCACATACGATCGCTGAAATTGTTTTACATATGCTGAGCTGGACCGAAGAGGTGCTTGATCGGCTGAACGGCAAAGAACCAAGTCAGCCCTTAAGCGGCGACTGGCCCGATACCGGTGCACCCAATGAGGAAAAATGGCAGAACTATGTCAATGATCTGAAGCTGGTCAATGTAAATTTGCTGGGTGTAATTCGCGATTTCCCGGAAGAGCAATGGAACGCTTTGATCAATGATGAGTTGACCAGTGATGAGTTGACCAGTGAGCAACTGGTGGAGGGATTGATACAGCATCAAGTCTACCATGCGGGGCAGATCGCTATTTTAAACAGGATGATCAATGGATAATAAAAAAACGCTCGTTTTAGGCGCAACACCAGACGAGACCAGATATGCAAACCTGGCTGCAAACCGATTGGTCAGCAAAGGTCACCCTATAGTTAACGTTGGGATAAAGACAGGCGAAGTGGCCGGTGTGCCCATAGAAAAGCCGGAGACCATTCACCATGATATAGATACCATTACCCTATATGTCGGCCCCCAGCATCAGGAACCTTTATATAACTACATACTTGATACCCAGCCCAAACGCCTGATATTTAACCCGGGCACCGAAAATGACGAGTTGCGCAAGCTGGCTGATGAAAAAGGAATTGAGACGGAATATGCCTGTACGTTGGTACTGTTGTCGATAGGGCAATATTAAAGCGCCCTTTCCCATGGAGATTGCTAGGGTGAGGCGGAATAAGTGCAGTGGAGTTGTTGTCGATAGAGAAAAATTCCTGTTAGTCATCTAAATCAGTGATGTTTTCAACCGCATTTTTCTATCTTTATAAAATGAGAGCCTTAAACCTTTTGTTGCTAATTCTTACTCCAACGATTTTATTTGGCCAGGAGGCGAAAATGCATGAAGATACAAGCCTTGCAAGTCTGAAACAAAGAAAAGCCAAATACGAAAGCTATGAATATAATCACAGGAAGAATATCGTATTTCTTGTAAAAATCAGCGGTAAAAAGGGCTTGTTAAAAGTCAAGGAAGGTGACTGGCCAGACGATACGGAATTTATCTATTCTTTATTAAAAGACGAAGCAGGGAAAATAATATTGATTACTCAATCGCCGTATAGTCAAAGCGGCGACTGGTATATAGAATGTAAACACTATTTTAATTCAAAAGGTAAAACATTTGCTTTTAGTAAAAAAGAGACGGTATTTGACGATCGTGTTAAAGGTGAAGTTGCGATGGAGACTTTTTTGCGGTTTTATAATGACAGGTTTGATGTTATCGAAAAAGACTACCGTTTGACTGACGGGGACGACAAACTAATAAAAAGGAATAAAAATGATTTTGATTTTCGAGATTTTAAAGAACAGGTATACAGTAATGTATCAGACTGTCTTAAGGCCTATAACATCAAAGTTGTGAACAAATAGCGATCGGGAAGCTTTTGACTTTCACCCCTCCTTAGAAAAAATCCTGATCTCCTTCGGATAATAATTATTGATCCTGTTCGGCAAAAGTTTTGCCCAACCTAAAGTCTGGCCCTCATAATTCATCAGGCTCCAACCTTTTTCATTTATTTCCAGATCCGTAATGTCGGCGCGCTGCAAATATTGTATGGCCTGCTGTTTGTTAAGTTCAGTAGTTAAGAAGCGTTCCTTGTTAACGATCAGGCTCAGCGCCAGCTCATGATCCGGTATCAGATCGCGCCCGGCCATTTTGCCTATACGCACGCCCGATTTCTTTATATATAGGTATTGTTGTAAAGTACCCAGGTCTTCTTTGTGGATGCGGTCAATTGCCAGCCAGTCGTCACCTACCTTAAAGTAATAGTAATTGTCAGCATATTTGATAAATGGCTTTACCAGGTCGATCTCCTTATAATTGGCTTTTTGCTGTTCCTTGTATTTAGTATTCGGTAATTCGCCGGTATTTTCTTTTTTTCGGAGGCAGGCGGCAAACAGACCTTCGCCTTTTACTTTGTCGGGGTAAAACCGGTAACCCCAGGCTTGATGTTCTTCAGATATGCTTTCAACGATCGCCCAATTATTTTCAATAGGAATGCGAATGCTTTCCAATTCAAATTCATTGCATAGCCAGTCCAGCACCTGTTCATTTTCTTCTATGGAATAGGAGCAGGTACTATATATTAGGTAGCCATCTTCTTTTAAGGCAGGGTACACATCGGCCAGGATTCGTTCCTGCCGCTGCTGGCAGAGGTTAACGTTAGCCGGGCTCCACTCATTCATGGCATCCGGGTCTTTGCGGAACATGCCCGAGCCCGAGCATGGTGCATCCACGAGTATGATATCAAAAAAGCTTTTCAGTCGGCCAAGATCCTTTGGATCGTTATTGGCAACGATAGTATTGGCTGTTCCCCACTTGCTCAGGTTGTCGCCTAATACCGGTACGCGTGTTTTGATGATCTCGTTGGCAACCAGCAGGTCGTCATTATTTAACAAGGAACTGATAAGCGTGCTTTTGCCACCCGGGGCGGCACATAAATCGAGCACCCTGATCCGATCATCATCTTTGATATGGTTGAAAATATGACCGATGAACATAGACGAGGCCTCCTGTACATAATAACATCCTGCATGAAACAAGGGGTCGAAGGTGAACGATGGCCGGGTTTCGAGGTAAAAGGCCTGGTCGCACCATTGTACTTTATCGGTATAAACTATCCCTGTTTTTTTAAAAGGATTGATGCGGATGGAGGTTGGTGCGTTGGCATCGAACTGTGTTTGGACGAAACTTTCGGAATCGAAGCCAGGCGAAGCAGCAATACTATTTAAAAAATCGGGCGGAAATCCGGATGTATTCATATCTGTTTTCAAAGATACAAAACAGGCACATCAAAAAACCGACGGGTATTATATTCCCGATAACCTTAGCTTACAACAGTTTAAATAATTATTTAACATTTCTTTTGGAAGGGTGCTGTTTTTCTCCTTACATTTGTCTCCCCTTTGCGAGGAAGGGGTACAAAAAATTGAAATCCGGGGTTAAAAAATATATTTGAAAAAAAGTGAAAATAACACTTGACTGGTATATGTTTTTATTCCCATCTTTGCAGCCGCTTCGGTAACGAGGCAAATAGCTAAAAAATTTAAATCCTGCGGGATTTTAAATAAAAGTTCACTGCGACAGTGAACAATAAAAGTTCTTTAAAGTAAAGAGATAATCATAAATCGCAGCGGGGCTTTATTAGAAAGTGGAATCGTCAACGAGGAAGCGAGAAGATAAAGCACTGTCAATTTTTAAGGGATAGGAATACTGAAGAAGATACCGGCGAAGCGGGAAGGATAAAGGTGGCAACACCGGAGTCCGAAC
>CAISPD010000099.1 GCA_903887275.1 uncultured Mucilaginibacter sp.
ACAAAAACAACCACCATCACCACAACAAGAGATTGTCCAGAGATTAAAATCAGCTTTTATTAAAGGTGCGTGGGTTATTTTTTTAGCATAATGGCAGCAGTGCGTTTATCAAAAGATAAATTGGGAATTCTTGAATTTAGAAAAAAACAAACAGTTTTCTCCAATGTTAGTCGGTTATATTTATCCCATCATAAATACAACGATATATGTCAAACCCATTCAAAGCAATTGCCGGTTTACTTGTCACACTCAACCTTTTCGCCTGTGTTTCTATACCAAAAGGCGCCGTAGCGGTTAAACCTTTTGATAAAGAAAAATACCTCGGCACCTGGTACGAGATAGCACGTTTTGATTTCACTTTTGAGCGGGGATTGAGCCATGTTACTGCCAATTACAGTATCAAATCGCCCGGATTGATCAAGGTGGATAACAAGGGTTTCCAGGATGCTACAAGCCGTTGGAAAGAAAGTATTGGTCGCGCTAAGTTTGTAGAAGGTGAAGATGTCGGCCGATTGAAAGTCTCGTTTTTTGGTCCTTTCTATGCGGGCTATAACATCATTGCTATAGATGACCAATACCGCTATGCATTGATAGCCGGCGATAACCTCAGCTATCTTTGGATTCTGTCGCGTGAAAAAAACATCCCTGAAGGTGTAAAAACCGAATACCTGGCAAAAGCCAAAGCATTGGGCTACGATACTGATAAACTGATCTGGACGAAGCAGGATTGATATGCTATTCTTCCATATCACAAAATAAAAAACGACCCGTTAAAGCGTTCAGATGCAAACCAGTTATCGCTGTCTGCAAATTTCCGCGCCGCTAACTTTGCCTCCACAATTAATTAAATTCTCATTCAGCACTAATGAAGACGGACAAAATTGCTATTTCGAGCCCGGAGCGCAAAATAAAAGAGCTCACAAGGCAAAACGAGGAGCTTGAAAACTACTTTAGAAATACGATCATTCCTCAGCTGTTTGTTGACGCAAAACTAGTATTGCGAAAATTCACTCCCCCGGCAATGAAACAGTTTAAATTGTCAGTAGACGATCTTGGCAAAAATATTGACGATATCAAAGACAATTTCCGCTTTCCAACTATCATTGAAAACATACAGCAGGTTATTGACAGCAATGAAATACTGGAAAAAGAGATACAAACTACCGACTTCAGGTGGTACCAGATGAATATCATACCCTATGTATCCTTTAAAAGCAAGATGACCAATGGTGTAATTATATCTTTTGTGGAAATAACGATGCGCATCAAGGACTTAAAAGAGCAGGAAACACTGATTTCTGACCACGAAACCTTGCTGGATACAATTTCACATGACATAAAAACCCCGCTTACCAGTTTAATGCTTACTATTAATATGCTCAAAAAGGTATCCCATGATAAGCCAAAAGAGTTTGAAAACCTTTTTAAAATCCTCGAAAGTTCTGTCAAAAAAATGCAAACTATCATCAGGGAACTTACGGACGCAGGCAAACAAAATCACCGATACCTGGCAGAAGTTGAATTATTGAGTTTTGAGAATATTTTAGAAGACGTACGTTTAACCTTATCGGGTATTATCAGCGAATCAGGGGCAGTAATTAAAAGTGAGATCAATGTCTCTGAAATACTTTACTCCCGGCGAAAACTAAGAAGTATCATTTATAACCTGGTGAACAATGCTATAAAATTCAAATCACCGGAACGCAAACCCGAAATTTTCATTAAAACCAAAAGGGAGAAAAATCATATCGTGATTTTGGTAAAAGACAATGGTATCGGCATCGATGCTGCTGATCAGGATGCAATATTTACCAAGTACTTCAGAAAACAACATTTAACAGAAGGTTCAGGTATTGGTCTTTACCTGGTTAGCGAGATAGTCAAAAACTCAGGCGGCAGGGTTTCGGTGAAGAGTACCTCTGGCATAGGATCTGAGTTTAAGGTTTACCTAAAATTAAATAAATTATAAAAATTCTTTGTCAATAATTTAAAACAACGGGCGTGTTCGAAGTTAATAGACTTCGAACACCGCTTCGCTTGCAACCGAGCCGACAACGGGAATCGAACCTGCGACCTACTCATTACGAATGAGTTGCTCTACCAGCTGAGCTATGTCGGCTAAATGTGCGATCAAAGATAGTTTTGTACGGGAATTACACAAATTTTGATGCAAAGGGTTCTTACTATTTGTTGCCATCATCGCTCCACGATCTCGATATTTTCTTTCTACAGTAGTAAATGCCTGTCAGAAACAACAAGATCTTTGTAAGAATTTAAACGATTTCATAAAACGCTTTAACTAATTGAAATCGCCATTCACAAAGCCATATTGACCATTCACTCAATGTAAGCAAAACCGTGTGCAAGCTCGACTTATTATTGTCATAACGATTATCGGCATAGTTTTTTTATAGCCCTGCTTTTTATATCGGCAAATCATCATTTGGACTAATTATTGAAATGAGCCTAACATTCCGAAACCCATGCAACTAGCGAAAAAGTAGGAATATCAATTACCCTTTTGATATAATGAAAAAAATCATTCCTGGTATTTTATTCCTGAGTATGGCATTTAATGCCTACGCTAAATTAGTTAGAGAAACCGGCGTTTTTGCCAGCGTATGTGGTGTGGCCTGGACTTATGTTATTTATTACGACGACAATCCGTTTGCTTTCAATAGTAGAAATACTCACCTGTCGGCGTTAATGGATAAAGCTGATGCAGCATGTGGTACCAACATATCCCTGATCGTTAGTTAAAATTATCACCAAAAAAACTTCCCCGAGAGCCGTTTCCAGATGCTAATTAAAATTTTTATGAAGTCGATATCCCTTTTAGTTTTAGGATTTATTCCATTGTTAAGCTTCGCTCAAACCGCTGATCCGGTTATCGTAAAGGCAAAATATAAGGTCACTTATAGCAGAGACGACAAAAAGCTGGTGGATGATATTTGCGAATTAGACATTACAAAGTCAGGAAGTTATTTTTACAGCCAAGGTCTTATCGCCCAAATTGAGCTCATCAATGCAAAGACATTGCATGCCAAACAAGCTAATGAAGTGGTGAGATTCACAGCTAGCGATCTTAGAAGAGACCTTTTCCCCTTTACTACAATAAAGAATTACCGCCAGAGAATAGCCATAGAGATCCAAAGGATCGGAATTGAGTATTTAGCCCATGTTAGGGATACGTTAAACAGCAAGCCATGGAATATATTACGAGAAGAAAAGAAAATTGGCACTTTACGCGCACAGGAAGCAATTCAGGACCGCAAGGGAAACCGGATAACAGCATGGTTCTGTAAAGATTTACCTTTTCAGGATGGGCCGATGTATTATAACGGCTTACCTGGACTGATTGTGTCGGCAACCAGCTCCTTAGGGTGGCAATTTGATTTGATCGATATAAAGTTTACCTCAGAAGAATTGAATAAGTATGCAATTTCTCCCTACAGGTTGGTTTCAGTTGCTCAATTCGAAAAGGCGAAGAAAAATTACTCTGCACAACTTCAAAGCGGGCAATATAGTAACGGCGACAAACTTGAGAAAGTCAAATTTTGATTTTTAATGCTCGCTCGCAAGGCAGTACTATTGGTTATTGTAGCCTTTTTAGTCAGCGCTAATACCCTTGCACAGGTAAAAGTTAATGGCCATATCAACAATGCCGGCATTCCTGTGCCCAATGCCAACGTGATCTTATATAGTAATAATCAAAGGCAGGACATTATAGCTTACTCAGCTACCGACCAGAATGGCGATTTTGAATTAAACCTTCAAAAAAAGATTGATACCTTATTCCTGGAATTCAATTGCCTTGGATTCAATAAAAAGGCCATAAAAATTCAGTCGGCTATAAACCAAGTGATCAATATCGAATTGGAAAAAGCTGCTATCGCCCTTGAGGAAGTTAGCATTACCGAAAATAGCCCGATAATTCAAAAAGGTGATACATTAAACTTCAAGGTCCGCAATTTTTCCGACCAAAGTGATCGCGTGATCCTGGATATCATTAAAAAAATTCCCGGCATCACCGTCAACCCAACCGGGCAAATTCTCTACCAAAATAAAGCGATCAATAAGTTTTACATTGAAGGCCAGGATTTGTTGGGAGACAAGTACAATATTGCAACGAACAATTTACCGTCGAAGGATGTAGATAAAGTGCAGGTGTTGGAAAATCATCAGCCAATAAAGGTACTCAAGGGCATTGCCGAAAGTGACAGAGCAGCAATTAACATTAAATTGGTTGA
>CAISPD010000100.1 GCA_903887275.1 uncultured Mucilaginibacter sp.
AGCCGGTTTTTTAGGTAATGCATCGTATGACTTGATAAGGTTGCAGTTCGCTTTAATTCCGCAACTCAATTGGTTGACTGATATGGCAGCGAAGCCCGATCAGGTACTTTGCTACCGGTCAGACCACTACGCATCACTGCTGAATTACAACGAGTTTATTACCAGATGAAAATACCATCATCAATGCCAGTAACAACTACAAAAGGTAGTAGGATGGCTCGCGCTGTAAGCGACTAGCCCAGGTAATTATTATCGGGATTGTTTTAGTTATAACCGGGAGGGATTGGCTTTGTAGTTTTACAGCGCACCTACACCTTAATATGACAGTTAGGAGATCGGAGAGGAAAGCCATCCCCCTAAATAAAAAAAGCCTCCGGAGGATACCGAAGGCTTTTATGATAATTGAATTCTATTGGATCAATTATTTAACGCGAGCGCTTTTTGCAGGTACTAAAGGCACAACGATGATTGCAACCAAAAGAGCGATTTCTAATACAGTGATCATTTTGTTTTGATGTTAAATTATAAAATAAACAATTAATATGATGGCACTGGGGGGACTCTTTTTAAAGGTTGCAGCACAGTGTCTCTGGTACCGTCTATCACTAAAAACATGCCATAACGCAAAATTATTTTTCCATGTAAAAAACTGAAAAATGGAAAATTACCGGAAATAAAAATTCAGATTTAATTATTTCAGAAAAGTCGAAAATTTTAAATGACGATTTTTCGGGATAAAAAAAAAGTGGCAAAAAATGAGAAAAAAATGTTTTTCAAAAAAAATTACCAATTTCTCTGTCAATTCAGCTCATTTTCCGAAAAATTAGGGTCTAAAAACGAAAAATCGGGTACAAATTGTGTTTTTGGTTCGATTTTTCGGGCACAAACATGATTTTCAGGCTTATTTTTCCAAATATCAGTCGCAAAACCTGGCATTCCGCTACAAAATTGCTCCAAAAATAAAAATTTGTCATTTTGTCACATTTTTACTAATATGTCAAGATGGCAGAAAAATAGCTCGAAAAAAGACTGCCAAAATACTGCCAAATTGACAAAAATGGGGAATATGCCAAAAACAGGGCAAATTTATGCCCATGCCAAACTATACAATAAATAGGTGGAATGACGAAGATCAGATGAGGTTGAGCATCTTTTGGGTAGCCTTTATAGCCGAAACCGTTTGGTCGCTATCAAGACCGCGCGTTTTAAATTCGCGGTTATTGTACTCCCAGGTGATGATGGTTTCGCACAGGGCATCCGACTTACCGCCTGGCGGGATACGCACCGCATAATCGGTCAGTACCGGCAGAATGAGTTTCTTTTTTTGGTAAATGACCTTCAGTGCATTCATGAAAGCATCGTACTGCCCATCACCCTGCGCATGTTCTTCAAACCTCTCGCCATTAACATTAATGTGCAAGGTAACTGATGGACGCAGGTTCTTGGAGTGGGTCAATACATAATTCTCAATATGAACCTTTTCTTCAATGGCACTGCTGTCAAGCACATCCGAAATAATATAGGGCAAATCACTTTGGGTTACAACTTCCTTGCGGTCGCCCAGTTCGATGATCTTTTCTGTTACCTTTTTCAGGTCAGCATCCGAAAGCCGGATCCCCAGCTGCTGCAGGTTGTTTTCGATATTGGCCTTGCCGCTGGTTTTGCCTAAAGCATATTTACGGGTACGCCCGAAACGTTCTGGCATCAGGTCATTGAAATAGAGGTTGTTTTTCTTATCACCATCGGCATGGATACCGGCAGTTTGGGTAAACACATTCTCTCCTACCACCGGTTTATTTACAGGAATACGGAAACCAGAAAAAGTTTCTACCAGTTTACTTACTGAATAAAGCGATTTTTCGTCGACAGAAGTATGCACTTCTTTCACATAATCGTTCAATACCGCTATGGTACTGGCTAAAGGCGCATTACCTGCACGCTCGCCCATGCCATTGATGGTAAGGTGCAAGCCATTAACACCCGCCTGTACTGCTTCCAGCACGTTGGCAATACTCAGGTCGTAATCATTATGGGCATGAAAATCAAAATGGATACCCGGATATTTTTTGATGATCGGCGTCAGGTACTCTTTAACTTCCGACGGGATCAAAACGCCCAGGGTATCTGGTAATAAAATACGCTTGATAGGTTGTGTCACTAAGAAGTCGAGGTATTGGTACACATATTCGGGCGAGTTACGCATACCGTTGCTCCAGTC
>CAISPD010000101.1 GCA_903887275.1 uncultured Mucilaginibacter sp.
TTAAAAAACAATTAATTAACCATGAAAAATTTAAGAAATGCATTGCTTTTGCTGTCAGCGCTTGCCCTGGCATCGTGCAGCAAGAAAGATAAAGCAGTAATTTCCACGCCGCTTTTACAGGTAGGAAAGTCCGTAAGCAATACAGCACCATTATCTGGAGCTATAAAAGGAACGATGCTTACCGATCAGATCTATACAATTTCTGCCGACGTAACTATTAACGCAGGCGACACCCTGTTGATTCAAAAAGGTGTTAAAGTAAATGTACTTAACGGTGCAAATTTTATAGTTAATGGTACACTTTTAACTTTAGGTACCAAAGCAGATCCTATTACAATAACTGACCCATCTAAAAACAAAACTACAGGCGCATCATCTGCTGCTACCGATCCGGCCTATGTTGGCGGTTGGGGTGGTATTTATTGTAACAAAACTTGCCCTTTGTTGGTTATTAAATGGACTCACCTTGATTTTGGCGGTGCTGGCCTTACTGCGCCACCATTTACCGGCCCATCAACTGGTGACCAGTATATTGTTTATTGGCAGAATCCAAATGGTGTCTTTATTATGGAAGACTCCTGGATGTATGGCAGTCCTGACGATGCTGTTCGTTTCTATGGCGGTCATATTAATATGATGAGAAATACGCTTGAGAAATGCGGTGGTACCGGCGGTGACGGTTACAATGCAAAAGGTGGTACTCAGGGTAATATGGCATACAACCTGATCATTGGTGGTGCTACTAACGGTACAAAATCTGCAAATGACCCTGGCACTCAGGCTGCTCAAACTGAAATTGCCATGTATAACAATACATATGTTAACGATGGTTACAGAAATACTGGTACCTATGGTGCCAGAAGCGGTTCGATTGAAGTTGAAAATAATTCAAGAGCTTTGGCTTACAACAACCTAATCGTAGATTGTAATTTTGGTGTTCGTATCGCAGGTGGTAACAATGTTACTGCTAAAGTTTATTTGGCTGACACTTTAAGTCACTCAGATGGTCCTATCACTAAAACTGCTTATGGCTACAACTACTTCTATGTTGACAATGTTGCTCAGGCTAATCAAATTGTTCCAACAAACATTGCACAGGCAGTTGTTACACATCCACAGTCGACTGATATTCCTAATATGAAGGCATTATTAGGCCCAACTTATACTTTTGGTTTTGCCTATGACGGATCTTCGCTTGTTGGTAAAAACGACCCACAGTTTGCTAACTACACTTTACCGAACCTGAATTTCGCATCTCAGGCTTCTGTTGATGGATATGATTTCCATTTGAAATCAAGTTCACCAGCAATCGGCAAAGCTTACCAAGGCTTTACACCTGTTACTGCTGGCATCCCGGTTGATCCTAACTTCGGTTCAAGCGGTATCACTCCTCCGGGTAAAGATATCGGTGCTTACCAGGCTGATGGTACCGGAAATCAACACTAATTAAACTAAATACAATATTAAAAACAGCTTCTTTTGTAATGCTCCGAATAACCGGGCATTGCAAAAGAAGTTGTTTTGTTTTCAATAGCCCAATTAAGGTGCTGTAGTCAGCAAAATTCCTTTGAATGAAAATCAGGTCTGTAATTCTTTGTTTTTTTATACTTGCTTTTTTGGCATCCTGTTTCAAAAAGTCCGATCATTCTCCTGTAGTTCAGCATGTGATCCCTCAAAATTTGCCAAATACGGTGGATTTTACGGACACCCTTAAAGTGATTGCTTATAACGTGCTGGGATATGGCAAGGGATGCCAGGGAAGTAATGAAACGCTAAACTCTTATTTGAAAACTATCGTGCGGTTCTGCCAACCCGATCTGTTAAGTTGCGAAAAGATGGCTGCTTTTATACCCTCAGCAAGCCTGCCTGCAAACCTTGCCGATGATATCAATACAAATGCCTTAAATGCCGCCTTTCCGGGTAAATATGCCTATGCTACACCTACTAACGCTGTTGCAGCAACCACAATGTCGGTTTTGTTTTATAATAAATTAAAATTGACTTTTGTAAAAACAGAAACGGTGTTGGCAAATATTACAGACTTCAATCTGTATAAGTTATATTACAACGATCCGAATTTAGCGATCACGCATGATACTACATTTTTGTTTGTATTGGTTGATCATACGCAATCTGGTTCATCAAGTGCCAGCAGGGATATTCAAGTAAAGAGCATTATGCAAAGCCTTAGGGCAAAATTCGGATATTTTCCAAACCTGATTAGTATGGGCGATTTTAATACGCATAGTAGTTTAGAAGCAGGTTATCAGGCTATGATCACATCTGCAGATACTGCAACAAAAATGAGTGACCCGCCTTTTTTTCCGGATAGATCAGTTAACTATCCGGCTGAATGGGAGAGCAATACGATCCTGTTTTCATCATATTTAACTACCACCACCAGGGCACTGGCTACGGTGCCTAACGCCTGTGGTACATCCGGAGGCGCAAAATCATGGTACGATCATATCCTGATTTCGCCCTGGCTAGTGAATGGCACTAACTATATGCAGTACGTGCCCAAATCGTACCAGACTATTGGAAATGATGGAAACCGCACTGGCGTTGATATTAACAGCGGCTCGCCCCAAATAAATGCTTCTGCACCGCCGGAAGTAATAAATGCTCTTTTCCAATTTTCAGATAAATATCCAATCTCGATCAAACTACTGGTAAAAGCGAATCGAAATGCTTATAGCGTGGCCGATCCGGTAGAAAAAAATTAATATTTAATACCAAACAAGATGTTCAGGATCAACAAACCAACAAGTAGGAAAAAATCATCCAAAGCGATATTTGTTTTGCTTTTATTGGCGGCAATTTTTGCATTCAACTATTCTGGGTATGGTCAGGCCAAACAGCATCCGGTTGTAAATATTATTTTCACGTCCGATGCTCATTTTGGCATTACCCGGGCGGCGTTCAGAGGTGATACAAATGTTGCCAGCTACAAGGTTAATGCAGCAATGATTGCCCAGATGAATGCCCTGCCACTTCTCGTTCTCCCGAACGATATGGGAATTGATGCAGGAAAAAAAGTGGGATCGGTTGACTATCTGTTTGAAGCAGGTGATATTGCAAATCGGATGGAGCCGCCAGTACAAAGTGCTGCAGCGTCATGGGCACAGTTTGAATCCGTATATATGCACCAGGTAGAACTGAGAGCGCATGACGGTAAGCCAGCTCAATTATTAATGATACCCGGCAATCATGATATTTCAAATGCCATTGGGTATGCACGTGTCATGAAACCAGCTACAGACCCAAGTTCTATGGTAGGTATTTATAACCTGATGATCAAGCCGAAAAAACCTTTAGTTAATAACGATTATAGCTACGCGAATAACAAGATCAATTATTCACACAACATCCATGGCATACATTTTATGTTTATTACTCTTTGGGCCGATTCTGCAGAACGTATCTGGATGCAGAAGGACCTTGATTCTGTATCAATAAAAACGCCGGTTGTTATTTTTACACATGATCAGCCCGAATGTGAATCAAAGCATTTTACTAATCCTGTTCCGCCATTTAATATGACAACCCAAAACAGGTTCGAGAATCTGGTTGAAGAACACTATAAAGAAGGATCAGTTGCGTCAAAAGACGATGGCGCGACAATATTGGAGCAACGCGGGTTTGTGAAATTCCTAAAGCAACATCCCAATATCAAAGCCTATTTTCATGGCAATAGCAACTGGAACGAGTTTTACGTTTACCATGGCCCGGATAATGATGTAAGTTTAAATGTATTCCGGGTTGATTCACCAATGAAGGGCAAATATTCAGCTAAGGATGAAACACTGCTTTCTTTCCAATTGATCACACTTGACCCTGCTACGCAGGACCTTTCTGTACGCGAATGTTTATGGAATACCAAGCCAAATGATCCTGGACAGAAAGTTATTTTCGGAAAGAGTATCACAGTCTCGCTCAAAGCAAACTAAAACCCGGAATCAGCGAATATTAATCGCCGGATCAGACAATGTAATTCCAGCCGTGGGTATCTTCTAACCTGCCGTAGCGAATACCATCCAGCGTACGCAATACTTTTTGCGAGAATTCACGGGTTTTGGGATCGCTCAGGAAGTATTCTTCACCATTGTAGCTGATCGAACCAACAGGAGCGATGGTGGCAGCAGTGCCTGCACCAAAAGCATCGGTTAACTTACCATTGCGAGCTCCTTCGATGATCTCAGCAACCGCTACACGACGCTGCTCCACAGGGAAGCCCCATTCATTTGCCAGTGCGATAACGGTATCGCGGGTTACACCATCAAGGATGGTTTGCAGTTCGAGCGATGGCGTGATCAACTTGCCATCCAAAACAAACATTACATTAGCGGCACCCATTTCTTCCACAAATTGATGCGATTTACCATCGGTCCAGATCAATTGGTCAAAGCCTTCTTCTACAGCTTTCTTGCCGGGAAGCATAGCACCACCGTAATTGCCGGCTGCTTTAGCATAACCAAAACCGCCCTCGGCGGCACGGGTGTATTTTTCTTCGATCTTTACCCGAAGTGTTTTTGCAAAGTATGGGCCTACAGGGCAGGTTAATACCATGTATTTATAAGTTGCAGACGGATTCACGCCCAAAAAAGGATCAGTAGCAAACATCGCCGGCCTGATATAAAGCGAATGGTTGGGAGCAGTAGGAATCCAATCGCGGTCCAGATCAACCAGTGCAGCAATACTTTGAACAAATATTTCTTCGGGCAATGCCGGCATGCAAAGGCGTTCGGCCGATTTGTTAAACCGGATAGCATTTTTATCAGGTCTGAAAACAGAAACCTTTCCATCAGCATGTTTATAGGCTTTGATACCTTCAAAAAAGGCCTGGCCATAATGCAGTGCCGAAATAGCTGGACTCAAAGGAATCGCGCCATAAGGGACTATCTCGAAGTTTTTCCATTCGCCGTCGGCATAATCAGCCAGCAGCATGTGGTCGGTAAATATTTTACCGAATGGTAAGTTGTTAAAATCAGTATCAGCTAAACGGGAGTGGTTCGTTTTAGTGATGTTAATGTCGAGCGTCTCAGTCATGGCCTTGTTTTATAGAATGCAGAAAGTGGCAATTTAGCCATTTTGGCTGAAAGTTCATAGTTCATGCTTGATGGTTAATGGTAGATTGTTGATATTGACCTGTTTTTGACTGAAAATTCCTGTAGTCCATAAACCATAGTCGATAGTCCACGCGCCAATGCATAATGCCAAATGCCCAATGACTCAATCCCCAATGCCGCGTAGCAAATGACTTAATGACCAATACCCTTATTGTCCCAAAGCATCTTCTACCCAGGCTTTGCCCCAGTTATCCAATTGCTCAGGGGTCCAAAGTGAGGGGTAGAACACCCGTTTCTGAAAACGCGGGGGAAGGTACTTTTGCCAATTTGTTCCACCTGTAGCTTTGATCTCATCCGGTTCGCGGTTCAGGTAACGGACAGCCGATTTATAATGGGCCAGCGGCCAGTTGACGTTTACATTGATGTCAAGCTTACGTAATTCTTCTTCCAGCGCCGGACTTGATCGCCGCTGAGTTTGAAAATTAATTAGTAAGGCATTAAAATTGGTTTGCGTTGTAGACTTTGCCAGTTCGATAAAAGATTTGGAATATTTTTTTTCGAATTGCTTTAGCGTTAAGGTCTTCTTTCCGGTGGAAAGTTCGGTGGCGCCAAATTTCCAGTAGATATAGTCAAACTGTTCTTCAAAATCCGCCTTTGCCAGTTCATCTCTTTTATCTTTTGCAACCAGGTTTATGAAATCTGTAGCATATATTTCGATCTGACGGTATTGTCCACTTTGAAAACCGCTTGAAGGCAGAAGCGACATACGGAATTGCAAAAACTGTTCCTTCTCCATACCATCCACCATTATAGCGAACGACTGGGTTAGGGACTCAAAATAACGGTTTATACGTTTGACCCGGGCGGTAAAAAAATCAGGGTCAAGATCTGCGTTTTGAGCTATCTGACGACACTCGTGCAGTGCCATTTTAAAATACAATTCCGTCACCTGATGGTACATGATGAAGATCTCTTCATCTGGAAATGGCGTTTTGGGATTTTGGAGACTTAAAAGGGTGTCAAGATGTATATAATCCCAATAGGTAAGGAAGTCTGCATAAAGCAGGCCATCAAGGTAGGAAACCATATCCTGACCCATAGCCTCGTATTTTTCCTGTAGTTGGGCAATGCGTTTTTCGATTTCGGGAGAGATGCTCATAAA
>CAISPD010000102.1 GCA_903887275.1 uncultured Mucilaginibacter sp.
TCCTCGCAAGGACAATTTCTTATTTGTCATTTCATTCCTCCGAGGGACAATTTCTTATTTGTCATTTCATTCCTCGGAGGGGCAATTTTTTGTTTGTCATTTCATTCCTCGCAAAGACAGATTTCTTCAGAGGGCAATCACCAATCCAAAATTCATCAAATTTTTAAAACTAAAACACACCCTAACCCAATATCCTCTCCGTCACCCTTTCAATGTCTATACTGATCTTATTTACAAAACCTAATTGCTCGCGCAGCAGGGCCTCGTCCGGGTTTAGGTTAGTTTTTTCAACGGGCAAAGCTGCTTTTTCAGCGTTGAAGGGCACGGGTTTACCTCCCAGGCGTTTGGCAGTTTCATTGAGCACATTGATGCTTTTGCGGATGAGCCGGGTATTTTCAGGCTCAGGTTTTTGAGGGTTCTTTGTCTTGAGACCCGTGCCTAGGTTGGCAAGGTAAGAGGAGAGGATATGATTTAGCACTACAAATTTGTGGATATCCCTGATGTTCTTTTGCTTGCTTTTGGGCTCAGAAGCCATTCGCTCAAACATGGCGGAAAGATTGGCCGATTTAACATAGATATCTTTTCGCGCCAGCTTAAAATCGGTAAGGTCAATCGTTTTTCCCGTGATACGATCGGCGATGCGGGCCAGATAATTGGCATTAGCCTGAATAACATCGCCCAGGTATTGGTTCACCTGTTCAAACTCCCACTCAGGTAAAACCAGATAGGTAGAAATAAGCGCGATAGCTGAACCAATGGCCGTATCGATGATCCGCTCCTGAATCAGGCTCATCTGCGTAACACCCAGGAACTGGAAAAGCAGGAAAACATAAGGCGTCATAAAGATCACAGCGATCGTATAGTTGAGCCGCGTAAAACTATAAGTGCCTATCATAAGCGCGATGAACAGAATGAACTGCGCATCTTTATTAGGCACAAATTTGAGGAGGATAAAGCCAAGGATGCCACCTACGATAGTGCCGATCAAGCGCTCATAATTGCGCTGTTTTGACAAGCTGAAACCCGGTTTCAGGATAACAATGATAGTAAGTAAAACCCAGTAGCTATGATGGCCAAGAAAAAGCAGGTGCGCGCTGATAAAACCTACCAGACAGGCAAGTGATACCCTAACGGCATGACGGAATGATGCCGATGAAAAGGTGATATTATCAAAATACTCCTGTAATTGATAGTCCTGCCTCGAAACAAATTTTGAAAATTCAACTTCCTGAGGCTTTTTGATCTGCTCGTTCGACCAGCGCGAATTATAGTAATTATAAATATTGTGGATATTCTGGTTTAGGTCGCGCAGATTGATCAGAATCTTTTTCAGAACCAGGTTACTATTTCCGCTGATGGCCAGCGCGTCTATACTTCGTTTTAAATGCTCCAGCTGTGCATTGAATTCATGGGAACGGGCACGCCGGCTATTGGCCAGCATTGCATAACTCATATTTTCCAGTTCTTTGGCCAGGTTATCCAACAATCGGGCTATTTCTTCCAGCACGCCAGTATCACCAAAACGATTACGTATCTCGCTGTAATCGTAATGTGTAGCCATAATTTGTTCGTAAAGATCAACCAGGTCGATGAAAGTTAGCACCAGTACCCGACTGGTATTGGTTGATTCCTGCACCATTACCCGGCTGCGGAAAAGCAGTTCGCGCACAAGGTCCTGATGCTGACTTACCTGTATCTGCTGGGAAACCAGTTTTTTGTAATTATCATCAATATCAGTTTCTGCCCGGTAAAAATCGGCTTTGATGCGCAGAAATTTTACCACATCCATAATGCTTTCACCCAAAGCACGCTGAGCGGCCCGGTAAGGCCGAATGCTCGAAAACACCAGGCTAAAGCCGATGTACCAGAGGCCACCTGCAGTTATGGTGAGGCTATAGCCCAACACTTCAGCAGGCGCCAGATTTTTCTCAATCATGAAAACCATGGTCAGCAGAGCTCCGGTTCCGATAGAAGCCGCTCTTAGTCCATAAACCGCCAGCATGGAGAAAATAAACGATACGATCACAATTGCAGCACCCAGCGTAAAGGGATTAAGCCTTGCAAAACCAGTGGTGATAGCAACTAACAGGATGCAGGATACACAAACCAGCATTCCATTGCGTTTGTAAATGATAGGTCCCGGAGTATCAACAACCGAAACGCAAAGCGCACCAAGCGAAAGCGTTATGCCGAAACTAAACTGATCAAGGAATTTAAACAGCAGGGCAGGGATGAGGATGCCCGCGCTGGTTTTCAAGCCATCGGAAAAATACTGACTGTAAAAAAAGCCTTTTATTTCCCGCGATTGGATATTCATAAAATAAACAAGTGTTTATGATTGCAAATTTACAAAAATTAAATCTTTGACCTCGGATTTGATAATTATTGCATTGATATGGTTTTTCTATTATTAATTATTCAGTTTAGACTGTAGTTTTTAATAAATTTTATTAAATTCACAGCGATATTTTGCAACCAATAAAATTCGCCCATTCTCATGCCAGCCACTCTGAAGATCAGCCACAAGGAGACTATCTTTAACCAGGAAGTAGTAACCCGATTTGAGTTATATAACAGCCTGTTCCAAACGCTGCCTTTCTATCAGGTAAAAGATACGGGCATTTTATTGCCCTTTTTCAGTTCGCATTGCGAAAAAGGTGCCGGACAGCAATTATCACCCACCGAGATCATTGAATCATTCTTCGATAAATATGTTCCCGGTATCGATCATCAGGAACAGATCAATCGCCTGTTCCGTTTTATCCAGTACATCGAGCGTCAGGTAGTATTGTTTGACGCCGTTGAAGACTCTTCATTCAATAAAATAGGTCGTACAGATGATAGCGGTTCTTTGCAAAGCCTGTTACAGCAAGCCGCCGGAAGCGAAAAAGTGCGTGCAGATATCAGCAAAAAATTCGATGACTTTTCACTTCGTTTGGTACTAACTGCACACCCAACCCAATTTTACCCGGGATCGGTTTTGGGAATCATTACAGACCTGATCGAAGCATTAAAGGTTAATGACCTGAATAATATCGACGCTTTACTTCAACAATTAGGCAAAACGCCATTCTTTAATAAAACTTCACCTACGCCGGTAGACGAAGCGGCAAGTCTGGTCTGGTTCCTTGAAAATACCTTTTACCATGCGGTTTCGGCAATTCAGGCAAAACTGGAAGAAGAATTTGAGATCAAAGCCGGTCACCAGGTACTCGAACTGGGTTTCTGGCCCGGAGGCGATCGGGACGGAAATCCAAACGTAACATCAGAAATTACAGCCTCTGTAGCTGCCTTCTTAAGGCAGATCATTTTCCGTTGCTATTACCGCGATTTCAGAACCTTAAAACGCCGTGTAACTTTCAGGGGGATAGAAAAGACAATTAACAGGCTTGAAAAACTGCTTTACCAAAATGCATTCAATCCGCAGCCAAGTCCGAAAGATCTGCAGGGCGAACTGCTGTCCCTGTTAAATTCAATGAAAGATACCCTGATCAATGACCACCTGGGTTTGTTTGTTGATATCGTTGATCATTTCATTCAAAAAGTAAAACTGTTTGGATGCTATTTTGCAACCCTGGATATAAGGCAGGATAGCAGGATATTGCGCTCTGTTTTCCAGTATTGCGTTAAACAATCGCAGATCAAAGCCGGATTGAAAAGTTATGATGCCCTGAGTGAAGAAGATAAATTGAAAGCTTTAACCTTTAATGAAGCTGATTTCCATTGCCCCGATGACGAGGCCGATATGACCAAGGATACTTTGGATACGATCAGGCTGGTAAAGCAAATTCAATATTCAAACGGTGAAAAAGCCTGCCAGCGCTTCATTATCAGCAACTGCCAGCGGGCTTCAGATATATTACAGCTGATCAACCTGTTTTTGTGGAGCGGCTGGAAAAAAGAAACGCTTACGGTCGACTTTATGCCTCTGTTTGAAACAGTTAACGACCTTTCACATGCAGCAGGTGTAATGGAAAGTTTGTACCTGAATCCTTTTTACAAAGAGCATCTTGCCCGTCGCGGTAACAGACAAACCATCATGCTTGGTTTTTCAGACAGTACCAAAGACGGCGGTTACCTGATGGCCAACTGGTCGATCTACAAAGCTAAAGTTGAATTGACCGCTCTGGCAAGGAAATATGGTATCGATCTGGCATTCTTCGATGGTCGTGGCGGACCACCAGCACGTGGCGGGGGTAAAACCCATCGTTTTTACGCCTCTATGGGCAGCGAAATTGCCAATGAGCATATTCAATTAACTATACAGGGCCAAACGGTAAGTTCGCAGTACGGGTCGGTAGAAACTGCTCGTTTTAATGTGGAGCAACTAATTAACGCGGGTATTACATCTGCTTTGAATCCCAATGAGAACGACTTGTTAAGTGTTGAAAATAAGCAGCTGATACATGAAATGGCTGAAGAAAGTTACAAGGCTTTTATGGGACTGCGTGAACATCCCTTGTTTCTGGAGTACCTGGAGAAATTCAGCCCGTTGAAATTGCTGTCCAAGATCAATATTAGTAGCCGGCCTACCAAACGTAATGCCGATGCTTCTTTGAAATTAGAGGATCTGCGCGCCATCAGTTTTGTAACTTCCTGGAGCCAGTTAAAACAAAATATACCCGGTTTTTATGGCGTTGGCACTTCCCTGAAAAAGATAAAAGAAGAGGGGAAATGGGAAGAGGTAAAAACATTATATACCCGTTCAGGCTTTTTTAAGACCATGCTTGATAATTGTATGATGTCGATGTCGAAATCAGACTTTCGGGTAACCGCCTACTTGCAGGACGACAAAAAATTTGCAGGCTTCTGGCAAGCTTTAAAAGATGAATTTGAGCTAACCCGCACCATGTTGCTGGAATTGACCGACAGCCAGGTGATCATGCAGGAATACCCGGTAGAAAAGCGCTCTATTGCTGTACGTGAACGCATTGTATTGCCACTAGTTCTGGTTCAGCATTATGCCCTGCAATGCCTCAATAACAACAAAAATCCCGAACTGAACGATGTTTACAACAAGCTCGTGATCCGTACTGTTTATGGTATTGTTAATGCAGGCAGGAATTTGGCATAATTTTTTTTAGTCCGGAAGTCCGAATAACTGCGCTGCCGCGAGTTTAGCGCAGCGTAACTCACCCGCTGCCGCGAGTTTAGCGCAGCGTAACTCGTGGTACAGTGTAAATAAGCTTCCAGTGTCTTGTCCTGAAATAAGTTTACAGGTTAATTGATTAATCCTGGTATACGTTTACATTATTTATTAGTCCTAAAATAGGTTTACAGATCGACATTTTTTGATTTATAATAACTTTTCCAATTTCGTTGTACAGCTATGCTATTTTGATGCACTGTTTCAGGGGTAAGCATATTGCAACTCATGTGTGGTCTTAGCTTATTGTAAACATTTACTGAAGTAGTTAACAGCTCCATAACCTCTTCCTTATTATTGAGCATATGGTGTTCGAGGTATTCTTGTTTCATAATTCCATTGACCCTTTCTGCAATTGCATTTTCTAAAGGATCACCGTTTTCTGTCATGCTGATAATTATATTATTGTCCTGTAATAGTTTTACATAATCATAACTGCAATATTGCACACCCCGGTCTGAATGATGTATCAAGCCTTTTAACGATTGACCATTTTCTTTAATCGCCATTTGTAAAGCGCTAAGTGTATGAACGGTTTCTAACGTATCTGCCGCATGATAACCGACTATTTTTTTGCTATAGGCATCGGTGATAAAGCTGATATACACAAAGCCTTTTTTTGTCCGGTAATAGGTAATATCTGATACCCATATTTCATTTACTTTAATAGGAACAATTTCCCTTATACAGTTCGGATATTTTCTTAGCCAATGAAAGGACTGGGTGGTAAATACCCGTCGTTTTTTCTTACGAACTAACAGATAATGAGCAGCCAGGAGATCAAAAAGAGCATCCCTACCCATCTTTATCTGGTGTTCAAGTAAGAAGGATTGCAATAGAACATACAGCTTTTTACCACCGATAACCGGATGTGTAGCTCTTATTTTCCTTACTTCATTTAATACGATTTCCTGTTCGAAGCCTATTGCTTCTGTTTCCCAAAAGTGCTGGTAATAAGCTTGTCGGGTAACACCAAGTAAACAACAGCATTTCACCAGGCTAACCCTGGGATAGCTGTCTTTAATCTCACGGATTACTTGGTAACGGACTTTTTTCGGATATTGATCTTAAGGTCTCTTTCGGCTACTTCTATCATTTTACGATAAAGTTCCTTTTCCAACAATGCATCGTCCAGTTGCTTTTTTAAGAGCTTAACCGATGCGCTGTCTTCAGCCGGGACATCCTGATCTTTCTTTGCTGGCATAACATACGAAGATAAATAAATTGCCTTCTTAGCCTCCCAACCAAATGATTTTAGCCAGGATGTGAGCCGGCTGTTTCCCAATTTATACTTTCTTTCAATCGTTGTACGACTATCCGATCCGTCTAAATATTCCCGACAAATCTTACGCTTAAACTCTTCGCTGTACTGGCTTTGCCATTTACTGCCAAACACTTTTGAATATCTCTCCATTTTTGTTTACTGTTGTGTAAACCTATTTCAGGACAAGACA
>CAISPD010000103.1 GCA_903887275.1 uncultured Mucilaginibacter sp.
GATTGGCGGTACAGTTAAACTTACCGTTAATAACGATGGTTTAAATATCCTGATGGACTACAAAGGCTTCTACATTACCCAAACTTTGAAAATCGCCAAAAACGACAATGGCGAAACTACCCTTGTTCGCGAACCTAATAGCGGCAAAGTGTTCCTCACCGGCCACAAAGTTTAATTATTTACCCCTCCTTTTAATTCATTGTCCATTGGTTAAAATTGTTGCCTGTGGAATACATTACACACTTCTGCTGTGTTAATTACCCATTATTTTTCTTTTTAAGCATTTTATTTAATTTTTACGAAAATCACAAATAGCTAATAATCAGCCTCTTCTAAAGGTCAATTAAATTAAGTGCCTGCTGGCGTAACAGTTGCAATATAGCCGGCATGAAAAGATTAGTTTTAATTGCCGTATTGATATTAGCTTCACTTTCAGCTTTCGCACAATTCCCGCTGGGTGCAAGCAAAGACGAGATCAAAACCTATTTTGGTGAGCACGTTTCTTACGCTAATGTGCAGGAATACAAAACTGCCAACGGCGGCGAGGCGCTTAATTTTACCAAAGTGCGCGTTGTAGGCGATTATACTTTCTATTTTAACGATCAGGACGTTTGCACCTCATATGTTGAGACCTATGACAAGAACGACACAGAAGATGTGATCTGGAGACTTGACAGAAAATTCTGCCGCCTGGCTAACGAAGTTTGGAGCGCTGAAGACGAAACCTTCAATGTAACCCTGATCACCAAACCTAAAAAAGGTGCCAACTTTATCAGTATCGTTTACAAGGCAGCACCTGCAGTTAATACCACGAATGGTACTATGCTGGCAGCGAATTGATCACCAGGCATTTGTCATTGGACATTTGGCATTGGGTGTTTTACTGAATTGGCTAAAAAAGTTTGAAAGTCCAACTCATTCATTCAACATAAATTTCTCTATACCTTCGGCAGGTTTCCAGGTACTTTTCGGTTCGTAATAGTGCCATAGTAAGGAAGATACTTTTTGGATAAGGCGATCCGCCTCATTACCGGGACCCCAGCTTTGGTCTTTATTATGATTGGTGATGATGGAAAAAACATAGTCGCCATGCGGCGCGTTCACCAGCACAGTTTCTGACCTGTAATCATTAAGCGCTCCCTGTTTGCTGGCCATTTGTACATAAGGTGGTATTTGCGAAAGCGCGATATCGTCCCAATATATCCTGATCAGCGTTCGGTATATGCGCTGGCTTGCTGCTTCGCTTACAGCCTGGCCATTACGTATCATCGTAAACAAGCGGCACATCTCACGAGGTGTGGTAACGCCCCAGCCATATTGTTGCCAAATCTTTTCGCGCCCTTTAACTCTGGAGTTTACCCGCATCACCTCGAAGCCATTCTGTTCAAGCCAGTGATTGATATAGTCGCCGGTTACTATCTTTTGCAGCCAGGTGCTGGCCGTGTTATCGCTCATGGTGATCATCAGCATCACTACCTTGCTGAGCTCGATGGTATCTTTATCTTTAAACGAGCCTAATATATCTTCACCAGGGTACAGCAGCGAGTCGCGGTAAACCAGTTTTTGGTTATATTTTAATTCGCCTTTTTCTATTTTATCCATTACACTGGCCAGGATACTCACTTTTATCATACTGGCAGTAGGGAACAAAGTATCGGCACGTAATTCTGCCGTTTTGCCGGTTTTCAGGTTTTGCACGAATATTCCCACCTGTCCGTTAAAACTGCTAACTGCTTCCTGAAGCCTGGATGTTAGTTTTTTATCAGTTTGGGCGAGGGCGGCTGTAGTAACGATTAATAGGGATACAAGCAGTATATGTTTCATAGCGGTTTGCCTTAACATCCCTAATTTATAAAACTAATCACAAAAACCCTGTTAAAGTGTTTTTATATCTTTACCCCCGATATGAAATACGCTCGCTGGCTATTGCTCCCGTTTTCGTTATTGTATGGATTGGTGGTCATTTTACGCAATTGGCTGTATGATGGCGGCTTATTAAAGAGCCATTCATTTCACCTTCCGGTGATTTGCGTAGGCAATCTGGACGTTGGCGGTGCAGGGAAAAGCCCGATGACCGAATACCTGGTGCAATTATTAAAAGGCGAAAACAAATTGGCAACGCTTAGCCGGGGATATGGACGCAACACAAAGGGTTATATTATTGCTAATGCTTCTGCAACTGCCACTGAAATCGGCGATGAACCGGCACAGTTCAAACATAAATTTCCGGATATTACGGTTGCTGTTTGTGAAAACCGGGCATTGGGTATCAACCAATTAAAGGCCGACCACAATTTGGTAATTCTGGACGACGGCTACCAGCATCGGCGCGTAAAACCGGGTTTCAGTATTTTGTTATTCGATTACACCCGCCTTAATGAACCCCATTTAATGCTTCCGGCGGGTAACCTGCGCGAGCCTTTCAGCGGACGCTGGCGGGCTGATGTGCTGGTGGTAAGTAAGTGTCCGGGAAACCTGACGGAAAGCGATTGCGAACTTGCTTATGAAAAACTACAACCCCTGCCATTTCAAAGCGTCTTTTTTACCAGTATCCAATATCAGGGTTTACTTAATACCGATGGCAGCCCTTCGCCATTCATATTAACAGAAGAAACTACAGTTTTTTTACTGACGGGCATTGCCAATCCGACACCGTTGTTGCAGCACCTGCAATCGTTTACCAGCGACATCGTACATCATAATTATCCAGATCATCATCCATTTACCTTAAAAAATATCACTAAACTTGCCGCTGATTTCAGGGCATCATCTGCGAAAAAAAAGGTGATCATTACAACAGAAAAGGATGTGCAACGTTTAGAAGCTCCGGAATTACAGCAAATATTGCAAGCCCTGCCATTATTGGTATTACCGATCGCCACTCAATTTTTAAGAGACAGCGGCAAGCAATTTGACGAAATAGTTAATACTTATGTTAGAACGCATAGAGCAAACCACATCATACATTAAACAACGCATCGGCGATTTTGAGCCTGAAGTAGGCATCATTTTAGGTACCGGCCTTGGTGGTCTGGTAGACGAGATCGAGGTTGAAAAACAATTAATGTATTCGAATATCCCCGATTTTCCAATATCAACACTCGAGTTTCATGCGGGGAAATTGATATTTGGCCGGCTGGAAGGTCGTAGGGTTGTAGCCATGCAGGGGCGCCTTCATTTTTACGAAGGCTATACCATGCAGCAGATCACTTTCCCGGTAAGGGTGATGAAATTACTGGGGATTAAAACTTTGTTTGTATCTAATGCAAGTGGCGCACTAAATCCCGCCTTCCGCAAGGGAGATCTGATGGTGATCGATGACCACATAAATTTGCAACCGATGAACCCGCTCATTGGGCCAAATGAGCCAGAATTGGGACCACGATTTCCTGATATGAGTCAGCCTTACGAGACTGCTTTGATCGACAAGGCGCTTGATATTGCAGCGGCCAACAATATTACCTGCCACAAAGGAGTTTATGTAGCTGTAAATGGTCCAAACCTGGAAACTAAGGCTGAATACCGCTTTTTGCGAATCATTGGTGGCGACGCTGTAGGTATGAGTACTGTTCCGGAAGTAATTGTAGCTAATCATATGGGATTACCGGTTTTTGCAATTTCTGTTTTAACCGATGAGGGTTTCCCGGATGATCTGCGTCCGGTATCGGTAGAGGAAATACTGGCCGTAGCCCATGAAGCTGAACCAAAAATGACATTGATACTGAAAAAATTGATCGCCGGCCTTTAATGCGCACCTACCTTAAATATTGTCTTTTCCTGGCATGCTGTTTAGTGGCATCTTCTGCGTTTGCGCAATACCCAAACAGGCAAAACTACCCAGGCAGGCAACAACCACAAAGCTTCGAATCAGATACGTCAACCAAAAAAAGCCAGTCGCTTACCGGCGACCAGGAAATTGATGCTGAGCGTAAGAAAGAAGAACATCGCAGAGACTCTGTTACTTTTACCTCTAAATTTATAAGGGTTACCAATGAGCAGTTATTGAAAGACAGTACGCAAGTGCTGCCGCTTGATACTGGCCTGAACAATTTTGAGAATTATAATCCTTTATATCAACCACGCAGTCCCAGGATCAATCTGGGAAGTACCGGACTGGCCGAAAGAAGTTTGCTTTTTGAACCTTCAAAAAGTATTGGCTTTGACGCCGGAGTACATTTTTTAGACGCATATCTGTTGTTACCGGAAGATATTCAATACTACCGGGCGCGCGCTCCCTATACCAACCTTACCTATTATGCAGGAGGTGTTAAAGAGCAATTATTCAAAGCTATTCATACCCAAAACGTAAACCCGCAGCTAAATATCGGTTTCAATCTGAATTTTCTTGGTTCTAAAGGTTTTTACGCCCGCCAAAATGTAGGCGATATGAACGCAGCTATATTTAGCTGGTACCAATCAAAAACCAAGCGCTATAACTTGCTTGCTAATTGGATATTCAATAACCTGAAGACCCCGGAAAATGGCTCGGTAACAAAAAACAATATCTTCACATCGGCCCAGGGCACTTATACCACAGCGCAGAATGATACCGTAAGGCTTTACAATTCAAGCGATCATGTAACCAACAATGGTTTATATGTAAAGCAGTTTTATTATATCGGTAAAATAGACAGCACTGGTACGGGTGCGAGTGTATTGCCAACCCAACGTGTAGCTTACACTTTTTACTACAATACCAGTAAGTTCATTTTTAACCAGTACGAACCCGATTATTTTAATGTATTTCCCGACTACTATTATAGTTCGACCTTATCACGGGATTCTCTTGCTGTTTCGCACCTGCAGAATACCTTTTCCTATAGCTTTTACCTGAGAGGCAAGTCAACCAGCATCATTAAAAATGAGGTAAAGCTGGATCTGGCCCTTGTACAGGACCTTTACCACTACCAGCAGTTTGTTACCGACACAGGGATCATTAATACTTACGGGCGCATTATTCAAAAAGACCGAAAACAAAATAACTCTTTCCAGGACCTGACAATAAAAGCACGTGCCGGCTATCGTTTGAACGACCGGATCATGCTCGACCTGGGCGTGCAGCAGGTGGCACAGGGACGTGATTTTGGAAATTTCCTTTATGAAGGTAAACTAACCCTTGCTGGTGGCGAAAGAACGGGGAAGATCATTCTTGGAGCCTATACACAAAACACCACACCACCTTTGGTTTATACCGACTGGGTCTCAAATCACTTTATTTTTCATAATAATTTTAACAACCAAAAGGTTACTAACCTTTCGTTCAATTACATAAACAATGACCTGAAGCTTGATTTAAAAGCTGAATATTATTTAATAACCGACTACCTGTATTTTACAGCGCAAAACAATGGTATTGATGCAACGCCGGCACAGTTACATAACCCGATAAACTTATTGAAGCTTAGCCTTGGCAAAAATCTGGTTTACCATAAATGGCATTTTGATAACTATATCGTTTACCAGAAAACCGACTACCAAAGCACTTTACGCACCCCTGAATTATACACCTACAGCAGTTTATATTATAATACGCTATTATTTCATATACTCCATAGTTCATTCGGTGCTAATGTGCGCTATAATACACCATATGTTGCCCCTTCCTATGCGGTTGGGCTTGGGCAGTTTTATAACAGCACTCCCAACCTAACATTTACATCCTATCCGGTGGCTTCTGTTTTTGCAAAAGCAACGCTGATACGTACCAATTTGTTCTTGCAATACAACTACGCAAATCAGGGACTTTTCAGCAATGGATATTATATGGTAAACCGATACCCGGGACCAAACCGAATGCTGATGATCGGCGTCTCCTGGTCATTTTATAATTAGGTTTTTTGTTTTTTCTTCTTCGCTGCAGGGAACAGCACATTATTCAGGATCAATCGATATCCCGCCGAGTTGGGATGCAGTTTCAGGTCGGTTGGCGGGTCGCCTACCACATGCTGATAATCTTCTGGGTCGTGGCCCCCATAAAAGGTCCACTGTCCTTTGCCGTACTCACCATGGATATATCGGGCCTCGCCGGCACTTTTCAGCTCGCCCATGATGGTAACACCCGGTTTGATCCGCTTTTCATCAAACGCTGTTGTTAAGCCCATAAAACCTTTGATCACTTTTTGATGATTTTGGGTAAGCATAGTTGGCACTACATCCCATTTGGCCGAAAAATCAAACAGCGTAAAAAAATCGTGCTCTCGTTCTATCTGCCTGGTGGAAGTAACATCGATATTGCTGAATTGATGCGACATAGGATTCATATCCAAAGTAAAACCCTGGAAAGCGAATGTCTGGCTAAAATCAAGTCTGCTTTGTGCTTCCGGGTCGGCAGCGTCGCCGTCAAACATGCTCTCGCATATATCGGTATTTTGTGCCGCCAACGCAATATCAAAGGTATCCGTGCCCGAACACATTGCAAAAAGAAAGCCTCCCCCGGCACAAAACTCGCGAATATGCTGCGCAACGGCGAGCTTCATCTGCGACACTTTCTTAAAACCCAGTCTGTGCGCTGTTTCTTCCTGAAATTTCACATCGTCATTATACCATTGGGCATAGCGAAATGAACCGTAAAACTTACTGTACTGGCCTGTAAAATCTTCGTGGTGCAGATGCAGCCAATCATATTTGGGCAGATCACCACGTATGACCTCTTCGTCATAAACAACATCGTAAGGTATTTCGGCATATTTGAGAACGAGAGTAACGGCATCATCCCATGGTAGTTTATTTTTTGGTGAATAAACTGCCATTTTAGGTGCCTTTTGCAGTTTTACGATATCCATATTGACCGAAGGGTCACTAACCTGTGCAATGATCTCGTTGACCTTAGCATCGGGCAGTACCTCATAACTAACACCACGGATTTTACATTCGCTTTCTACGTTCTGGTTATACTTCAGCATAAAACTGCCGCCGCGATAGTTAAGCAGCCAGTCAACCTCCTCCCCGTTTTTCAAGGTCCAATAGGCTATCCCATATGACTTCAGATGGTCTTTTTGCTCATCGTCCATCGGGATCAGGATTGAAGCAGCCCTGGATAAACAAGGTAACAGCAAAAAAAGTATAGCAAAAAGGCACTTCCGCAGCAACAACATATCCAAATGTAAGGAATATTAGCTTGTTATTATTGTTTGACAGGGGTAGGTGGAGGCGGCAGGTCCTGACCAAGAATATCCGTTAAACCCTTTGATCCGCGTTCAGCAGCAGGTATCTCCATAAACTTTTTATAGCTTATGCTGAGGTATAGCGGCAGGTTAAATTCCGGACTTTTAAATGTTTCGATATCGGGGCGATATAGCACTATAAAATTCTTTAGCTCCTGCCCCTTTAAAGGGATATACTTTTGGAGGTTATCCGGACTAAAAACCAAATCTACCTGCTTCGTTGTGTTCTCGTCCTCGGCTAATTTCGCATTCAATTTCCGCTTATTCTCTGACGAGTGTGAATCAAAAATATTAAGACCCATCCCCCCCTTATAATTCCCTGAAGCATCGGTTTGGTAAACTACGGTTTGCCCGCCCAAGGGGCCCAGAGGGCGGGTATCTTTCATACTACCCATTCTGATTTCTGAGCCGGTAACCTTTACTTCGTTCAGCATCCTGCTTTTAGGAACCAGCTTAACCTCGATATATTTCAAATCTTTGACGTAAAGCGTATCAGAAGCATATGACATACCTGTAAAAACCACCAGGTCGCCAATTTGGGCCTGTATCATAAAACCTCCGGTGCGGTCAGATATGGTAACCTGCTTATTTTTCAAATTGCGGATAGTAATACCCGGTACCGAATTGGTAGATTTATCTTCATATACCCGGCCCGAAAGCATATCCTGTGCCTGAAGTGCGCCAAATAGTGAAAAAAATACCAGGACTAAAACTAAGCGTTTCATAATTTTTACTACCCAAATCAATACGGGGACCGTAAAGGTAATGATTATCACTATTAGGTGTTACTGCTGAGGTTGAGGTTTAACTAAATTTAACTTTTTAGTTTGCCATTGCCCATTCGTCCGAAGTTAGTAGCAATTGTCTTTTTTGTTGGAACCCAGGATAAATACATATTAATGGTATTTCGCGAATTAGAAAAGCCCGGGTATCCTGGCTAAAAAAACTAAAATTCTCTTTTCTAAAACATTTAAAGTTAATGCTCCTGTACCCCATTAGAAATAGGACGATCGACTATGAACTTTCAACCTTGAACCATCAACTATAAACTACCAGCCAGTTTTACCTTCCACTGACCTTTGCCCTTTTACCTTTTTTACTACCTTTGCTGCCTGTTTAAATTTCAACAATGAGCAAAGCAATAATCAAGACTGCCAAAGGCGACATGACAGTTCAGTTTTACGACAAGGATGCGCCAAACACTGTAGCAAATTTTACCAAGCTGGCTAAAGAAGGCTTTTACGATGGCTTAACTTTCCACCGTGTAATACCAAACTTTGTGATTCAAGGCGGTTGCCCGCATTCACGTACCCCCGAGACTGCTTATCGTGCTGGTAGCGGTGGCCCGGGTTACCATATAGATTGTGAACTGACCGGAGACAACCAATACCACGATCGTGGCGTATTGTCTATGGCTCATGCCGGAAGAAATACCGGTGGCTCGCAATTTTTTATCTGCCACAGCCGTACCAATACTGCTCACCTCGACCGTAATCATACAGTTTTTGGTAAGGTGATTGAGAATGTTGACGTAGTTGACGACATCAGGCAAGGTGATAAGATTTTGGGAATTGAAGTAATTGAGGATTAGTTAACCTGGTTGTAATAGGCATGCTGTTTGTACTGGTTAGCTCATTTTAACCAATACAACCCTTTTAACCAATACAACCAGTTCAACCAATACAACTAACAATAAAAAATGAATTTAAGAGGAATAGTATCGGTAGCTGGGAAACCAGGCTTATGGAAAGCGTTGGCACAAAATAAAACAGGTTTTATCCTGGAAAGTCTGGATGCTCAAAAAACAAAATTGGTAGTTAACCTGTCAACCGCAAAAATTGCGGCTCTGGATGAGATCACCATTTTTGGAGATGATGAAGATATCAGACTGATCGATGTGTTTGAGCGCCTGAAAACTGCCAAAAACGTACCTGATGCTAAGGCCGATTCAAAAATATTGCGTCAATTATTCAGAGAGGCTGCGCCTGGCCATGATGAAGAAAAAGTGTATGCTTCCGATATTAAAAAAGTAGTATCCTGGTTCCATATCCTGAAAGAATTCCCATTGTTTGATGAAGTTGAGGCTGAACCCGTAACCGAAACTCCAGCTCCCGAACCGGAACCAGCTAAAGAGGAAGTAAAAGAAGAAGTTGCCGCTAAAAAACCCGCAGCAAAGAAAAAAGCAGTTGCTAAGAAATAGGGTGGAGTTTTATTGGTTGTATTAGTTGAAGTAGTTTTTTGGAATTGATATAACAAATCCCAAATGACTAATGCCCAATTTCGAACCAATACTACCAAACTCAGCAATCAACGTGCGCGCACTTTTCGTAGCTGAATTCAGGCTCGAAAGTACTGTGGCTGATGGATAGATGTTCGAGGCGATGCCTCAGGTCTTGTTTGATACTGTCAAAATCGGCAGCACTCGCCGGATCAATAACCAAATGAGCTGTAAGCGCATTTTCCGTTGTGCTCAAAGCCCAAACGTGGATATGGTGCACATCTACTACCCCCTTACCTTTCAATAGCTCCTGCTTTACCTTTTGCAGATTCATTTCTTTCGGTACTCCATCCATTTCCAGACGCAGGCTTTCAATTAGCAAACTCCAGGTTCCTCTAAGTATTACGATTGCTACGATAAGGCTGACAACGCTATCGATCCAATATAATTTGGTAAAATAAATTACAACACCGGATATCACCACACCAAAAGAAACAACCGCATCTACTGCCATGTGCAAATACGCACTTTTAACATTCAGGTCTTTATCCTTGTCTTTAACAAACAAATAAGCTGTAAAGGCATTGATACCAATTCCTGCAAAGGCAACCCAGGCCATGGTACCCCCCTCAACTTGTTCCTGGTGTATAAAACGGGTAACGGCTTCGTAACCAATAAAACCTACGGCTACAAAAAGCACCAAGGCGTTAAAAAACGACACAATGATGGTTGACCGTTTATACCCGTACGTATATTGGCAATTAGAGCCAACTTTTGTGAGCTTAAACGCCAGCAAAGCCAATGCAAGTCCGGCAACATCGCTCAGGTTATGCCCTGCATCTGTAAGTAATGAAAGCGAATGGCTGATCAAACCAAACACAACTTCCAGTATAACAAAAACTGAGTTTAAAATTATTCCTACGATAAAGGCAGTGTTCAAATGATCCAGCTTGGGCGCATGGTCGTGATGATGATGACCAAATCCGTGCGAATGGGAGTGCCCATGCGAATGATCATGAGAATGTTCGTGAACGTGTTCATCCGAATGGTGGTGCGAATGCCCGTCCGAATGATCATGGGAATGATCGTGAGCTGCTGACATGGTACAAAGTTAGTGATTTAGATCATATTTGGATATTGAGCGGACTACTGTATGACAGCAAACTGATTTTAAGCATGGTGATAGGGCTCACCTTTAATGATGGTAAAACCCCGGTACAACTGCTCGACAAAAAATAGCCGAACCATTTGATGCGAAAAGGTCATTTTAGAAAGTGACAGTTTATCATTGGCCCGCTGATAGACCGATTCATCGAAACCATAGGGACCGCCAACAACAAACACCAGGTTGCTTACCGAACCCAGCTGCTTTTTATCAATAAACTCCGCAAACTGTGCCGAACTTAACTGCACCCCTTTTTCATCCAGAAGGATCACCTGGTCTGATGGCTGCAGGCGCTTTAGAATAAGTTCGGCTTCTTTTGCTTTTTGCTGCGCCTGAGTTAACGATTTTGTGTTTTTCAACTCAGTGATCTCAACATAATCAAATCTAACGTAATGCCTGAGCCTGTTCAGGTATTTACTGATACCTTCGCGCAGGTAAGCATCTTCGGTTTTGCCAACTAATAAAAGCGTAATCTTCACGTTTTATGATCGAATTATATTAATTTGTAAAGTTATAATTATTACATGGAGCCGGGAATAATCAGCCATTATCATCAAAAAATTACATCAACTTTAGCAGAAGTTGAGAAATACAGAAAGCTGTCCAATACTTATTCACTTTATCGGCTGGTGATATTTGGCGCATTGATACTTGCTGTAATTATTGGCGCCGAACTGAATAATTTCAGCATCATTATCACCGCATTTTTAGTACTGGGCTTTGGTTTTGTCTGGCTGATATCCCGCCAAAGCCTTTATGATGAGCAGAAAAAATATCACCAGCAAATACTGGCTGTAGTTGAAAATGAAGTTCAAAGCATCAATGAGCATAAAAATCTTTATGACGATGGCAGCATATTTATCGACGACAAACACTACTATACATCCGATCTGGATATTTTCGGCGAAGCCTCCTTATTCCAGTTGATCAACCGTGCAGCCACTTCCCGCGGAAATCATTTACTGGCAGCATGGCTCCGCGCCCCGGCAAAAAAAAGCGAGATATTATCAAGGCAGGAGGCGGTAAAAACATTATCGGCCGATATGACATGGAAACACCATATTCAGGCGCTCTTGCTTTTTGCAAAACATGAGGACGCAGGCCATTTACTATCGCTCTTTAAATATTTACAGACACCGCTGCAACTCGAAGGTATAAGTTGGATTTCCCGCTATATCCGTTTTGCACCTTATCTGCTTTTCACAACCATTGCTATCGGCTTTTTTTATCAGCCGGTATCGCTACTGGCTATGGCCATCGCCTTGTTCAATGTTTGGCTGATCGTAAAAAACAGTGGCTATATCAGTAAATCGGGCATGATAGCTGACAAAATGGGCGAAGTGATGGCCAGTTATGCCCGAGTTTTTAATGACATCGAATCAAGGGAGTTTGAACCGGGCAGGTGCCAAAGCCTGTCGCAAAAGCTTCATGATAATGGCACATCCAAAACGATAGCCGAGCTGTCCGCGCTTATCAATAAATACAGTTACAGCCTGATCATGATCGTTGGCTTTGTGCTTAATTTATTTTTCCTGTGGGCACTTAAACAATCTATCGCCATCGAAAACTGGAAACAAAATAACCAGCACAACCTGGAGGAAGGATTTGATATTATTGCAGAATTTGAGGCACTGTTGAGCCTTGCGGGATTGCACATTAATTATGCCGAATGGTGCTTCCCCGAAATAGATGAACGCGCAGACTATACACTGAATGCTAACGGACTTGCCCATCCGCTGATCAATAAAGATTTCAGAGTTGCCAACGACTATCATCTTAATAACAGCCGTAGTATTGATATCATCACTGGCTCGAATATGGCTGGCAAAAGTACTTTTTTACGAACTATCGGGATCAATACTGTGTTGGCTTTAGCCGGAGCGCCGGCGTGTGCCTTGTCGATGCAGGTATCGGTAATGCAAGTGGTTAGTTATATGCGAATAAAGGACTCGCTGAATGAGTCAACATCGACCTTTAAAGCAGAAATTGACCGGCTAAAAATGCTGCTGACCGTGGTTGGGGGCAATGAAAAGGTTTTTTTACTGATCGATGAGATGTTACGGGGCACCAATTCAGTCGACAAATACCGGGGGTCGAAAGCTGTGATCGAGCAGCTGATCTTTAAAAAGGGTGTCGGCATGGTGGCTACCCACGACCTGCAGATAGCCGAACTGGAGAAAAAATACCCGGCCTATATCCGGAACTTTTATTTCGATATCAAAGTAAAAGATGGCGATATGTTATTCGATTACAAGATCAAAAATGGCGAATGCAAAACCTTTAACGCATCCTTGCTGCTGCAGCAAATTGGGATTTATGTTGACCAGGTTTAACTGAACTCTATTAAAGCACAAAGCGCAGGTGATTTTAAGTTACCTGCGCTTTGTGCTTTATTTAAATCCTGAAGTTTTATCGGCTACCGCCGCCGCCACCGCCGCCACCACCTGCACCTCCCGGAGAGTTGGAATCGCCTTGTTTCATATCATCGTTGTTGATACCTTTCTTTTCTGCCGGATTACTGAAAGTTGTTTTACCAAAGCTATAGGTAAAAGTTAAGCCCACCGAACGGAATGGAAATTGGAAAGTACTGGTTTGGGTAAAGCCAGGGCTTGACAATTTCGAATTAAAGCTCTTGTACTTAGCAAATGGCTCCAGCGTATTGATACCCAGAGAAGCCTTTTTATTAAGGAATTGCTTACGTATGCCTGCACCAAGTATACTGAATGAAGGATTGGTACCCTGTATCGTATGACGTGGTGAGCTACCAAAGGCAAATACCTGTGCAATAAAGGTTTTCAGATCAAGTTCTCCCATTGCGAAGCCATTGTACTGAATATAAGTACCATCCTGGGTTTTGTCCTGTATGAACAAGCCGGTTGGGTCCGGTTTATAGGTATAGGCGTTGATATTAGCCCTGAATGTTATATTTTTAAATGGACTTACTGAACCAAAAAAGCTGGTACCGAATGAATTGTTGCTACCAATATTATGGTATGTAGTTAAAGTACCAGGCTGTGAATGGGTAGCATCCACTTTCACCAGAATTGGATTGGCGATACTTTCGATAAGGTCGCCGGTATGTTTGTAGTAGATGGAAGCATTTACCACCGATGACTTGATGAAAGTTACATAATCAAACTCAATTGTCTGCGAAATTTCAGGTGCCAGTGTTGTATTGCCTTCAGTTTGAGCCAGTTTGTTGCTGGTATTGATGAAAGGATTTAAAAACTGCAGGCTTGGACGAGTGATACGTTTGCTATAGGCCAGCTTGATAGTTTGGGTAGTAGATAATTGCTTTTGTAATGTTAAACTCGGTATAAACGTATTATAATTTTTGTCAAAGGCCCTTAACGAAGTATCAGAAGTAAGCGTTTGCGGTTCACCGTGAATACTGGTTATCTCATCTCTAACGCCGGCCAGTATCGAGTAGCCTTTAGGCAGGGTTATAGTTAACACGCTATAGGCTGCCGTCACGTCCTGGTTATAATTGTACACATTGGAATTGGTGTTGTCAAATACAAAACCGTCAGCAGTTCCACCAGTAGGATCGTAGGCAAAAAGATCAGAAGTACCAACCAGTCTGCGGAGTATCTGTTTACCACCGGATTCCAGTTTAAACACTTTATTTATAGGTAAAGTATAATCTATCTGGAGAGTGTACTCATTGTTTAAGCCATTGATATTATCTTTCACGTTAGTCAATTCTGCTGTATAAATATTGCTGAAATTGGTTACTGTATTGCTATGGCTCCATTGCGTTGAGATATCCAGCTCTTCCCCCTCTTTTTTGAATTTACGGGTATAATCTACGTTCCAATCGAAACCACCAAAGCTATTATGGCCAAGCCCATTACTGGAATATGTGCTCGAAGTGTTAGCAATAAGGTCGCTGAAAGTCGAAAAATTGTTGGCATTTGTGTTAAAACCACCCTGGTTTAACCTGATATTACTATGCAAACTATTGAACGCGTTGAAATCATAACTGGCCGAAACGTTGCCAATAACACCATATCTTTTCACATAGTTGGTTCCATCAGAAACTGTAGATGTGTGGACAGCATTATTGGGCTGGATATCATTTTGAAACGTAGTTATAGAAGTTTGAGGCCAGGTATAGTTACCACCGGCATTCATAGAAAGACTAAAACGGTTCTTAATGTAGTTAAAGTTGAAGTAGCCGTTATTATGACGGGTAACAATACCAACGCTTAC
>CAISPD010000104.1 GCA_903887275.1 uncultured Mucilaginibacter sp.
GAAATTACCTTAGCTGAAGGCGTAGAAATGGTTATGCCAGGTGATAACGTTACCATCACTGTAAAGCTGATCAACGCTATCGCAATGGAAAAAGGCTTACGTTTCGCTATCCGTGAAGGTGGCAGAACAGTAGGTGCCGGCCAGGTAACTGAAATATTGAAATAAGCCAGGCCCCCTGCCCCCCAAAGGGGGAAGATAAGGTATGGTTAATTTAGGCAAAGTACTTAGCTAAATCAGCTAAGTACTTTGTTACTATAAAAAAAACAACAAGTCCCTTTGGGGATTTAGGGCACACGGGAATAGTTCAATGGTAGAATAGAGGTCTCCAAAACCTTTGATCAGGGTTCGAATCCTTGTGCCCGTGCGTAATAAAGAAACAAAATATGGCTGGAGTAGCAGAATATATTAAAGAGTCTTATACCGAGTTAACCCAAAAGGTTACCTGGCCCACCTGGCGCGAACTATATAACAGTGCTGTGGTGGTTTTAGTTGCAGCAATTATTATAGCGCTGTTAATTTATAGTATGGACGTGGTGATACATTTTGCACTGGATAAGTTTTATAAATCATTAGCCTAATTTGTACAAGATGAGCGATCAATTAAAATGGTACGTCGTTAGAGCTATTAGCGGCAAAGAAAAGAAGGTAAAGCAGTATCTTGATGCTGAAGTTAACCGACTTGGTATCAGTCATCTTGTTCCACAAGTTTTGATACCTACCGAAAAATATTACCAGATGCGCGACGGTAAGAAAATTGCCAAAGAACGCAATTTCTTTCCGGGTTATGTGCTGATAGAAGCAGCGCTTGACGGCGAGCTGGAACACGTTATCAAAAATATCAACAGTGTTATCGGTTTCCTGGGTGATAAAGCTGGCAATGCCCAGCCGCTTCGCCAAAGTGAAGTTAACCGCATACTGGGCAAGGTTGACGAAATGAGCAGCCAGGGCGAGACCATGAATGTGCCTTATTACGTAGGCGAAAGCGTTAAGGTAATGGATGGCCCTTTCAATGGTTTCAGCGGTGTGATAGAAGAAGTGAACGAGGAAAAGAAAAAATTAAAAGTTATGGTAAAGATATTCGGGCGCCGTACGCCGCTTGAATTGAATTACATGCAGGTAGAGAAAGAGTAGTTGGTTAACTGGTTTTCAGGTATCAGGTATCGGATGAACTGGATTAACGCAAAAAAATAAACATATAAATACTGGTTATTAAGGTAGAGCAGCGATTAACAAATCGCTGATCACAAATCACCAGCCACAAGATCTTAAATGTTACATAGCTTCCACTTACTAACATTGAGTAATTAACAAATTAAATTAAAATGGCAAAAGAAGTCGGTGCGTTAGTAAAACTACAAGTAAAAGGCGGCGCTGCAAATCCATCTCCACCAATTGGCCCAGCATTGGGTGCAAAGGGTGTGAACATCATGGAATTTTGCAAGCAGTTTAATGCACGTACCCAGGATCGTCCGGGTAAAGTGTTACCTGTGGTAATTACTGTGTATGTCGACAAGTCATTCGATTTTATCATCAAAACCCCTCCCGTTGCTATCCAGTTATTGGAAGCTACAGGTTTAAAAGGTGGATCGGCCGAGCCAAACCGTAAAAAAGTTGCCAGTGTAAACTGGGGACAGGTTGAAGCGATAGCTAAAGATAAAATGACCGACTTGAACGCGTTTACGGTAGAATCAGCCATGAAAATGGTGGCAGGTACTGCCCGCAGTATGGGGATCACTGTATCAGGTACAGCTCCCTGGAACAATTAATTTCGGATTTCGGAATTTCAATTTCGAATTTAAATTGAAATACTGAGAGCCGATCATTTACATTTTCGAACCAGAACAAAAACGAGGAGTTAAATCCGGGATCAAAAATTTGAAGTTCGAAATAAAAACTAAATCAGTTTAAGAAAGTGGCAAGATTAACAAAAAATCAAAAAACGGCACTCTCCAAAATTGAGGCTAACAAGTCTTACTCATTACAGGATGCATCATCTCTGGTAAAGGATATAACCACTACCAAATTTGATTCATCTGTTGATATTGATGTACGCCTTGGTGTTGACCCCCGTAAAGCCAATCAAATGGTACGCGGTATTGCAACATTACCTCATGGAACCGGTAAAACTGTGCGTGTACTGGTGCTTTGTACTCCTGAAAAGGAACAGGAAGCTAAAGACGCAGGTGCAGATTACGTAGGTTTGGATGATTACATCGCCAAGATTGAAGGCGGATGGACTGATGTTGATATTATCATCACTATGCCAAGTGTTATGGCTAAGGTAGGGCGTTTGGGTCGTATACTCGGTCCGCGTAACCTGATGCCAAACCCTAAATCAGGGACTGTAACTGCCGAAGTAGGCAAAGCGGTTACTGAGGTAAAAGGTGGTAAGATCGACTTCAAGGTTGATAAAACCGGTATCATCCATGCTTCAATAGGAAAAGTATCTTTCCCTGCTGATAAAATTTACGAGAATGCTTTAGAAGTATTGCAAACTATCTCTAAATTAAAACCATCGGCAGCAAAAGGAACTTATTTCAAAAGTATCCACATCTCTTCAACTATGTCGCCAGGAATCGAAATTGAAACTAAAACAGTAGCGGGGATCTAATCATGAATAAAGAAGAAAAACACGAACTTGTTCTTGCCCTCACTGAACGGATTAAAGAGTATGGTAATTTTTATATTACCGATACCGCTAATCTGACGGTTGCAAAAGTAAACGATATCCGTCGTAAATGTTTCGAAGTTGATATTACCATGCAGGTAGCTAAAAACAGCCTTATTAAAAAGGCTATGGAAGCAGCTGGTGGCGATTTCAGCCCGATGTATGATGTATTGAAAGGTTCATCATCTATCCTTTTCTCAAAATCAAGCACTGCTCCGGCAAAGCTGATCAAACAGTTAAGGAAAAAAGGTGAAAAGCCGATCCTGAAAGCAGCTTATATCGACGCAGCTATTTTTATCGGCGACAACCAGTTGGATACCTTGATCAACTTAAAATCTAAGGAACAACTGATTGGAGAGATCATTGGATTACTGCAATCACCAGCTAAAAATGTTGTTTCTGCACTGCAATCAGGCGGAAATAAATTGGCAGGAATTGTAAAAACATTACAAGAAAGAGGTTAACGGACACCTGTAAAGTCCGCAATTAAACAAACGTATTTAAAGAAAAATTAGAAATAAAATGGCAGATTTAAAATCATTTGCTGAACAGTTGGTAAACTTGACAGTAAAAGAAGTTAACGAATTAGCTCAGATATTGAAAGACGAGTACGGTATTGAGCCGGCTGCTGCTGCTGTTGCAGTTGCTGCTGCTCCTGCTGCAGGTGCTGGCGACGACGCTCCAGCTGCTGAAGCTGTTCAAACTGCTTTCGATGTTATCCTGAAAGAAGCAGGCGGCGCTAAATTAGCAGTTGTTAAATTAGTGAAAGACCTTACCGGCCTTGGCTTGAAAGAAGCAAAAGATCTTGTTGACGGTGCACCTAAAGAAGTAAAAACTGGTGTATCTAAAGAAGAAGCTGAATCTTTGAAAAAGCAATTAGAAGAAGCTGGAGCTGTAGTTGAGGTTAAATAACTTCAATAAAGCATAATAACATAGGACTCCGACCGTTTTCGGTCGGGGTCTATTGTCGTTTATATAGCTTGGATCGTAGACTTAGGTTTTCAATCAGTATTTTTCAGCAATAAAAGCTCAAAAAAATATACTGATAGATTCGCTTAAAACTCTCGTCTAACCAAACATCTACCTTAAAAAAGAGTTTGTTATTACACTAAAATCAAAAGTCCCTTGGCAAACAAAATCGATCAAAGAGTGAATTTTGCAACCAGCAGGAAAGTTTTGGATTATCCCGACTTTCTAGATGTTCAGTTGCAATCTTTCCAGGAATTTTTTCAGTTGGAAACTACTTCAGACAACCGTCACAAAGAAGGTTTGTTTAAAGTGTTCGCTGAGAATTTTCCAATCTCCGATTCAAGAAACATCTTCGTATTAGAGTTTCTTGATTATTTTATTGACCCGCCACGTTATGATATACGCGAGTGTATCGAACGCGGCCTAACTTACAGTGTGCCGCTGAAGGCAAAGCTGCGTTTGTCTTGTAACGATGCTGAACACGAAGATTTCGAAACTATAGTGCAGGATGTTTATCTGGGTACCATTCCCTATATGACTCCTAAAGGTACTTTCGTTATCAATGGTGCTGAGCGTGTGATTGTTTCGCAATTGCACCGTTCACCAGGTGTATTCTTTGGTCAAAGCCGCCACACTAACGGTACAAAATTATATTCGGCACGTGTTATCCCGTTCAAGGGTTCATGGATCGAGTTTGCAACTGACGTTAACAACGTAATGTATGCATACATTGACCGTAAAAAGAAATTCCCGGTTACCACGCTGCTTCGCGCCATTGGTTACGATTCTGATAAAGACATATTAGAATTGTTCGAACTGGCCGACGAAGTAAAGGTGAGCAAATCAGGCCTGAAGAAATTCATAGGCCGTAAGCTTGCTGCAAGGGTTCTGAAAAAATGGGTTGAAGACTTCGTTGATGAAGATACCGGTGAGGTAGTTTCTATCGACCGTAATGAGATCATCCTTGAGCGCGAAACCGTACTTGAAGACGACCATATTGATATGATCATTGATGCGGGTGTTAAAACCATCATCCTGAACAAGGAAGATGCGGCCTCCAGTGGTGATTATACCATTATATATAATACTTTACAGAAAGATACTTCTAACTCAGAAAAAGAAGCTGTTGAGCATATTTACCGCCAATTGCGTAATGCTGAACCACCTGATGAAGAAACCGCCCGTGGTATCATTGATCGTTTGTTCTTTTCTGATAAAAGATATGACCTGGGTGATGTGGGTCGTTACCGCATCAACCGCAAGTTGAAACTTGATACATCTGACGAAACTAAGGTTTTGACCAGGCAGGATATTATCGCAATTGTGAAATACCTGATCAAACTGATCAACTCTAAAGCCGAAGTGGATGATATTGACCACTTGTCAAACCGTCGTGTTCGTACAGTTGGCGAGCAGTTGTATGCTCAGTTCGGTGTTGGTTTGGCCCGTATGGCCCGTACCATCCGCGAACGTATGAACATACGTGATAATGAGGTGTTCACACCAACCGACCTGATCAACGCACGTACTTTATCGTCAGTTATCAATTCGTTCTTTGGTACAAACCAGTTATCACAGTTCATGGACCAAACCAATCCATTGGCCGAGATCACGCACAAGCGTCGTCTTTCAGCCCTCGGCCCAGGTGGTCTGTCACGTGAGCGTGCAGGTTTCGAAGTTCGCGACGTTCACTATACCCACTACGGTAGGTTATGTACCATTGAAACGCCGGAAGGACCGAATATCGGTTTGATATCGTCCCTGTGCGTGCATGCCAAGATCAATCATCTGGGCTTCATCGAAACACCATACAAACGTGTGGTAAACGGTGTAGTTTCAGTTGATGAACCAGTTGTTTACCTTTCGGCAGAAGACGAAGATGGTAAAACTATTGGTCAGGCAAATGCTGTATATGATGATAAAGGCGTTTTTGCTACTCCACGTGTAAAAGCACGTTTTGAAGGCGACTTCCCGGTAATTGAGCCAGAAAGGCTTGATTACATGGATATTGCACCGAACCAGATCACCTCAATCGCTGCTTCGCTGATTCCATTCCTGGAACATGATGACGCTAACCGTGCGCTGATGGGTTCAAACATGCAACGCCAGGCCGTACCACTGCTGCGCCCTGAAGCGCCGATCGTAGGTACCGGTTTGGAAGGTCGTGTGGCAAAAGACTCACGTACTTTGATCAACGCCGAAGGTAATGGTGTGGTTGAATACGTTGATGCTAACGAGATCCGTATCAAATATGATCGCGACGAAACAGATCGTTTGATCTCTTTTGACGGCGACTCGCAAAGCTATATCCTGACCAAATTCAAGAAGACCAACCAAAGTACTACCATGAACCTGAAACCTATCGTTAAGAAAGGTCAGCGGGTTGAAAAAGGTCAGGTTCTTTGCGAAGGTTATGCAACACAGGCAGGTGAACTTGCATTAGGACGTAACCTGAAAGTGGCATTCATGCCATGGCAGGGTTATAACTTTGAGGATGCTATCGTAATTTCTGAACGCGTTGTTTCGCAGGATATCTTTACTTCGCTTCACGTTGAAGAGTTTGAACTTGAAGTTCGTGATACCAAACGGGGTGAAGAAGAATTAACACCAGATATCCCGAATGTTTCGGAAGAAGCTACCAAAGACCTCGACGAAGACGGTATCATCCGTATCGGCGCCGAAGTTAAGGAAGGCGATATCCTTATCGGTAAGATCACACCAAAAGGCGAATCAGATCCTTCACCGGAAGAAAAACTGTTACGCGCTATCTTTGGTGACAAAGCAGGCGACGTAAAAGACGCTTCCCTTAAAACTCCGCCATCTATCAGTGGTGTTGTTATTGATACCAAATTGTTCTCTCGTGCTAAGAAAACTTCTAAAGCAGAAGAAAAAGCAGCACTTGAAAAACTGGACAATAAACATGATAAAGCGGTTAAGGATCTGAAAAATATCCTGATCGAGAAATTGTTTGAGATCGTTAACGGTAAAACCTCACAAGGTGTTTACAACGTTTATAAAGAACTGCTGGTACCTAAAGGTGTTAAATTCACCCAAAAGATACTCGTTGAACTGAACTACGAGAACGTTAATCCAACCAAATGGACAACCGATGATGACAAGAACGACCTGATCAAAACGCTGCTTCACAACTATAACATTAAGCTGAATGAAGAATTAGGCGCTTACCGTCGCGATAAATTTGCGATCAGTGTAGGTGACGAGCTACCATCAGGTATTGTTCAGATGGCTAAGGTATATATTGCCAAGAAGCGTAAGCTGAAAGTTGGTGATAAAATGGCTGGTCGTCACGGTAACAAAGGTATCGTTGCACGTATCGTTCGCGATGAGGACATGCCATTCCTTGAAGACGGAACTCCGGTTGATATCGTTCTTAACCCATTGGGCGTACCTTCGCGTATGAACCTTGGACAGATCTACGAAACCGTATTGGGCTGGGCCGGTAAAGAGTTGGGCGTTAAATTTGCAACCCCGATTTTTGACGGAGCTACCCACGAAGAAGTAGAAGAATGGATCACTAAAGCAGGCTTACCTGAATCAGGCCGTACATACTTGTATAACGGTTTAACCGGCGAGCGTTTTGACCAACCAACTACAGTGGGTATTATTTATATGCTTAAACTGGGTCACATGGTTGACGATAAGATGCACGCACGTTCAATAGGTCCGTACTCATTGATCACGCAACAGCCATTGGGTGGTAAAGCCCAGTTTGGTGGTCAGCGTTTTGGTGAGATGGAGGTTTGGGCACTGGAAGCATTCGGTGCAGCCAACATCCTGCAGGAAATATTAACGGTTAAGTCTGATGACGTTATCGGCCGTGCCAAAACCTACGAGGCTATTGTAAAAGGCGAAAACCTGCCTACACCATCAGTTCCTGAATCTTTCAACGTATTGGTTCATGAATTAAGAGGTTTAGGTTTGGATATCACATTAGAATAATTAGTGAATTAGTGA
>CAISPD010000105.1 GCA_903887275.1 uncultured Mucilaginibacter sp.
AACCACCCTTTTTATTGAAAATTTAAGTCTTTGACACCTTTCCGAAAGGGACTGCAAATTTACACATTTTTAAACCCGGACAAAATTATTTTTGCAAAAAAAATCGGCGGGGTTTTTGCCCCGCCGATCCTAGCATTATTCGGATGTTAATTTGATCAATATTCTTCGTTTTCGGCCAAAATAGCGCCCTTTTTCGAAAGTTCGCTCAGGTCGGCCTTCTTCTGTTTATGTTTCTCAATTTGTTTACGCAGGCATTCAACTGCCAGGTCGGTGGCTTCTTCAAAAGTCTTGCACTGCTCTTTTGCGAACAATTGGACGCCCGGCAGCGCAATTTTTATCTCCGCTATCTTGTTTGCCTCATCTTCTACATTTTCTAATTTCAAATAAACCTGACCATTGATGATCTTGTCAGAATACAAGTCGAGCTTGTTGGCTTTCTTTTGTATAAAATCTAAGAGTTTTTTGTCTGCATCGAAGCGGATAGATTGCACAGTAATTTTCATTTGTTCCTCCTTTATTATGCCTTTGGATGGGCTTGTTTATAAATTGACTTTAATCTTTCAACTGAATTATGGGTATAAACCTGCGTTGCGCTGAGGTTAGCATGGCCCAAAAGCTCTTTAATAGCATTCAGGTCGGCACCGCGGTTTAGTAAACTGGTTGCAAAAGTATGCCGCAGCACATGCGGGCTTTTTTTATCCTGGGTTGATATATAGGAAAGGTATTTCTGCACTATTAAATAGATGAATTTCGGGTAGGCCTCCATTCCTTTATTTGTAACGATCAACGTTAAGGTAATGTTATGAAATTTTTCATTTTTCTTTAAAGCGATATAGTTTTCGAGTAAAACTTTCAACTCGTGATTGATCGGGATGATCCTTTCCTTATTGCGCTTACCCAAAACTTTGATCGTACCCTCGTAGAGGTTGATGTCTGTTTCCGTCAAGCCAACCAATTCGGCTAAACGGATACCTGTACCAAATAAGATCTCGATCACCAGTTTGTCGCGCGTGCCAACAAAATCAGCACTGAAGCTTTCTGCGTCGTTAAGCATGGCGCTCAGTTTTTCATCTTCAACCACGATGGGCAGATGCTTGATGGTTTTAGGCGATTGAATTTTGGAGGCGGGATTATTGGCAATAAGCCCCTCACGCATCAAAAATTTAAAGTATTTACGCAGGGTTGCAATTTTACGGTTGACCGAACGCGCCGTTAGACCGTCCATCAAATGCACCATCCAGCTTCGGATATCATGAAATGAAATTTCGGCAGGTTGGCTGACGGTAACTTCAGGAAAATTAAGGAATTGGAAAAATTGTTCCAGGTCTGACCTGTAAGCGGAAACGGTATGCGGGGAGTACCTTTTTTCGTGTTGGATATACTGTATAAACCGCTCTAAAAACATAAAACTACTTGCACATACGGATGAATGAATGTACAAATAGTTTTATTATATATACAAAGAAATTGTTAAATTCTTTTTAAGAAATTTACACCGTTTCCTGGTTTAAACCTTGTTTGTATATGGCGTGTTTCACCACATTGCGGCGGGTAACAGATTTCTTTTCGAATGCCTGGCGGCTGCGAAGCTCGCGTAATACACCTGTTTTTTCGAATTTCTTCTTAAAGCGTTTTAGTGCTTTATCCAATGATTCTCCGTCTTTTACGTTGATAATGATCATAGTTCCCTGAATACCTCCTTTCGTGGGACGACAAAGGTAGGGTATTTGCATGGAAAATGCAAATAGTGATTGGAGATTAGTTAATTGGTGATTAGGTAGGAATTAATTTCAATGAATGGTGACCTCATTTGACCAAATAACAAAATTTGAATCAGGTCCAATTTGTGTTATTTCGCCAACCATTGGGAGACTTAGTACTTTTTTAATATGCATCGCTATTTTTAGCTTTTCATTGCGGAAATTGTCTTTATAATACGTTAGGATCCTGATATCTTTTGTGACCTGATGATGAGGGAGTAAAAGCAAAACAACCGGCCCGTTCTTAAAGACGATCCAATATTCAGCTGCGAGGGCAAATTTTTTATTGTCGAGATCATAATTATCCCACCACGATGCTGACATGCTTTGGTATTTCAGGGTATCATTGGTGTTATTTATTAAAGTTAAAGGGCAGTTTGTTATCAAACACTTCTTTCCATCAAAAACGGTATCCTTTAGCGGTCGAATGTTTGCTTCAACTATATTCAAAGTATAATCTGAACGATCGGCTTTTTCATCAGGATTAGTGAACTTTGAGCTATTCGTGTTAATGAAAGAACTTAATACAAATACTATAGGAATTAGAATCAGAAAACCAATATGCTTTTTCATGATTAATAAAGTCTTAGCAAGTCAAAAAATCGAAACCTTATTTTTTGCTTAAACGAAAATACAACATTCCAACCTTCCAACTAAAAATCACCCCCTCAACGCTTCCCTCGCAATCACTATCTTCTGAATTTCCGAGGTCCCCTCACCTATCGTGCAGAGTTTGGCATCACGGTAAAACTTCTCTACTGGAAAATCTTTCGTATAACCATATCCCCCGAAAATCTGCACCGCATCGTTGGCTACCTTAACGGCTACTTCCGAGGCATAGTATTTGGCCATGGCGGCTTGTTTGGTAACGGGCTGGCGGCGGTTTTTCAGATCGCAGGCTTGCATGACCAGGAGTTCTGCAGCTTCTATTTCAGTGGCCATATCGGCCAGTTTAAAGGATATCCCCTGGAAACTGGCTATCGGCTGCCCAAACTGGTTGCGTTCCTTTGAATAGGCTAACGCGGCTTCATAGGCACCTTTGGCTATGCCTAAGGACAGCGCTGCAATAGAAATACGTCCACCATCCAACACTTTCATTGCCTGTTTAAAACCTTCACCTTCGTCACCTAAAAGGTTTTCTTTGGGTACGCGACAATTATCAAATATCATCTCGGTTGTTTCGGAGGCGCGCATACCCAGTTTGTTTTCCTTTTTACCGGCTGCAAAGCCCGGTGTACCACGCTCAATTACTAATGCCGATATCCCTTTCGATTCTCCTTTTTCACCGGTGCGGACCATCACTACGGCAAGATCGCCGGATTTACCGTGGGTGATCCAATTCTTCGAACCATTAACGACATAGTGATCGCCCTCCAATACCGCGGTCGTATTCATCCGCATAGCATCCGAACCTGTGTTGGCTTCGGTCAGACCCCAGGCGCCAAGGTATTCCAACGTGGCCAGTTTAGGAAGCCACTTATGTTTTTGCTCTTCAGTACCGAATGCCAGGATATGCCCGGTGCATAAGGAATTATGAGCCGCAAGCGATAACCCAATCGAACCGCATACTTTGGCTATCTCCTGTATCACTGTTGCATACTCCAGATACCCAAAACCCGAACCACCATATTCCGTAGGTACAACCACGCTCATCATACCTAAATCGGCTAACTGTTTGAATACTTCCCGTGGGAAATACTGTGCCTCGTCCCATTCCATCACAAAGGGCTTAATATGTTTTTCGGCAAAGTCCCTGGCCATTTGCCCTACCAAACGCTGGTCTTCACCAACAGAAAAATCAAAACCGCTTGCTTCCATCATTGGATATAATTTGTTGCAATATAATAATTTTACTATGCATGCATAGCAATTACCACCAAACAAGGTAGCACTAAAAAAGCAGGTTTTTACATTCCACAGTCATTTCTGTCGCCTTTAAATTTTACCTTTGCCGCAAATACTGCTAATGTTCAAATCGCTATTTTCTATTGCTTTTTTCCTTATCGCTTTAAGCTGTTTTGGTCAGAAAAGATATACGCTGAGTGGTACTATCATCGATGCCGCTACCGGCGAGCAGCTGATCGGTGCTACCATTCGCATTAAAGAACTCCCGCAAACCGGCACAATTACAAACAGCTACGGTTTTTATTCTGTAGTGGCCCCGGAAGGTGAATACACCATATTGTTTAGTTATACCGGCTACCAACTGGTGCAACAAAAAATTTCGCTACATCAGGATCAGAAAGTAAATATTTCATTGATCGTAAATGGCACCCTGAAAGAAGTAGTGATCAGCGCCGACAGGCCCAACAACGATAATATAATTTCTCCGCAAATGGGCGTCGAAAAACTGAACATGGCCCAGATAAACCAGGTGCCGGTATTACTTGGCGAGAAAGATATTTTAAAAACCCTTTCCTTATTCCCCGGGGTAAAATCGGCAGGTGAAGGTAATACCGGGTTTTATGTGCGCGGCGGCGGTGCCGACCAAAACCTCATCCTGCTGGATGAAGCTACGGTTTACAATGCCTCGCATTTTTTTGGTTTTTTCTCCACCTTCAACTCAGATGCCGTTAAAGATGTAAGCCTTTATAAAGGCGGTATGCCCGCCGAGTTTGGTGGTCGTTTATCATCGGTACTGGACATAAAAATGAACGAGGGTAATAACAAAAACTTTACGGTACAAGGGGGTCTGGGTCTAATCTCCTCCCGTATCAAGGTTGAAGGTCCGCTTGTTCAAAACAAAGGCTCATTCATGATCAGTGCGCGAAGAACCTATATCGATTTCTTCCTGCGTGCATCTTCCGATTCAACCATCCGCGGAAGCTCCATTTACTTTTACGACCTGAATGCTAAGGTCAACTATCATTTTGATGAAAAGAATGCCATCTACCTTTCTGGTTATTTCGGCAAAGATGTGCTGGCACTAAAAAATACTTTTGGAACCGACTGGGGTAACTCAACCGGGACTATTCGTTTCAACCATTTATTTAACAACCGGCTGTTCTCTAATACCTCGCTGGTGTTCAGTAATTATAACTACGCCATCAGCAGCTTTTTGAGTAATGCCGATTTTAAAGCAACCTCGCAAATAACCGATCTGAACCTGAAAGAAGATCTTTCCTATTCTATGGGTGATAACCATACCTTAAAATTTGGTTTTAATATCCTCCACCATGATATTGCACCCGGTGATATCAGCGCTTCCGGATCATCAAGCTTTAATAATTTATCTACGGAGAAACGATACGGGTTTGAAAATGCTGTTTATGTGAGCGATGAGTGGAAAGCCGGCGACAAATTCACCTTACTCTATGGCTTGCGCTTTAGTGGCTTGTATCTGCTTGGTGCGGGCACTTTTAAAACCTATGATGCCGGTGGCAGTACGCTATCTTCGTCCACCTATTCATCAGGTCAATTGGTGAAAAGCTATTTCAACCTCGAGCCACGCGTATCGGCCAGTTATGCATTTGATGAGCAAAGCTCCATAAAGTTTTCCTATAACCGCAATACGCAGAATATCCACTTGTTGAGCAATTCGACCAGCAATACCCCATCCGACCTTTATGTGATGAGCAGCACCAACGTTAAGCCCGAAATAGCCGATCAGGTTTCAACCGGCTGGTTTAAAAATTGGGGCGATAATACCTGGGAGTTTTCGACCGAGATCTATTATAAGTGGCTGCAAAATCAAATAGACTATAAGGACGGTGCACAATTGCTGGTAAACCAGGATGTAGAATCGCAACTGGTTTACGGGACCGGAAGGGCTTATGGCATAGAGTTTTTTCTGAAAAAGAAATACGGGCGTTTCAATGGATGGGTGGGTTATACATTATCACGTACTGAGGACAAATTTTCGGCCATTAACAATGGCAATTATTTTCCGGCAACACAGGACAGAACGCATGATATATCGGTTGTGGGTATCTACCAGCTCAATAAACGCTGGAGCTTTTCGTCCGACTTTATTTATGGCACCGGCAATGCCGTTACCTTCCCTACCGGCAAATATAATATCGGCGGGCTGACAACCTTTTCTTATTCGGGGCGAAACGGATACCGGATGCCTTCAACCAACAGGCTTGACATAGGTGCTACATTGGAAGGTAAACAACACAAAAAATATCACTCCAGCTGGACTTTTAGTATTTACAATGTTTATGCGCACCGTAACCCCTACATTATCAATTTCCAGGATAGTAAAACAGTGCCCAATACTACCGAAGCTCAGGAGATAAGCATATTTGCTACCCGCATACCATCAGTAACCTGGAACTTTAAATTTTAAGCCGATGAAAAATAAAGTAGCCATCTGCATCATATTTGCACTCACAATCTTTTCATATATATCCTGTAAAAAAATCATTACGCTCGATCTTGTAAACGGGAGTAATAAGTTAGTTATCGAAGGCAATATTGATAATGTAGCAGGTCCGCAATATGTAAGACTTAGTCGCAATGTTCCTTTTACCAATACAAATACTTATCCGGCGGTAAGCGGAGCCAATGTATTTCTTACTGATAACCTGGGGCACCAATACCAATTGAACGAGAGCCTGCCAGGAACATATTCCAAAAACCCCATACAGGGTATTACCGGAACTACTTATAACCTTAAAGTAGTTACAGACGGGCAAACCTATACCTCAAGTTCAACGGTTCCGAAAGTTGTTACTCTTGATTCCATCAGTGCTAAACCCGACTACTTTAACCCTGCCAATGGCGAAAAAGTAATTTCCGTTCATTTCAAGGACCCATCGGGCGAAGCCAACCAATATCGTTTTGTTATGTATGTAAATAGTGTGCAGGTGAAAACTATTTTTGCCTACGACGACCAGTTTATTGACGGCAAGTATGTTAACCTTGACCTGCAGCAGAACGACACTAAAATTCATGCAAAAGATACTGTTAGCGTTGAGATGCAATGTATAGACAAACCTGTTTATAAGTATTGGTTTACGCTGAGCCAGCAGCAGGTAACTAACCCGGGTGGTCAGGTAGCACCGGCAAATCCACCTTCAAATATTACACCTACTACGCTCGGCTATTTCAGCGCTCATACTACTCAAACGGTTACGTTGATCGTAAAGTAAAGAGCCAATGTTTTACGGCTTTACCGCAAAACAACAACAATATCAACAATACCGATAGCTATTTGTACAAGTAATTCGGCGGTCAGTAATCGGCGAGTATGATAATATTATCGTTGATGGGCTTTATGCGCTCAGCGCCATTAAGGAAGCCGAGGCCAACTACAAATGCAAATCCGGCTACGGTCCCGCCCATTTCATGAATGAGTTCACTTGCGGCTAAAACAGTACCGCCGGTTGCCAGCAGATCGTCATGGATAAGTACATGTGCGCCAGGTTCGAAGGCATCAATATGCATTTCTATGGTAGCGCTGCCATATTCGAGCTCATAGGCTTTTTGGCGAATGGTATAAGGTAGCTTTCCGGCTTTACGTACCGGCACAAAGGGTACACCAAGTTTGGTGGCCAGCATCAATCCAAATAAAAAGCCTCTGCTTTCAACACCCGCAATCACATCAATATCAGTATGTTTCAGCTTTTGGGCGAAGGCTTCAACTATACTTTCGCAAAGCGCAGGATCTTTTAAAATTGGCGTTATATCTTTAAATACGATACCTGGTTTAGGAAAATCGGGTATATCGCGTACAGCATTTTTTATAGCATCCTCTATCATTGGCATGAGATATAGGGTTTAATCTTTTGTAGTGTTATTTTGTCTATGATTGCCACCGCTCTGAGATCGGCCAGCGAGGTATATTCTCCGTGCTGCTCACGAAACCGGATCAGGGCATTCATTTGTTTGTAGCTAAGGTACGGGAAACGCTGCAAGCCTTCAAAACTAACTTTATTGATATGTATTTTTTTTATCCCGAAGGTATCTACTGATACTTGTTGTTGTATTGCGGCATATTGCGCCGTATCTAGTCCAAAAACCTCCAGCAATTGTTCTTTCCGGTAAAAGCCACCAAGCCGCTGCCGGTAGTTTACGATGCGCCGGGCAAAAGCAGAACCAATTCCAACCAGTTCCTTTAGTTTCGAAGTATCAGCAGAATTTAGTTCGATCTTTACACCGGTCCCAATTTTTTGTTGCTTAATAGCCGATTGCTTGTTAACAAGATTTAATAACAATACTGCTTTATCAAGAGCATGTGGATCAACTATGTTATCTTTACGAAAAAATTTAAAAAGGTAAGGTGTCGCCAATACCAGCAAAATCAAAACAACTAAAACAACTAAGCCGTTCCATTCCTTTTTTGAAACTGAAAAATAGTTTTTTAGTTGTGATCGCATATTCGGTTTTGGTAACAGTAAATTAACATAAAATTCAGGATATTTATTTCCTTAACCTAAGCAACAATTTTAACGGCCCAGATGAAGATTATAACCACCGAAGAGTTTGCAAAGGCAACTAAACTTGACAAGTTGAAGATGCCGGGACTGGCTGCCTTGCTGATGGAGGTGATGAAAATAAACCAGGTAAACAAGCTATTTGCAGAGGCGCAACCAAAACAGGGCCCCGAATTTGTAGATGCTATTCTGGCGGGATGCGGCGTTGAAATTGAATTTGACGAGCGTGAGCTAAAACACATCCCCGCCGAGGGCAGCTTTATTGCGCTTGCAAATCACCCCTACGGTGGTATTGAAGGAATGGTATTGCTTAAAATACTCTGTATGGCCCGGCCAGATTCAAAGATCATGGCCAATTTCCTGCTAAAAAAGATACCTAACCTGGCCGATTATTTTGTTGCTGTAAACCCTTTTGAAAACATCGAACATTCGTCGAGTATTGGCGGACTAAAAACCACGCTCGAACTGCTGGCCAACGGCACACCGATAGGAATATTCCCTGCCGGCGAGGTTTCAACGTTTAAGGTTGACAAACAACTGGTAACAGACAAAATGTGGCACCCGGTTGTTGGTAAACTTATTGCCCGCGCTGGCGTCCCTGTGGTGCCTATTTATTTCCATGGCAACAATGGCTTGTTATTTAACTTGCTAAGCCTCATACACCCAAGTCTGCGCACTGCCAAACTCCCGTCTGAGTTATTCAATAAGCAAGGGCACGCAATCAAGCTTCGTATCGGCAAGCCTATAAATGTGGAAGAGATCGTTGGGTTCCCCAATCCATCCAAAATATTAAACTTTTTGCGCGCCAAAACCTATGCATTAGGCACCGGCCTTGATAGCGAGAAAAAAATATTTGACCCGCGTAATTTATTCAAAATAAAAAAGGAAGCTGCAGCTATTGTACCAGAGATAGCATCTGAAATATTGGCAAAAGAGGTTGAACCTCTGCGCGACAATTACCGAATCTGGGTAGAAAAAAATTATGAAGTGTTTATTGTTCCCACTTCATCTATCCCTAACCTGATCCGCGAAATTGGCCGCCTGCGCGAACTTACATTCAGGGATATTGGCGAAGGTACCAACAAGAATATCGACCTGGACGAATATGATATTTATTACCATCATTTGTTTATCTGGGATACTGATGCAAAACGTGTAGTTGGTGCCTATAGACTTGGCCTGGGCGACGAAATATTCTACAGTCTTGGCAAAAAAGGCTTTTACCTGAACGAACTTTTCAAAATCAAGGAACAATTTGTACCTGTGCTGCGCAAAAGCCTCGAACTGGGACGTTCGTTTATCCGAAAAGAATACCAGCAAAAGCCCCTACCGCTATTCCTGCTTTGGAAAGGTATCCTTAAATATCTCATCGATAATCCCCGCTACCGATACCTCATTGGGCCGGTAAGTATCAGCAATACCTTTTCGAAGTTCTCCAAATCACTGATCGTAGATTACATCAACCGCAATCATTTCGACCATGAAATGGCCCAGTATGTACGTCCGCGCAGGAAATTCAAAGTCGACTTTTCAAGTGTTGACACCGATATATTGTTAGCTGGCGAGGATAGTTTTAAAGGGCTTGATAACCTGATCTCGGAAGTAGAAACGGAAAGCATGAAAGTTCCGGTATTACTGCGCCAATATATTGCCTTGAACGCCAAGATCATCTGCTTCAATATCGATCCCAAATTCGCCGACTGCCTCGATGGCTTCCTCGTCCTCGACCTGCAAAAAGTACCGCAGGATATTTTGGATAAGCTGGGGAAGAATCTTTAGTTTGGTTGAATTAGTTGTATTGGTTGTCCCGATAGCTGTCGGGGGGGTTGGGGTTGAGTATTTAAACGAAAGGCGAAATCAAACTTACGAAGTTTTAAAAACTTCGTAAGTTTTACCGAACCTGTTACAGGGAACCAATCACAGATCAACTAATAACCAACCACCAATCCCATTTGCAACAAAAAAGGCACCCTTACCGGGCGCCTTTCAATCAATCAAATCAAAACTATTATTGTATTATAGCTTAGCTTTCGAGGCGCCTGAGTGTTTCAGGATCTTTGCTTCAACATAGAAAATGATCTCTTCGGCAATGTTTTTGGATTGATCGCCGATGCGTTCCAGTTTACGAATGATAGATAGCATAAATAATGCCTCATTCAAACCGGTAGCTTCCGTTTTAATGACGTCAGAAATGATCTGGGTGGCATTACGGTTAACAGCATCCAATATCTCATCGCGTTTAAATATACTGCGGGCCAATGCTGTGTCTTCATTTTCGAAAGCCACACGAGTATCTACCAGGATATTTATCGCTTCATCATACATGCTTAATATCGAAGTACTTTCCAGTATCGCGCTATCAAAATTAACAGAGGTTTCAATCACATATTTGGCAACACCGGCAGCAATATCACCTATTCTTTCCAGGTTGGTATTAATTTTCAATGCGGCCAGCAGGAAGCGCAGATCAACTGCCACCGGGCAATGCAGGGCAAAAATATTTTCGCAATCACGGTCGATCTTAAGCTCAAACGAGTTTACTCTTTTTTCTTTCACCAACACTTCGCGGGCCAGATCCTTATCAAACTTCACCATGGCTTCGCGGGCTTTGTTCAATTGCGATTGAACCAATAACCACATGTTGATCAACTCCTTTTTGGTTGCATTAATTTCGTTTTCTATTGGTGCCATTTTTTCTTTTTTGTTGTAATGTTGAAATGTTGTAAGGTTGAAATGTTGTAATGGTTAAACCCTTTCAACTTACGCCTATAAATAATATTTGCAGGAAACCGACAGGCGCCATCCGCCCTGTACCCCACTAACTAAACCTTCCGGTTATATAATTTTGCGTACGCTGATCTTTCGGATTAGTGAACATCACCTTGGTATCGTCAAACTCCACCAATTCGCCCAGGTAAAAGAAAGCTGTACGGTCGCTTACACGGGCAGCCTGCTGCATATTGTGGGTAACGATGATCAGGGTATAATTCTGCTTCAACTCATGGAACAGGTTCTCTACACTTGAGGTCGAGATCGGGTCCAATGCCGAAGTAGGCTCGTCAAACAGGATCACTTCCGGTTGCATCGCAATAGCTCGGGCTATACACAAGCGCTGCTGCTGACCGCCAGAAAGGAATGTACCTTTTTTGTGAAGCGAGTCTTTTACTTCATTCCAGAGTGCAGCACTTGTTAATGATTTTTCTACAATAACATCCTTATCTGCTTTAGGTACATTGATGCCATTGAGCAAATAACCGGCAATTACGTTTTCGTAGATACTCATGTTCGGGAAGGGATTGGGGCGTTGAAACACCATCCCTATTTTATACCGAACATAGATCACGTTCATTTTATAAACGTCCTCGCCATCAAGTTTCATAACACCTTCTGCACGTGCATTAGGTATCAACTCGTGCATCCGGTTGATGCAACGCAGGAAGGTTGTTTTTCCGCAGCCCGACGGGCCCATCATCGCAACAACTTCATTGCGGTTTATTTTGATATTCACATTTTTTATAGCGTGACTTTCGCCATAATAAGCGTTAATATTTTCAGCGCTTACAATTGTACTTTCCATTTTCTTGTGATCACTTTAGTGATAATATTTAGTGCGAGAACAAATACGAGCAGGATAAAGGAGGCTCCCCAGGCCAGGTTATGCCAATCATCATAAGGACTGGTTGCATAGGTAAAAATAACGTGGGGTAAACTTTCCATAGGACCAAAAACATTGGTGCTTAAATAACTATTACCAAATGCAGTAAATATCAGTGGTGCTGTTTCACCAACAATACGGGCAATGGAAAGCATAATACCCGATAATATACCGGCGAAACCGCATGGAACTATTACCTTCAATATAACCCTATGATAAGGTACACCTAAAGATAAGGCAGCTTCTTTCAACGAGTCGGGCAACATTTTTAAGGTTTGCTCTGTACTACGGATAACTATAGGCAGCATCATGATGGCTAAGGCCACACTACCAGAAATTGCTGAAAAACCTATCGGTTTTACGATCCAGAAATAGATAACGATACCTACCACGATAGAGGGAACCCCCTGAAGGATATCTACGCACAAGCCTGCATAGTAAGCAAGCTTTGTTTTTGGGTTTTCGCTCAGGTAAATACCAGCAGCTATACCAACCGGCACAGCTAGTAAGGCCGACATTAATACCATCAGAAAGCTTCCGAGCAAGGCATTTGCTATACCCCCGCCCTTTTCACCTACCGGAGCAGGAACATGGGTTAAAAAATGCCAGTTAACCTGGGTAACGCCCTGGCGGATAATATAAATAAGAATAATAACCAGAGGTATAGTTATGGCGAACGCCAAAATAAATATCAGCGCTTTGTATAAAATGCTCTCGGCGTTACGGAACAGCAATCGCTTATCGTCGTTTTTTATTGTTTTTTTAGCGGTATTGTAGGACCAGATCATGCTGATGATCCAAACAAATATCAATCCCCATTTAAAAAACACGGGCGAATCGGTGCTTTTACCCAACAAAACTGTTGCGCCGCCAGCCAGCGTCATAATGATACCACCCTTAACTGAGGAGTAAAAAAGGCCAACAGGTCCTAAGACCAGCGACAGAAAAAACGCAGCAAACATGTTTTTTTCTTTTCCCGATATGGTAAACCTTTGTATACCCTGTTGCAGGGCCATTGATTGGTTTTGATTATTTGAAATATCCATAACGTAAATTAATTAGTAAATCTGGTAATGATACGTTTGCCAATAAGGTTGATAACAACAGTTACGCAAAAGAGAGCCAATCCTAATTCAATCAGCGCAGATAAATATTGGGTATGATCTGCTTCGGTAAATTCGTTAGCAATAACGCTGGCCATGGTATTACCCGGCCCAAAAATCATTTCTTTAAAGCTATTAGCCAGGGCACTGGTATTACCAATAACCATAGTAACGGCCATAGTTTCGCCAAGCGCACGGCCAAGAGATAGTAGTATGCCTGCAAACAAACCCGAGCGTGTATAAGGGGTGATCACCTTTTGGATAACTTCAAATCGGGTAGCACCTAAAGCGTAAGCTCCTTCTTTTAATGGCGAAGGGGTCATCCTGATGAGCGTTATACCCAACGAAGCACCATAGGGTATGATCATTACAGCCAATATAAGCGACGAAGTAAAAATACCTATACCATAATAAGGGGCAATGTGCCATTTAAGCTCAATGCCACGGATAATAGGCACCAGTACAAAAAGTGCCCAAAAGCCATAGATCACAGAAGGGACTGCCGCAATCAGTTCGACCGTATTTTTTAGCAGATCTGAAAGCCAGCCTTTTGGATTGTATTCACCCAGGTAAATCGCAATTGCGTAAGAAAATGGAATTGAAATAAAAAGCGCTATAAAAGATGTAAGCAGCGTACCAATTAAAAATGGGTAGGCTCCATACACGTTACCTACCGGATCCCATACTTTTCCCCATAAAAATCCAATTCCCAGTGTTTTGATGGTAGGCCATGATTGAACAATTAGCGTGATAAATACACCAACTACAATCAGTACCAGTATGGCACTCATTGTTTTTAATACCCTCTTAAAGATATTTTCCCATTTCAGCTGGGAGTTGGAAAGGGCCAGTCTTTTATTTTCCACTACAGTTTGTTTTATTGTTGATCAGTTAACGTGCCAAAAGCAGAAAGCTAAAAGTATGAAGTTTGTTTTACTTCACACTTTTAGATTTCCGCTTTAGTTTTTTATCGCTTGCGTTCTTTACAGAATTGCTTTACCGTCGAAGGTTGCTGATTTCAAAATCTTTTCAGCAACTTTTACAGCTGATTTAGAAAGAGGTGCATAATTCAATGGTGCACATTGTGCCTGGCCCTGATGAATATTGTACCAAAGCAATTTCAATAGTTCGGTAGCGCGTGCTTTCGAACGACCATTATAATTTTGTTCTTTATAGATCAAAGCCCAGGTAAAGCTGGCAATAGGATAACCTTTAGGATTGTCGGTATCAGTGATTGATACTTTTGAATCATCAGGTATTACTACGTTGCTAGCCAGGGTAGTTGCTTCTAATGTAGGGGTAATAAATTTACCACTTTTGTTTTGGATATTAGCAAATGGCAAACTGTTTTGCTTAGCGTATGCCAACTCAACATAGGTAACTGCACCAGGAGTTTGCTTTACTAAACCAGCTACACCTTCACTACCTTTACCGCCTAAACCTGCAGGCCAGTTAACAGCACTTGCTTTACCAACGCGTTTTGCCCACTCAGGATTAACCTTAGTAAGGTAATCGGTGAAGATAAATGATGTACCGCTACCATCAGAACGGTGAACTACTACGATAGGAAGATCGGGCAGGTTAACGTTTTTGTTAGTTGCTTTAATTTCTGCGCTGTTCCAGTTAGTAATTTTACCCAGGAATATATCAGCAAGGTCTTTGCCTGTAAGGTTCAAAGGAGTAGAAATACCAGGTATGTTATAAATAACAACCACAGCTCCCGAAGTCATCGGGATATGTAAAACCGGAGCAGTCATTTTTGCTGCCTGATCTGCATTCAACGGAGCATCAGAATCACCAAAATCTACGGTTTTGTTGGTAAGTTGTAAAATACCACCGCCAGAACCGATTGACTGGTAGTTAACTTTTGAAGCAGTGTACCCTGAGAATATTTTAGAGAATAAAGGGTTAACAAATGTACTTCCTGCGCCTAACAGGGTATTGTCCTGCGCATTAGCTGAAAAGGCTATTGACGAAGCTACAAGAGCAACAACGGCCAGCATTAAATTTTTGATAATTTTCATGATCTGTGGTTTTTTTACTTAAGATTTTATTTACCAAACACGTAGTAGAAGGTTAAACGGTAAACCAGGGTGTGATCAGGAGCAACATAACCAGTTACTGATGGATCGCGCTGATCTTTGAAATTTACCAACCAGAAGTTTGGTGCAAAGTGAATGTTTTTAGCAGGTGTGAAATCTAGACCAGCTGTATAGAAAGTTTCCTTGTTAGTTGGGTTATAAGAAGAAAAGTTTGTGTTTGTGGTATATGAATTGGCAGTAACAAAATTAGTGTTAGGGTTATAGCCATCATAACGACCAAAGGCAGTCAGTTTGTCTTTAACTAATGGAACTTTTACCCATATAGACAAAGCCTGTGCAGTTGCATCTTCCGGTGCTTTTGTAGTTGTATTGGTTACACCGCTGGTGAATGATTGGGTATAAGCTTCAACACCAACTGAGAATTTTGATGAAAGATATGCTGCTGATGCTTTCCACATTCCATGCGACTGACCAGGGATAGTAGCTGTTGCAGGTGCAGTTCGCACGTTATCTGCATAAATATCTACTAATAAGTGTTTATTAAAGAATTTACCCCAGATATCACCATAGAATATTTTATAGAAGCCGGTATTGGCATTGGCAGCAGATAATAAACTAGCCTGACTGTTATTGCCTACCATAAATACATAACCAAAGTTTTTGGTTGATGGATCAAAAGTTCCCTCTAAAGCAGCACCAACATCGTAAGAGTTAGTTTTGTGTAAGTCGGCTACAGTTTTTTCCAGGAAACGGTTTCCCCAGTTTGCTTCTGCCAGCGTGCTTGGTCCGTTTGTTCCTGGCTCATTCATTGCAAAACCAGGAGTTGCCATTTCACCAACTACCAGGTCAGTTCCTGACCAGATTTCCCTTACACGGATATTAATGTTCTTAATATATAGGCCCATTTTGCCGTCAACAAGGTTATCACCGTTTTGGATAGCAGTTGCTCCATTTACGCCAGTGTTTGCGTTTGGCTCAGAAGCCAATAAAAACTCAGCTTTAAATTTTTTGTTGATCTCGTAATCGTAGCCAAGATAGATACGACGGAATTGAAAAGCGTTACGGTAGGTAGGAACGCCTGCATAATTATGCTCAGATCCACGTGCACCTGTATTTTGATCAGTATGTGCAGCGTAGTAAAAATCACCAAAGGCATAACCCCAAACTCTTCTTTGTGGTTTCCAGCTGGTGTCTTCTGCTGGTTTTGCAGCAGCTTTTGTTTCAGGCGCAGTATTTGATGCGTCCTGTTTGATTGAAGTTGACTTGGTATTAACAGCGGCAAGAGTTGTGCTTTGCGCATTGCTCTGATAACCCGCAACTGTCAGGGCTAAAAATAGCGCTGATCCGGCTACTTTAGTAATGAATCTTTTCATGTTTAATGAGGTTAAATTAAATTTCGATTCAAAGGTGCGGAGCTCATATTACCTCAATGTTAAGAGATAATTAACATTTGGTGACATTGAAAGCAATATTCGGGGCAAAAACAAGGATATCGCCTCTGAATTAAATCAAATAATTATTAGTTAAATTACATATTTACTTGTATTTCAAATACTTATGATAATACGATCATTTTACACATGCCTTAAAAATTAATTAAACTAAGTTGTCGCTCATTAATACTGAATTAATATTACAGCCCTATTTTAGCCCCGTATCAGGGAATTATGGCCAATATTTTTCACAACTTCTTTTCTCATCGCGATCTTTTTTATGGTTTATTTAACCGTGCAGGGCAGAATATTTGTGAAATGTCCGAACTTTTGGTTGCGGTAATTGATAGTAAGACCGAAGCCGAACGCGAGCCATTTTACAAGCAGATCAATTTACTGGAAGAAACAGGCGACGATATTACTCATAAAGTTTATCTCGGGCTCGACAAGGTTTTCTTTACACCATTTAACAGAAAAGATATTTACGCCCTTGCATCAGCTATTGACGACGTGGCCGACTATGTGCATGAAGCAGCCGGCAGAATGCAGCTTTATCATATAGAAAACTTTATTCCGGAGATATCTCAGATTGCAGATTATATAAAACGCTCATGCAGCGAATTGCACAAGCTGATAAAGGCATTGGCCAGGATCGAAGATTCAACAGCTATGCTTGATACCTGCCGTTTGATCAAAGAATACGAACACCAGAGCGACCAGGTATATTTTCATGCGTTGGCCGACCTTTTCGCCAATGAAAAGGACCCAATTCGTTTGATCAAACACCGGGATATACTATTCTCTCTCGAATCCTCCGCTAACAAATGCAAGGTCGTTACCGATACTATCGAGCTTATTGTGATCAATAGTTTATGATTGTCTGTCCGGAATTTGTTTTATTTAACCACCGGGAACGCCGCGGAAATATTGAGTTCGCAGAGATTATCGGTGAACCGGCTTCAATACTTTACGCCTGTCAATCATCAAGTCACACCACACATCACAGATCAGCATCACCAGTGGGAATTCGGCGCGGATGGTGTCGAGGTCGCGGATGATCTCGTCGGTGGAGATGGGCGGACCGCTGTTGTCGGTGCGGAACGCGTAGCA